>CAZRKK010000004.1:0-92933 GCA_964600695.1 uncultured Candidatus Saccharibacteria bacterium
ATACACTCCTCGATTCGTTAGCCTATGCCATGATTCTTGCGTTAATTACTTTTGGTCTTTTACGAGCTGGAACATGGTTTCTTGGTCCCCGTGGTGGTCAATCCCCTGTCTTTATACCCGAAAAGGATGAAGACAATCCTTGGGCAAAGTGTGTCAAAGTTCCTTATGATAGATACTTGGCCACTCGGGAAAAAACCATAGAAGACTTTCGTAATTTACCCAATCAAGATACTCCACAAATAATGGGATGGGGTAAAAGTTGGACACCTAAAGAGATGGCTCAACAAATGCAAGATCAAACCACAGTCGGTAGAGAGTTTATCGAGATGATGGTGGAAGATGAGATTGAAACCGAAAAAGAAAAGTGAGTATATACGAGCCAAATCCTTGGCTCTTTTTTTATTTCTCTTGACAAATACCCCAATAAATAGTACATTATTAGGTCAGAAAATTGACTAAAATTCAGGAGGAATTTACAAAATGAGTAGAGTTAAGCCCGCAAAATCACCAATTTTGGAACTTCAAATTGATCCAAAAAGCTTAGGTGACTCAGTCATCAAGCTTGGAGTATGCCTTAGAAAAGATGTTCTGGAAATTCTAAGGAAGAAACAAATGACTGATCCCCATCTAGTGGTCGTGTCAATTTCTAAAAAAGAACATTATTGCTCGACTAAAAAGGACCCGCTGTTCGAATATCAAATCGAGGAGATGATCATGAGGCCTCTAAAGGAAGCCATGGTATATCTCCCCTTCCATAAGGCTGGTGAACATATTGTAAAAGCTTTTATTGTTTCGGCAAGCGATCATAAATACAGTACTTTGTATAAATGGTTTGAGGATACTGATTGGGGTAGAAACATTTCAGTTGGAACCCTAACTGGAAAAATAATACTCCGAAATCATCATCTCATCCAAAGGATCGGCGACACATCCAAAGGTATCAATGTCGACCCTAACTTCTTTGCACCAGAACCCTCGCCTACTTTGAAGAAATGGGTCAATCTATTTTTCCGATCAGAAAATGTAGATGAGTGTCATTTTCGCAAAAGAGCACTGTTCGCATTTACCCTACAACCAGTGTTGATAATATTATCGATCTTGTTTAGATTAGCAAGCACTGTTATCGCAGCATTTCTCGGGTACAGGTCAATTAACTACAAAGCGACTGTTGATGTGATAAATTACCATATCCTTGATCCAATTTGGAATGTGGATGGAATCTTTGACTCGGTGTTCATAACAAAAAAAGGGAAAGGGTTTAACATCCTTGGTTTTCCATTCTATCCAATCTTCCCTGTGATATTTTTAGCTATTCACCAACTTGCCAATTATCAACTCGAGGAGGGGAAATGGACCACAGGATTGTTTCCGTCAATCGAAAACACACTACTTGGTCTTCAACACTACTCATACTTTGTTGGAGGGTACTTCGTTTTCGTAGCTGTAATTGCATTGCTTGGATTTCTGATCCCTGCAATATTTGTGGTTATTAAAGCTATAATTCAAGTTATAATGCCAACTCCTCTCACTACAGACGAACTACTAGACCAGGATCTGGAAGAGATCAAGTTTCTAACTTGTGAAAAACGAACTGGGATTATTCCAAGTCTGGAAAACGTCCCTACCGCCAACAGGACTTTTTATCTACGGTTTCACGATTTAAAAAATAAGTGGTGTAAACCATATCAAAAAACTTAGTTTTCAGCTAAGTAAAGCGAACTACCAAGTTCGCTTTTTTATTTCCCCAGAAAAATACCACACCGCCAACCACCTCGCGACTCCCCTCAAAACCTTGACAAAAACCTTTAAATTGACTAGAATACTGATACGAATTCCTGCCGGAACAAGCCGGCATTTTTTAATGAACAATAAAGAAAGTAGTATATGAAAAGAGAAAACATCCGAAACGTAGCCATCATCGCCCACGTTGACCACGGAAAAACAACTTTAGTTGATGCGATGCTTAAGCAAACCCAAACTGTCAAAGACGGCAGTGATGTTTTAATTATGGACTCGGGTGATATCGAAAAAGAACGCGGTATTACAATTACTGCTAAGAACGCTTCACTTGTATACAACGGTATCAAAATCAATATTGTCGACACTCCTGGTCACGCAGACTTTGGTGGCGAAGTAGAACGTACTCTAAAAATGGCTGACGGTGTTCTTCTATTAGTAGACGCTAAGGAAGGTCCAATGCCTCAAACTAAATTCGTTTTAAAGAAAGCTTTAGAACTTGGGCATCAAGCAATTGTGGTAATTAATAAAATTGATAAACCAGAAGCTCAAATTGACGAAGTTGTTAACAAAACTTTTGATTTGTTCGTCTCTCTTGGCGCTACAGAAAAACAACTCGACTTCCCTATCATCTACGCAAGTGGTATGAAAGGAATTGCCGGCTTAGACGCGCAAGAAACATTACAAAAAATTCAAACCGACGCTCCGGCCGACATCACTCCTGTATTCGAAGCTATCATAAAAAATATCGAAGCTCCTACTGTAAGTGATGAACCTTTTGCAATGTTAATCTTGGCTCTTCGCTACGACAACTATAAAGGTAAAATTGGAATTGGAAAAATTTCTTCTGGTAGCGTAAAGCGTGCAGAAAACTTAGTTCTAATTGCTCGTGATGGTACAAAGAGTACTGGTAAAGCTTCATCTTTATTAATGTATGAAGGATTAAATACTGTTGAAGTTGAAGAAGCTACAGCTGGTGACATTGTTGCTATTGGTGGTTTTGACAAAGTTCAAATTGGTGACACTATCACTAACCCTGCTAACCCGCGCCAAATTCCTCCAGTAGAAATCGAACAACCAACCATCAAAATGACTTTTGGTGTAAACACTTCCCCATTTGCTGGCCGTGAAGGTAACTTACTTACCTCCCGCCAAATCCGTGATCGTCTATTTAGAGAATTAGAAACCAACGTAGCGCTTCGCGTAGAAGAAGCAACTGGTGATAGCTTCTTAGTCTCCGGCCGTGGTGAACTTCACTTAGCTGTATTAATAGAAACTATGCGCCGTGAAGGCTTCGAAATGCAAGTTTCTCAGCCACAGGTAATTTTCCACGAAGAAGATGGTATTAAAAAAGAGCCTTACGAAGTTCTAACTATCGACGTTCCTGCAGAACACCAAGGTGCTGTAATAGAGGAAATTGGTAAACGTGGTGGTGAAATGCAAGTTCTAGAAAGTAATTCTATTAGTGGTGAAATTCACGCTGAATATATTATTCCAACCCGTGGGTTAATTGGATTAAAAAATCTGTTACTAACTCGCACTAAGGGAACAGTAATTATCAACAACTTGTTTGATAGCTATCGCCCAGCACACGAAATTGATACATCAACCAACCAACATGGTTCGTTAATAGCTTCTGAATCAGGAACTAGCTCCGCTTATGGACTAAACAATGCTCAAGATCGCGGTACACTATTTATCGCTCCTGCTGTAGAAGTATATATGGGTATGGTTGTAGGTAAAAATTCTTTAGAATCTGACATCGAAGTTAATGTCTGCAAGGGTAAAAAACTTACTAACACCCGTGCTTCTGGAACAGATGATAGTATCATTTTAGTTCCACCGAAGGAAATCACATTAGACTTCGCTCTCGAATACATTGGTAACGATGAACTTGTAGAAGTTACTCCGCAAAGTGTGCGTATCCGTAAGCGTCTTCTAGACCCTAACGAACGTAAACGCGCGCAACGTTCTAGTTAGATCGATCATTTAAATTCACGAATTTAAAAAACCACTCAAGGTATTGAGTGGTTTTTTTGATCTCTAATAAAATTTTGAAATCTTTAGTAACTTCTTAAAAGTGGAATAAGGATGTAAAGGCACCTAATACTGAACCTGAGTTCGAAGTAGAAGTAGCACAAGGCTGATTACCTGCCCTTACCTTTGCATCACGGTTGGTTTGCGCTGTAGAGTTAGCTGATTTACGTGTTGATGAAGCTAAGTCTTTAGCAGCTTTTCTAGCATCTTGAGCTGCCTTTAAAGCAACTTTATAGTCTGCTTGAGCCTTTTCTATCGCTGCCTTGCGAGCATCTTTATCTTCTAGTTCTTTGGCAATAGCTACAGCAGCTTTACGAGCTTCTGTTGCAGTCTTTACTGCATTTTTATAATTTGTATTAGCTAATTTAATTGCAGTCGCACTAACTTTATCATTAGCTTTGACCGTCGCTCGATATTCATTCCGAGCAGCTTCGATAGCGGCACGACAAACCTTAGAAGCAGTAGCCTTATCTTTCTTTTCAGTCTTTCGTTCTGATTTCTCTGTCTCTTTCTCAAATTCCCTTTCATATTTCTCTGTTTTTTCTTTTAAAGGACCGCCTAAATACTCCGGATCCCTAGTCTCAACAGCATAAGACATAGCAGGAAATGCTACCATCATAGAAAAAGCTAGCAAAGTTCCTGCAATTAGGCTCTTTTTTGTGATATGTGAAGACATATGTTTGTTTTTCGCAAATTAATTATTTTTGTTTCTATTGAACCCAATACGTTTACTAAAAAATCCAGCTACTCAAAAGTAGGTGGATTTTAACCAGCCAATAATGCAAGTGCTGGGAAGGTTAATGCCGCAGCAATAGCTATTGCAGAGCAAACATATAAAGTTCGTTTAGACATGTAAAGGTATTATAGCATAAATTTTAAATTGTTGCAACTATCATATCAATTACTATTCTTGGTGGTAGTGTTGAGTTTTTTAATTCCTTATCAAGGCTGTAAAATTTTGCTAAAGCATCTACTAACTGTTTGGTATTAAAATTATGAGAAAGCTTCTTCATAATAAATAAGCGGCCACTCTTCCAGCCTGTTGTTGTTAATAAATCATTATCACTCAAGCCTTGCTCGGTTGCTTGTTTAACAATTAATAAACTACGGAACTGATCTGCTAATAATGCCGAGAGTCGGATAGTTAAAGCCTTGTCGTCTTCACTACTGGAATCATAATACTGACCAAGTAGTTTGATTATTCCAGATTTATTTTTGTTGCCTATATTATCAAGTAAACTAAAGAGGTCGATAGCTAAATCTTGTACGGTTAATTCTTCCACCATCTCTTTGGTAATAGTATGATCGCCAGCAAAACTTGAAAGTTTTAATAATTCTTGGTGAGTCTGTAAAGTTGGTAAAGTTTTTTTACTCTCCCCCATTAACCTTCTTACTAATTCGTCTGCAGCAGCAGGTTGAATTTTAAGACCAAGATTATTAGCATGAGAGACAACCCATTTTGTAGCCGCATCATAACTTGGTGCTAAAAATTCTTGCACCCCGCCGCTAGACTTAGCTAATTTTAATAACTCTTTGGTTTTAGTAAGTCGCTTGTCCAAAGAATCTTCTATAAAAATAACTTGAGCTGTGCTTTTTACAGCAGCTTCAAACTCTGGTAATTCATAGTTACTAACGCAGTCAACAAAGACGTGTAACTGCCCTGCCCCAAACAGACTTTGACCAGCTAAACTACTAAGCTTAGGTAAAGACTGGCCAGATTCATACTTAGCTATTTCTAAGCCATTTTTAAGGATTATCTGGTCTAAATATTGTTGTTTTGCAAAGACATCTTCGCCTAAAAGTACAGTTAACATATGTAGATTATACCATTGTTTTCCTATTGATTTATATGTTGATTTGGGGTAAAATTTGGATAATCTTCACTAGATTATCCATGCACCCGTAGCTCATCTGGATAGAGCGTTCGGCTTCGAACCGAAAGGTAGTAGGTTCAACTCCTGCCGGGTGCACCATTAATGTACAAATTTATGCAAGCAGTAATTCTTGCAGCAGGCAAAGGCCTGCGACTTCGACCTTTTACAGAAAAACATCCCAAGCCTTTGATCAACATCAATGGCAAACCATTGCTAGAACATACACTTGCTTCCCTCCCAGATGCTATTTCGGAAATTATAATTGTCATCGGGTATTTAGGTGAACAAATTTCTGAATACTTTGGAGATGAATGGAATGGCAAACCAATTAAGTACGTAACTCAAACGGAATTACTCGGCACAGGCGACGCACTAGACCGAGCTAAAGATTTATTACACACAAAATTTCTAGCCATCAACGGCGATGATCTTTACACAAAGAATGATTTAACCGAGTTGTTAAGCAACGGCAGTGCCATGTTAGTTTGGCCAAGTAGAGATGTGAGCAAATACGGAATCATGGCCGATGAAACCGAACACTTTACAGGCTTCAGCGACACTTCTACTTTAATCAATTGTGGAGCTTACTGCTTAGACCCAAATTTCTTCAACTTCCCTTTAGTAAAAGTTGATGTCCCCAATGGAGTTGAATATAGCCTCCCCCATACACTAGCTAAAGAAGCTCAAAGTGTACCAATCAAATTATTTACTGCTACTCGTTGGTTACCCGTCGGAACCCCAGAACAGCTCAAGTTCGCTGACGATTATTTTACAAAAAGAGATATTTAACAAATTAAAAACACCTCCGCTAGTTAGCGAGGTGTTTTTTGGTGGATCGGGTGGGGCTCGAACCCACGACCAATTGATTAAGAGTCAACTGCTCTACCAGCTGAGCTACCGATCCAAACTTATAAATACCAGATTATTTTAGCAAAAACATGCTCAAAAATCAAGGCTATATTACTTCTTTGGTGGCAACCCAAAAGGATCACCTGCTTTTGGTTCGGATGGAGTAAAGGAAAGATTGTGACTTAATCTTTTGTCAATTTTTTCGTATGATTCAAAATTAACACGTAGTAATTGCGCGGTATTCAACAATGGTTCACTATTTGCCTGAGTTATCATGTCTAGCGAAGATTTAATAGTAAATGCTTCTGCCAAAATAATAATTCCTAGGAAGACCCAAAGAACTAAAGAGAACCGTTTTAAAATAAACGGCAAGACCGATTTTAAGCTAAATTTTAAGTCTATTTTCATGATTTTAAATAAAACACTGAATTAAGAATTGTTCGAGTCTTACCCTCGACAGCTTGTATAGATATATCCTGAGTCTGGTTAATAAAGGAGGTGTGCTCTGCTGCTTCGATATATTTTTGAATGTTGTTGAAGCTTCCAGTAATTGTAACGGAATAAGGAACTAAATATAATTCTCCTGTAATACCAGGGACCTTTGTAGCAGTCTTTGTACTTCCAGAAATCTGAAGATCAAACTCTAATCCGTTTTGCTTAGCCAATTCTTCTAGGATTTTAATCTCTTTGACTACTTTAGTATCTTTGCTAAATAAATCTTGGGGTGGAAATATTTTTTCGGAAAGAGTAGCAATATCTTTTTTCCCTTGTTCGAATATAATCTGTTCCTTTTTTAGACCCTGCATCTCCAAGCTAAGCTTGGTGACTACTCCAAGCTTGTCGGCATTACTTGATTCTAAAATTCCATAGCCGTAAGTAAACATGATCGCAGCAAAAATACCGAAACCGGTTAAGACGAGAAATAATTTAATTCTATAGGTTAACTTAAACATATTATGGTCTAGGAATTAAAACACCTTCTTTAATTGTGAAAGTATAGTTAAATTGAACTTCGGTTGGTTTGGCTACATTTTCTAGTGGATAATTGATATCTTTAAAATGTTCTTTATCTGCATTGATATTGTTATACAACTCTATAACCAGTTCTCGGGTAGGTGCATACCCAGAAATTTCTACTTGACCAGTTTTTGCATCAGCATCAAAACTACTAATTTTTACGTCTTTAGGAATAAGAGCGCTAAAAGCACTTAAGACTTTAGACCAAACCGGAGAATCGATAGCGAGTTTTTCGAAATCCTGCATTTGACTGTTAATAAGTTTAATTTGTAGTTTCTGCTCGTTATTTTCGGCTTTGTCTGTTTGTTGTTTCAGTATTTCAATTTCTTTAACCAACTTAACTTCTTTGGTCTGTAAGTAAAACATTACAAAAATTTGAGCCAAGATACCCAGCGAAAGTATCAGCACACCCAACACTGCAGCTACAGTAGTGCTGTGATATAAATCTTCATAGTAAAGCTCGGTTTGCTTATTGCTTGGAAGTAAGTTTATTCGCTTCATTTTAATTCTCCTTTACTACCTAATTCACCCATCTCCCACAAGGCTAACCCAATGGCTGTCACAAAACTCAAAGCCTCGTAAGGCCCTAAAGCTTTTTCGTCTAAATTAGGTATATGCTCTAATGGATTAGAGACGGTTACTTTGAGTGGTGCGTAGTCGGATAATAACGGTTCCAAAGATTCGGCGATATGCTGAAGTTTGGCTCCCCCACCTGTTAAAAGTAGAGTAGCAATATGCGTCTCGTGATGGTCGTAGTGAAATTTTAAAATATTTTTTATTTCGGCCGCGAAGTCTTCCATAGCAGGCATCAATTGCAATCTCAAATTTGGATACTGCACCGTGTTACTAAACCCAAGTTCACGTTTAATTTTTTCGGCTTCTGGGGCCGCAATCGAAGCCGCTTTTGCGAGTCTCTCGGTAAAAATGTTTCCAGCAATTGGAATAGACGATGTAAACTGCAAAGCTCCATCTTGCACCATAACCAAAGCTGTTTTAAAAGCATCAATATCTGCAATAAGGATAGGTTCTTTAATTTTAGTTGGCACCAAAGCTCTAGCCACACTCTGAGCCTCAGTTTCGATACCAGCAATAGACAAACCAGCCTTTTCTAGGATAGCGATATACTTGTCGACATATGCTTTTGGTGATGCGATCACTAACACATCCAAACCATCAGCTTTGCGATCAATAATTTGCCAATCAAAGTAAACCTGATCCATTGGCAAAGGAATATAACTTTCGGCTTCGAATAAAATTGCGTTACCAACCTCGGCATCGCTCATTAGTTGCATTGGAATAATACGAACGAACGACTTAGATTCAGGCAAAGCCACTACAACCCTATTGGTAGAAAACTTTCCATGCTGTGGCTTGTCTAAACTGCGAATGATTAAGTCTGACAGTGCGCCTTGATCTGTGAAGTCATCATTCATGATCATGCCTTTTGGCATTGCCACATTGGTATAGGCTTTTACAGAATTTGATTTTTTAGAAATTTCAAACTGCAAAGCTTTGATAGCATGATTGTTGATATGGAGACCAATGTAATGGTGTCGTTTTTGCAGAATATTGAAGTGCATGTATGTTTATTATATCAAAGTAATGTTCAAACTATCATAGCTAGCCAATAGAGGAACCAATATTATAAATAGGCATAATTAATGCCATTGCCAAGAAACCGACAACTGCACCAATCACTAATAACAGCAAAGGTTCAATAATCGAGGAAATATTTTTCATGGTGTCATCTATTTCGGCTTCATTGTGGGCAGCGAGTTGTTCTAAAATTTGCTCTAAGTTTCCCGTCTCTTCACCTATAGAGATCATTTGTGTAACTAAAAACGGAAACAGTTTTTCGTGCTTTGCCAAAGATTCTGTTAATGGCTTACCTAACTTTACACTCTCGGCTGTATCAGCTAAAACCTCTTGGTAGTAAACATTGCTCAAGGCGTCGCCTGTGACTTGTAAACCTTGCACAACCGAAATTCCCGACTTCATCAAAGAACCTAGAATACGAGAAAATCTTGCTATATTGATTTTTTTCACAATCGGGCTAATCATAGGAAAATTCAATAATACAGCTGCCAAAATCCTCTTCCCAGGTGTGGTGCGAATCCCTATTAAAAATCCAACTACTGCCCCAATCATAGCTGCGATTACCAACACAGAATTTGCCGCAAAAAAATCACTAATTACAATTACAATTCTAGTCATGATTGGTAGCTCCATATCAAAATCTTTAAACGTAGCAGTCAAAGATGGGAGCACAAAAATTGCTAACAACACACCGATAATTACCATGGCAGAAATAATTACTGCTGGGTAAATCATGGCGCCTTTGGTTTTAGATTTTAAATCGGCTTCTCTCTGTAATTGAATATGTAAATATTCCAAACTAGTTTCTAAGTTTCCAGAAAGCTCCCCTACCTCTACCATGCTTATAAAAATGTGAGAGAAAACTTTAGGGTGTACAGCCATAGCTTCGTGTAAAGATTTACCAGATTCAACTGCACCTGCCAACGAATCTAGAATAGTCCGAAACTTCCCGTTGTTCGTTTGCTTAGAAATAATCCTCATTGCCCGTGGTGCCGCCACACCAGACTTTAACAAGAGTCCCAAGTTTTGAATAAAGGCAATCTTGTCTTTTAAACCAATAGTAGAAAAACCCTGAAGATAGGCCATGAAGTTAAAGCTATTATTTTCGTTTAACTCCATAGGAATCAGACCCTGCTCCTTTAACAAGTGTCCAGCCGACAAAAAATTAGCCGCTTCGATTTCGCCGGTTTGATGTTTCCCATCTTTGCTTACTGCTGTGTATGTATAATTTGGCATTAAATATTTTCTGGCGCTGTTAGCGCTATTCCTTAGTTACACGAAGAATTTCTTCGATCGTGGTTTGCCCAGCTACGGCTTTAATGAAACCATCTTGCCACATAGTGATCATACCGTCGGCTACGGCTTGTTTTTCGATATCTTGGCTAGTAGCTCGTTTAACGATTAATTCTTCGATTTGAGGGGTGTTTTCTAAGATTTCATGCACACCAATACGCCCTTTATACCCTGTGCGACTGCACTTATCACAACCTTGGCCATAGTAAAATTTTAGGTCTTCAAATTTCTTTGCACCATTTGTAAGCTTGGAATCTTCCAGAACTTTCATTAGAGCATCAAGGTCAAACTGCTTTTTTAAAGAAGCAGTGATGTCGGCATCAACTGGTTTTTCAACTTTACAATCAGGACAAATCATACGTACTAAACGCTGAGCCATGATGGCGTTCAAAGTTGAAGCAATCAAATATGGTTCGATACCAATGTCGATTAAACGTGGGGGTGCTGCAGAAGCGGAGTTTGTATGCAAAGTAGAAAGCACAATGTGTCCTGTCATGGCAGCGTGCATAGATTCCTCGGCAGTTTCTTGGTCACGGATTTCCCCAATCATAATAATGTTCGGATCTTGACGTAACAGAGCGCGCAAACCCATGGCAAAAGTTAAACCAATTTTTGGGTTCACCTGCATTTGATTTGCTCCACTTATACGATATTCTACTGGGTCTTCGATAGTAGAAATGTTAACTTGTTTGGTATTTAAAATTGTAAGGATGGCATACAACGATGTTGACTTACCACTTCCTGTTGGACCAGTAATCAACATCATTCCATGAGGTTTGTGAATATTACGACCAACCATATCTAACTGAGAAGGTAAAAACCCTAAAGCTTCTAAACTTAAAGCCTTGGTTGATTCATCTAACAAACGCATTACGACTTTTTCACCATCAAAAATTGGAATTGTCGAAATACGCAAACTAAATTTGTAACCATCTTTTTCGATTTTGTAACGGCCATCTTGAGGCATGCGATGTTCATCAATCTTTAGGTTAGCCAAAACTTTAATACGAGCCACTAGCGCAGCCTGAATTGCCTTCGGTAAAGTCATCACATCATGCAGAACTCCATCGATACGATAACGCACAGCAACACTCGCCTCTTGAGGTTCGATATGAATATCAGAAGCTTTTTCTATGACGGCATATTCTAACAAGGTATCGACAACTCGGACGATAGGAATTTCTTCGGCCATTTTTTTGAGGTCGTCGTTAACTTCCCCAGGATCGGTGGATTTATCTGGCCCACCTGTGTCGACCATGTGCTGAATTTCACCTTCAAGGTTGTTGTGGTACTTGGATAATCCAAAATCTAAAGATGACTTCCCCATCAAGAAAACTTTAATCTCCAGACCAGTTTTCTTTTTGATGAATTCTTTAGTTTGAAGATCAGTCGGGTCAATCATGGCCAAACTCAACTGGTTCTTAGCTTTAGCAAAACTGATTACTTGATGACGGCGAGCGATTGGTTCTGGTACATAATTAAGCAGGTCTTCGGTGATTTCTTGATCGTGAAGATCGATGATTTCGACATTAAACTCTTCACTTTTAACCTTTAAAAGAGCCTCTTCGGTTAGAGCTTTTTTTTCTACCAAAAAATCTTCCCAATGCATTGGGGTTTTGAGGGTTTGCCACTCTTTTTCTAAGGTTGCTAACTCGGTTTTAGAAATAATGCGCTTTTTTTGTAGAAGCTGGTTGAGCTCAGCTGTTATCATTTTTGTTTTATTTCGATTTCTATTTCTAGACGAAAAATCTATCTGGTAAAGTTCTGTTTTTACCGGATATTTATAAACTTTCTGCAATTATTATATCACATTTAGGTGGTTTTTTCCAAATAAAAAACCTATCGACTTTGATAGGTTTTTATACAGGTTTAGGAGTTCGTATTTTTAGTTTTCTTTCTATTTTGGAAATTCGAGTATCATGCAAAACCACGGTTCTTGCGAAAGCGTTACTATCTTCCTAGTCTCTTTGATCAATTCTGTTAACTTTTTCTCTGATCTCTTTAACATCAATCTCAATTGAATTTACTTTTACTTTTAAAGAGCCGAGATCTTCGTTCAAGGAGCCCACGTCTTCTTTCAAGGAGCCAATATCTTCTTTGATCGGAGCAAGTTTGTTGTCGAGAGTTTTGTTTAAATACTCTTCAAAATATTGTTTTGTAACAAACCCCTCGAGTTTTTGATCGAAATATTCTTTGGTTAGTTCCATGCTTTTTTATTAAATCTATCATTAGATTACCAAACCAACTTAGTTAGTCAATACCCGGAATCGATCAAGTTTTACTTAATACATTCTAAAGTTTTTTATATTATCAATATAAGCTTTACTGACATCATAATCAATCTTTAATAAACAAAAATAAATTGTTTCGCTTAAATATAAACAAAAGCAATATTATCAACATAGCAAACACAAACCACTCTACCCCATCAAGGCCGTGTGGCAAATAACTTTGTAGCAGGTTGCCATGTGGCCAATTTAGAGAGAGTGGTTTGGATATGTAATTTATTAATTTGTAGATATATTTTGCAGGAACGTCGTGAATGACTGTTAAGATTTTGTGATGCTGTTGATCGACTGCTACAAACACGCGAGTTACTGTACTATAGTAACCAATCTTCACAATCTTATTAGCGTGATTGTAGGCAAACAATTTTCCAGTGTTCACCGCAGTGCCAATCGCCTGCTTAGTTACTCCACGCTGGATCATGCGTTCGGCGGCGTGGCGAGTAATCTTTAAAGCCCTCGCACCAGCCATAACAGTTTGCCCTTCTAATTCAACGGCTTTAGCCTGCACAGACGCCATAGGAGCCATAAAAGCACCCAAATACCGACTAATAGAGGCAAACCCAGTATTTCCTTGATCCACAACTTGAGCTGCGGCAGGAGTCACTGGCGGGCATGATTCATTCAGTTGAACCTTATCCATTAACTGCTGGGCAAAGCTAGAAACCAACAAAAAAACCAACGCAGTAATAGTTGGTTTAAGGGAGGCAATATAAGGCTTGATCAAGCGTTTTAACTCGATTTTAATTAGCTGTATTTGGCTTTTCGGCTGGCGCTTGGCCCGTGATGGCTTGCGCGGCTTGATCTTCTTTATGGGCATATATTTAGCCTTATTTACTATATTTCTATAGGTTCCAAAGTAGAACAGCTAAAAATATCATAGTCCCCAGAAAGTTGTCAAATTAAATTTCCATCTTGACAAACTTAAGTGATTTGATAAACTAAGATTACAAATGGCTTAATAGCCCGCCGAGGAGCACCGCAAGGTGCTCCGTTTAGTTTTTTATAACCCAATTAACCCCCTTATATATTTTATAGTTAATGCAAATTCATCATAAGAGAGCTTTCTAATATACCTCCTGAATCTTTTAACACTTACGAGCCGTAATTGAGACAAGATTATAATATAGTTTATGTTGTTATAAGTAACATTTTGATAAAATGGTCCATACTTCCGTTTAGTGCTCATGGGTAAAACCCACGCCAAACTATCGTTAAACTTTTTAAACACCAATACCGGACGTTCAAACATGTGATTTTTTCCGTCCTGTTCCCCACCTAAATTTACCCCCAAAGAACACCACCAAATTTCTCGTTCATGAAATCTCAAGTGTTCATGGCCAATCTGATGTAACTTTTTCTTTTCTTTATTCCATTCATCAAAATCTTTTTCCATATACTAACCCTAGCAAAGTACTGATCAAACTGAGTTTAAGTTTTTCTCGAGTTAGGATAAAGATTGGATAAACAAAAAAACCGGCCATAGTTGTGGTCGGTTTTTAAATAGATAATATTATTTTAACTTGTTTTGAATTCTTGTGATTTCAGCCTGATATTGGGCACTGCCTGCGGGATTTTTTTCTATAGCTAGCTTCCATTGAGCTACTGCTCCGACTAAATCATTTTGCTTTTCTAGATAGCCTGCATAGAGACCAAGGATATCTGGGTTCTCTGTGGTTTGTGATAGAGCATCTTTGTATAAACCTTGCAGTTGTTCTGTTGAATATTCAAGTTTATTCTCTGCTAACTCAAAGTACCAACGCCATGCCTGAGGATTATTAGAATTGATCGCGATGGATTTTTTTAAATCCTCTTCTGCAGATACATAATCTTCACGAAGTTGATCAATGACGTATAACTCATTATATGGGGAGATATTATCTGGCTTTAACTTTGATGCTTCTTCAACTGCCTTTCTGGCATCTAACAAACGACCACGCAAACGGTAATAGGAAGATAACTCCATTTTTAGTTTAAATAGGTCTGACTTTTTATCTTCATTTTCTAAATCACCAGAAGCTTCTTGATTTTTAACGGCATTTTCTAAATCTTTAATCTTCCCCTCAATTGCTACTAATTCATCATTAGTAAGTTTAGGATCTTTAAAGTTTACAAATTGATTTTGCTGATTTTGAATTGCAAAATAAATACCGCCACCGATTAATCCAGCTAATACAATTGCTCCGATAACTATGTAGATTTTCTTAGGCATAAGTACAAATTTATTAGTGATACTTACCTATTTTAGCTCAAAACCCTAATAATTACAAGGTATACAAAAACCGCCTTGGGCTAAAAGCTCAAGGCGGTTTCGCTAGATTTTAAAGTTCTAGAAACTTTAACTAACTAGATTAGCTACGGTTAAGAGTCCAAGAAATTGGAGTATTCTTTACTAAGTAATCCTTCTGCCATGTTGCCATGCCAGTGTCGCCAGTAGCTGAACCAGATTCGTCACTCCATGTGAATGAAACGTTTCCAGCAGCACCAGAGTTATCGTTAGTTGTGTAAACAGCAGATGCAGCGTGAGAAGTAGTGTTGCGATCTAAGGTTACAGAAACGAAGTTTCCAGAAGCCAAAGTACCACCAATTGTAGCGCGGACTTCATAAGTCTTAGCACCACTTACACTTTCTACAGTATCATCATCAGCTACAGTACCACGAGTGATTAACAATTCACAGAATGTGTTGTCAGCCACACAAGTAGTAGCTACACCAGCAGTACCATTTTGGAAGGAAACTGCAGCAGTGATTTGTTCACCGGTGTCAGCATTCCATAATGTTGGACTTGCTAATGTAGGAGCAGCAGCTTTGCTGATTTCTAACATAACTTGTTTCCAAGCAATAGTACCAGTACCACCGCTAGATACAGTGAACTTAGCGATTGTCATAGTACCACCAGCCAAAGAAGAGTTTGGTAACGCAACTTGGGTTAGAGTTGGAACAGCCTTGTAAGCATACATAGCGCTTCCAGTTGGGTTAGATTCAGTTCCAGCAGCAGATGTACCAGAGCTGTTTCGAGCAGTGAAAGCAGTTAATGTAGTTAACAAAGATACGTCAGTTGTACCAGCACCAATACCGATAGGACTCATTGTTAATTCAACAGTCATAACTTTATTTGTGTTAGCAGCAACTGGGATGCTTAGACCATTAAAGGTCATGCTTGTAGCAGCAGTCTTAGTAGCAACGGTTGCACCGTCAACTTTTAGAGCTACGCTAGAAACAGCAGTTGCATCACCTAAGGTTAGAGTTAGATCAGTAACAGTATAGCTATCTGTAACAGCAGCAAACTTGAATGCTGCAGAAGATACTGTACCAGAGTCATCAACTAATGTTGCGGCAGGGGTAGAAGCATCAGCAGTAGCAGTAATGGTACCAGCAGCAACAGTCAATAATTGACCAGCTAATACTGAACCAGAGTTTGTGCTTACAGAAGTGCTAGAAGAAGCAGTAACACCAGCAACTAATAACGAAGCTTGAACTGTATCAGTAGCTTGGATATCAGAATTTAGGTTACCGTAAACTTCAATTGTCATAGAACCATTTACAGCAAGTTGAGTGTTAACACTGAAAGTGTTACCAGTTGCAGAAATAGTTGGTTTGATTGTTGTAGCAACACCGTTTAACTTCAAGTAAACGTCAGTTACGTCAGCAACGGTTGCTGCAGGAGCACCGCTGTTGTCAACAACTGCCATGTCCAAAGTCAAAGTGTTTAAGTTAACTGCTTCAGAAGAGTTACCAGAAAGGTTGAAAGAACCGATCTTGAAGTTGCTCTGAGGAGAAGCAATGCTTTGGCTTGGGAATGTTGGGCTAGCTGCCAAAGAAATAGAACCAGTAGCGATTGTCAAAGCGTTAGCATTAACAAGAGCAGTTGGAGCATTGATTGGAGTTAGAGAAGTTTGAGGGATACCGTTAGAAGAACCAGCTAAGATACCAGCTTGAACGCTAGTGTGAGTAGCTGTACCACAGATTCCATCAGCACCTTCTGAGTCATACATATCAGCACGTACTTCTACAACACGAGTTGTACCAGGTGTTACGTAGAAATTAGTTGTGAATGATTGACCAGAAGCGTTAGCAGCGCTAGCTGCGATGTCTGTTGTGCTTCCAACTTGAGCACCGTCTACTAATACACGTCCGTTACGGAAAGTAGCATCAGTAGGAGTGTTGTTAGAAATCATACCAACAGTCAAAGTTTCTACCTTGATAGATTCACCATAAGCATTAAAGTTCCACTTACCTACTACAACGTCAGAAGCACATGCAACAACGTTAGAAGAAGGAGAAGTAGCAGCTTTAACTACGCTCAAAGTTCCATTAGCTACAGTAGAAGCTGCAGGACCAAATGGGAAAGTACCAGTAGCTAGAACGCCAACATTGTATTGAGAATCCATTGTGTTAACGTCATAAGCACCACGTAGAGACATTTGTACTGTACGGCCAGAGCCACCAGTTACGTCAGCCAATACGCTGATTGTGCGGCTACCACTTGTAAGAGTAGAGTTAGGGCTAAAGGTTACATAACCGTTAGCATCTACAGAAGAAGCAGAAGCTACTTGAACTCCGTCTACACGTAGGCGGAAGTTCTTGATATCAGCAGCGTTGATAGAACCGATTTGACGTAGAGCAAAACGATTGAATGTTACGTTACGGTTACCAACTGTGAATGTTCCTTGGAATACATTGATATCAGTACCAGGATCGGTAAAGGTACCAGAAGCACCAGAAACAGCAACAGTAGCTAGAGTAGCAGTAGCGATTGTGTGAATAGCACCCATTGGCATGACTGTTAAGTCAACACCATTGATTGCAACTAACTGAGCACCAACTGTTTGACCAGAAGTGCTTCCAGCGATATCTGATTTAATAGATACCATACGAGAACCACTTACTGTCCAGTTAAGGCCAGCAAAAGTGATGTATCCAGATGCTACAGAAGCAGAATCTGTGATACGGTTAGCACCTTCAAACAAATATGCGTTAGCAAGTGTTGTATCAGCTGATACACCAGTACGCTTGAACTTCAAAGAAGTTACTGTACCAGAACCCATAACGTTAAAGTGAGCTAAGTCAGCTACAGCTTGACCAGCAACTAAAGTGCTAGCAGCTGGGCTGTCGCTAGCAACGCTAGCTGTGTAAGCACCAGATGGAGCTGGGTTAGTAGTACCAGATGGTACTAATTGACCAGCTTGACGAGCTGGGATAACGCCGACTTGGCTTAGAGCCTTGTCTGCAGCGTTAGCAGGAACTACGTCAGAGAAGCTGTAACCCCATGAGTTAAACACATCCATAGATGGAATACCCCATAGGCCACCGCTTACAACCATTTGTACAGTACCAGAGTTGTTAACTAAAACACCTGGTAAATGGCCAGCAGAAGAAGAATCAATGTTAGATGTCTTGCTTAAGAAAGAAGAATCACCATTGATTGCGCGAGAGAAAGAGAAACCTTGACCAGTAAATACTGCAGCGCTTGTGAAAGCAGCTTTCATACCACCAGTGACTAAAGAACATTCGCCCTTTACGTCGGAACCCTTAGTTTCGCTAGCACAGAAAATTTTGCCGTCTGCAGGAGCAATAAAGCTACCTGTAGGTAAAGCAGTTACGCTAGCATCTGCGTCCTTAACTTGAGAGAATGACAAGAAGCCATAGCTCAAGAAAGCACCAGCAGAAGTGAAAGGTCGCTTTTGCATGTCGGTGGTGATGAACCATACGGTACCATCTGGAGTCTTGTAGACTTCACCAGGTGCAGCAGCTTTAGCTACCATAGGCATTAAACCCATAGATGCAACTGTAGCAACAGTTGACACGCTAACAGCGACTTTTTTTAATAAATTATTCATTTAGAACTCCATTTTTTGGATTGGGCTATAAGAATCTCTACTGTTGTTCATTATGGACAAAAGAGAGCTCTATAGTCTTGATTAGTCAATTGCGATAATCAATGATATCCAAAAAATATTAATTAGTTTTTTAACGAGCTTTCTTGCTAGTATCGACATCGCTCTAGAGTTCGTTGTCGCCTATTCAAAATAAGACCGGTATATTGTTACCCTATCTAAAACCATAGAACTCAATAGTTCGACCAAGAAGCCCGGTAGCGCGATCTAGAGCGACGCTAGCCTTAAGGCACCTATTAAGGAGTATTTATAGATAGAGGCAATAACTGAAAAGAATACTAGGTTTACGGTGTCGCGTGGTGCGCGAAATCTGTGAGCCGCGCAATATTGCCATTGCTACGGTTTTTGCAAACCCAGAGTGATGACTTCCTAGAGTATAAAAAAGGAGGGCACTGTCTGGGAACAAAAGTTTGTTCGAGTGTTCTTGCTAGAGTTTTTAATTGTATTGTGTGCTTTTGTGGATGCTTCAGTGACTAAGACGCCACCTATTCCAGTTTGTTACAACGGATATTTTGGCTTTTTTGGGTATCAAGTTTAGGCCAAATTCCAACTTTTGCTAATAAAAAAATGCGCAAATTAAAGGGCTTTTTACCAAATCCTTGGGACTTGGTAACTACCGCTTAAAAGCGCATATATCTATTATTGGTAAAGCTGTGACTGGAAGTGTTCATTTGTAACTGTATTATAAGACACTCTAACCAATCCGTCAACTAAAATTTTGTGAAAAAAGCTGGAGCATTATCCGCTATTAAGACGGGTCGTTATCCACAAAATCCTCCAAAAACTTGGATTATCTTGATCTGTTCTTGAACACCTCTTCCGTATGATTAAGTTGTGGGGGCCCCGCCCGGTGGCCTGATATGGCTTAACATCATTGTCTGAGGGGATCAACACCCCTGGGGTCCACCACGGTTTGACATTTACATTTAAAATGTTAAAATATATCCAGATGTTAAAGCCATGTCAACCAATCGTCACCGGACGAGACATAAAAGAAAACCGCTCTCACTTTCAGTATCAGTAGTAGAGCGGTTTTTTAATTCACTTGATTAATTCTTAAATTTTCAGTAGAATGACTCAGTATCCTATATCTATAGGCGCTACGGGAACTGGCTCAATTGGCTAGAGCACTCGGTTTGGGACCGAGAGGTTCCGGGTTCGAGTCCCGGGTTCCCGACCATAAATCGCCTTAGGGCGATTTTTATGCGGGTATCGTATAATGGTTATTATCTCAGTTTTCCAAACTGATGACGGGGGTTCGATTCCCCCTACCCGCTCCAACAAAAAACTCCGAATATTCGGAGTTTTTTGTTATGTAAAATATTATGTTTATTCTTGAATAGGTGGTGAATTCTTGCGGAGCTTAACAGCTTCTTTAAAAGCTTCTCCGGCTTTGAACTTAGGGGTATTGAGTTCTGGAATCTGAATTTTCTGAGAAGGATTACGAGGATTTACCCCAATGCGAGGTTCACGATGAGAAACGCTAAACTGACCAAATCCACTAATATTAACCTTTTCACCATTACGAAGATTTTCATAAATTAAGCTTATGAAAGCATTCATCATTCTTTCGGCCTCTGTATATGTGATAGAAAGTCTGGCCGCTAAAACCTCAATTAAATCAGATTTATTTAAGCTCATAGTAATTAGGTTACTTTACTACCTTATTATAGCACAAATCATAACACAAAACACGCAAGATTAAGGCAAAATAATATTGGCCACTGCGTTAACAATAAACCCAATTCCAATTTCGATCCAGTTCCAAATTTTCTTGAATATGTCCATAACTCGAATTTATTTTCTAACCATATTTTATCATAATTTATAATCCCCCGCCCATTCCAAATCTATACACAGCTAGCCCGCCAGCACTTAAACTGGCAATAGCAATTGCGATTGAACCAGCTGCTCCAGAAGATTTTGGTTTTTCTGTTTGGGCCTCGGGTTTAGATTCTGATTTTGCCTCAGATTTTGTCTTAGGTTTATTGGAGGGTCTTTTATTCGTCTCAGATGTTTTGGAATCTAGAGCTTTTGCTTTTTTTGCAGTGGCTTTGGCAGCCTTTTTAACAACAGCTTTCGCTTTAGAAGATTTTACCGAAGTTTTCGTTGCAGTTTTAGTTTTTAGGGATTTTTCTGTTTTTGATGCTACTTTTGTCTTAGCTCTTGTGGTAACTGTAGTTTTTTCTTTGTTAGGTTCTTTTTTAGTACTTTCTTCTTGTTCTTTGTCTGGTTCTACTGTAGGCTCAAAATTTTGAATACCAAAGCTTGGGTCCAACCATTTCCAAGTTCCATTGATATTGGCATAACTTTTGCCTTCAGGGGCTTTAGTTGAATAGCTTACAGAGTCGATCACTTGTTCTTCTCCATCAAACAAAGTCACAACCCCACCTTTAGTATTATTAAGAACAAATTTTCCTGCTGGGACAGTTACAGAAAAGTATTCATTGGGTTCTATGGTTAAATTAGAAAATGTAAAAGCTTTTGAACTTAAATCTTGATTCGGCAAAATATTATCTAAAACCCAGCTATCCACTACTACAGACTGTGTTCCATAGTTATACAGTTCAATGGTTTCTCGACCAGAATCTTTACCCTTTGGATTGGGCAATATCTCGGTAATTTTAATTGTAGGCAGTACTACTGATGGCGGTTCTATTGGCGGTGGATCTTCAGTTGGTGGATCGTCTGTGGGTGGTTCCTCAACTGGTGGATCGTCTGTGGGCGGCGGATCTTCAACTGGAATAACTGGCTGTACAGTTAGAGACAGCACACAACTAGCACCAAACCCTATGCCGTTATTTGCCATCTGCCATTGGTAAGAATAAAGCCCTTCAGTTAGCGGGGCAACTAACTCGACAGATGTAATCCAATTCTGATCTGGTCTAATTACAGATTCGGCTGGGAAAGTTAAATTATTCCCATCGCTCGCCAACAAAGAATAATCCAAACCAGTCCATTGTGTGGTTCCATTGTTCTTAAATTCTAAATCAAACACAATTGTACTGTTAGGCTCTGCAATCCTGCTTGGCTCAGCTATTGCACATAAGGCGTCATCGGCTAACACTGGCGGATCGTCTGAGGGATCTACAGGATCCATAGGTAGCTGCTGGATTGTTGAATTTCGAGGGTTACTTACCTGCAACGAATAAGTAGAAGTACCAAACAAAGAATCCCTCACAACCGAATGCTCCCCACTCGGATTAGCTATCCCAGAAGAATTAAAACCATTTGTAGTTGTACCCCATGACAAGCTATCTACAAGTTCCCCAGTGTCTATGAGTCCCTTGCGAATAGCCACACCATTATTATCAGCCAAAGTCGCTGTACTTGTTAAGTCAGGAACTTTAGTAATTCCACTAAAAGCTGAATTAGCCCATAAGTAAAAACTATATGGCGGAACAAACGTATCGCTTGTCCATGATTTAATTGAAGTGTCTATGGTGGCAGTGGCCGTTCTTTTAACCAAACGATAATCCTTAAGGTTAAAAGGGGTAGGATTAGGATTAAATAACTCTATATAATCCTCGCTGGTTCTACCCATCCCTCCAGTTATCTGCACCGCAGAAATTACCAGTGGTTTGAGAGTATCTTCGCCCGCAGCACTTGCGGGCAGTGCTGTGCCTCCTATGAGGCCAACCATTACTACGACCATCGTCGCAGTAATAAAAACAAATTTACTTTGCATATTTTTGTAATTAATTATCTTAATTACATTATGCAGAAGCACCGATAAAACTGGCTTTAAGTTATTCTCAAAGTGGAATCAAAAAAATCTAAAATAAAACTGAATTAGTCCTGAATAATTCAATATAAGACAAAAATAAAACCGCTCAGGGACAGAGCGGTTTACTCAGAATCATTAATGCTTTCTGGTGGCAGGTTTTTGTACAGCGCGCCAAGCACCCCATTTACAAATTTACCAGACGAATCTCCGCCGAAGCGTTTACCCATTTCTACGGCTTCATTGATAACTACTCGGGCAGGGGTATCTTTTATAAACATCATTTCGTAAATCCCTAACCGCAACACATTGCGGTCAATGATAGTTATTTGAGCAATCGGCCATTCCGGAGCGTTTTTTACTATGATTTCATCGATAGCAGTTTGATTGTTAACCACACCATCTAGTAATTCCTTGGCAAAACTATTATCACCATCACCAGAGGCAAATTCACCACTCACACGGTCAAAAATGTCTGCAAGGTCTCCAGTTTGATCGTGAAAGTCCCATTCAAATAAAGTTTGCAGGGCGATGGTTCGTAGTAAATGTCGATTAGCCATATAGTGATAGTTTAGCGGAAAATCGATAATAGGCAAAATAAAAAAGCTTGCAGTGTTTGCAAGCTTTGCGAGCTCTAATTTACGAGCTCTAAGTAGATAAACCAATACACTCAATAGAACCACGATCTGCCCATGCACGCCGACCCTCGGCGTCCATTTTATTGTCCGAAATTTCTTGCCGTAACTCTTCTAGGCAGTCTGATAGGTCATCGATTTTTCTTTCGACTTCAAACCAATCCTGATAGAGATCCCTGCGAACTGAATCTTTGAGTGAAGCAAATGATTTTTCAAAGGCAGAAAATTTTACCTTGAATGATTCAATCGCATCCGGATGAAGGACTTCAACACGAACTTCGGAAAGCAAGTCCGCAACGGATCGTAGCTTTACCACACAAGCATCCACAGCCTTATCCAGGCCCTTCAAAATCTGCTCAGGTTTTCGGATGATTGCCATGGCATCATTTAAAGTTTTTTGGACTGCTTCGATCTCTGTCTTAGCCAAGGTGGGTTCCAAAACATCAAGTGAATTCAGTTCAGTAGCCTCTCTTAGCTTTCCAAACAGAAATGTCACCCATGGACTAGACATCAACTCTTCGATGCGAGCCTTATCGTCCCGCCAAATTGGCTCTGGATATTTCACCAGTGTTTCCAAATTTTTCGTCAGCTTTGAGCCCATCAAATCCCTCGCTCCATTTAACTGAGTCTCGAGTTGTTTGATTTGATCATCATTAACCGCACGCAACTCCTCCAGAACGGTGTAGCGATTCAAGACTTTACCCAAATACAACGGCGCGTCATAAATGGTTTGGATATACAATTGAGGATCGTAAGTCTCCGGCTCCAGAAACACATTAGCTTCCGAGACAATTCGATCTGCTTCTGCAAATTCCTGAACCAAGTCGATCTTATAACCGAGAGCGGCTAGTTCGCTTAGTTCGGATTTGAAAGTTTGGATATTCTCTTCTACAACTTCCTTAATTGAAGGTAGTCTTTTCTCGGCGGTGATATAATCATCCAAGATTTTTCTGATGATTATTTCTGAATCACCCACATTAAGATCCCCTACTAATGCATAGTCTGAGATAGCAATTTTAGGATTAGTCTTACCAAGTTCGCGAAGGTTATACAATAGTTGTAAGGATTGCTTAATGGATGAGAGTCCAGTAGCTTCATGTTCTTTGATGTTATCCAAAACCCTCTGGCATTTAACCACTTCCATAGCTTTAGAGACTCGCGACTCAAGAATATCTTTTAAACCATTAATCGATGCAGTTCTGACATGAATTTTACCGTTAAGTTCAGAAGATACCTTGATAAACTTTCGGTAGTCTCCAATGTCGTATAACCACGACAAAATTAGCAAGTAACTAAAAAGCAGTGAAAACCCAAAAAGGATTTTTGTGGAGCCATCGTCACTTACAGAAACCACATAATCCCTCCCAAAATAGACCACACCGAATATGCACAACAAAATCAGAGGCACCTTAAACAGGCTTTTAAGAATCAGTTTGAATTTCATATTTCCTCCCAGAAAATTTTATAACAACTCTGTACTATATAACAAAAACAACGCTTAGTCAAGCGTTGTTTTATAAAGAAATTTTGGGTTTAAACCTTACGGCCCTTGTAGAAACTACAGTTTGGACAAGGCAAATGAGGCATTGTCGGATTACCACAGTTAGAGCATTTTGCTAAATTAGAGGCTTTAATAGCGTGATGACTACGTCGTTGATCACGACCACTGCGGGTTTTATGCTTTTTTGGAACTCCCATAATATATTATTTAAAAGTTATAATTAGTTGCTGTATTCGCCTAGCGGAACAGCCAATGGGATAATTATATATAAAAAAGCTGTCTTCGTCAAGACAGCTAAATCGCTAAACTGGCACTTTTTTTGGAGAACCCATTCTGAGAAACTGGCACCAAAACCTCAGTTTTGGGGATAGAATCGGCATGCAATTCCTTGAGAGGTTTAAGGATCTTATTACGCAGTAACTGAGGAAAGGTTCGGACCAACAGCACCAAGCGGTGCAATAAGTCTGTTCGAAGCTGACCTTGTGGTTCATATTCATCTCTTCCATCATAACAAGCTATAGAACAAGGCTTCGACCCATTATCATAAAAACACCACTTAACCTCAGCTTTAATAGCCGGGTCGGAATAGTTGATAAACAGTACCGCTTTCAGCGTAACTTTGACTAGTAGATTATCAACCCAGTTTAAAGTTACCTCAACTGCACTGGAAGGGACGATATATATTTCATCTTCGAACTTCATGCTAGATTCTCTTTTCAGATATATATCTTCTCCACTTGGGCGATATTTATTAATACTCCCCGAAGCAGACAACAACACCCAACCATTCATTGCACTGGGCTGTAACTTTACTCCATTCATATTTTAACCTCCTATAAACTTTCTTAGCCCTGTAGTATAAGGGTTATTCCTTTAAATAGCAAGACCGGCAAGATATAAAAAAACCAGCACAAAGTTGTGCTGGCCTTTTGCAAAGCACCGTCTATTTCCACACAAATGGTACTAAGCAAATTGGTCTACTGCTTTATTTCTTCGGCAGTATAATTGGACATACACTCACCCCCAACGAAGACAACCTTTACCGCTGGTTCTAAAAGAACTTTTAGTAATTGATGAACTTTTTCGGCATCTTGAGGGCCCCATTTTCTGGAAGCATCCCCTATGAAAACCAAACTGGTGATGTAAGTGCTATTCTTCGTTCTGACAGATGGAAACAACAGCATTTCGCTAGGCTGAACAATGCTCAGCAATTTTGTAGCCAACACGTAATCTTGAGGGCTAATAAAGCTGGATTGATCGGCGCTATAAGTTCCATCGGCCTTCAGAGCCTGTAGCTTATTGTCTCGATAGACAATAGATTGAACCACCACGGGGTACTGATAAATTTGAACCGTGAAATGATCATTGCCTTCGTTGCAACGAGGTGTCACCAAAGCTTCTTTTAAGTTTGGCATGAAGAGCGATGCTCTCTGTACCTTCGCCGGAGCTTTGGAACGCGAAACTTTGGAAGTTTTCTTGACCCGTTTAGTAGTGTTCTTTTTAGCGCTTGAGCTTTTTACAGCTGGGCGTTTTACAGCCGGTCGCTTTTGAGCAGATACGTCTTGAGGCAAGAATATGCCTGTGACTAAAATTGCAATCAGAAAAAATGAATACTTCATTTCTTGCCTCCTATATTTTGAAATTTTTGCAAGCTTACGCTGGCAACTATATTATACGTGGTTGAATTTAATAAGCAACAAAGTTATCCGCAGCTTATTACTTAAAACTAAAACCCGAATATTTGCCTTACGAACGATTCCGCAGACCATTGGCCGAGGACTAGTGAGGAGGGCAAATATTCGGGTTATAGTTAGAGCCCCCAATCCGAGTAACCGAAATCAGGAGCATGAGTCTCGTTCAATTCAATAATAATATTTTAGGAATTGAGGAGTAAAATCGGGCTTAAACAACACCACTGCTGGCCGTTTCTATTTGGCTCGACAAATCATAATACCCTAGGTAACCCGTTTTGTCAACACTATAAAACCTTCTTGTTACAGAAGGTTTTATAGTTAAAATCAGACTTATTTTTAAAGTAGCTTAGAAGCCCATGCCACCCATACCCATACCACCGCCCATTCCTGCGCCCATCTCTGGAGCGTTGGACTTTGGTTCTGGTTTATCGACAATTATTGTTTCTGTAGTGACAAGTGTAGAAGCGATCGAAATAGCGTTTTCGAGCGCTAAACGAGTGACTTTAACAGGGTCAACAATTCCGCTAGTGATCATGTCGTCTTTTTTACCAGCCTCCCACTTCATTTCGTCGTAGTCAGCAAAATCGTAACCGGCATTATTACTCTCGGAAGTTTGAACGAACTTGATGATCCCACTTGGTTCGGCGCCCGCATTTTCGGCAATCTGCCGTAGCGGGGCATCCAGTGATTTACGCACAATCATCGCGCCACGCTTTTCATTTTCCTGAAAGTAATCAGAGTTAGAAATGGCAAGCTCTAAAGCTGGAGCGATTCTAGCGAGAGCTGCACCACCACCAGCTACAATACCCTCTTCGACTGCAGCTCTTGTAGCGTTAAGCGCGTCTTCAATTTTAAACTTTTTTGCGCGCATCTCAGTTTCGGTAAACGCACCAACTTTAATAACCCCAATACCTCCAGCCAAACGGGCCATACGTTCCATTAGTTTTTCTTTGTCAAAGTCAGAGGTTGATTCTTTGATCGCTGCCTTAATTTGATTAACACGGTTTTCGATTGCAGATTTATCACCTTGCCCATCTACTATAGTTGTATATTCTTTAGTCGCAATAACTTTGCGCGCACGGCCAAGTTGGTCCATTTCGGTCTTTTCTAAAATATGACCAAGCTCAGAAGTAATGACAGTCGCACCGGTTAGCACGGCAATGTCGGCAAGCATTTCTTTACGACGATCACCAAACCCTGGAGCTTTGACTGCCAAAACGTTAAAGGTACCACGAAGCTTGTTTAATACGAAGGTTGTTAAGGCTTCCCCATCTACATCATCAGCAATTAGGACAAGCTCCTTTTTACCACCTTGGGCAATTTTTTCTAGCAAAGGCAAAATCTCTTGGACACTAGAAACTTTTTTATCTGTAATTAAAATGTATGGATCTTCCCAAACAGCCTCCATGCGCTCTGCATTAGTGACCATGTAAGAAGAAACAAAGCCTTTGTCGAAACGCATACCTTGAACAACTTCTTTTTCTATACCGATGCTTTGACCTTCCTCTACAGTAATAACACCATCACTACCTACTTCTTCCATGGCTTCGGCAATTAGCTTACCTACTTCAGAGTCAAGAGAAGAAATAGTTGCAACTTGCTCTATACCCTCGCGAGTAGTAACTTCTTTTTTAACTTTATTCAATTCTTCTACAACAAAGCGAGCAGCTTTGTCCATACCACGCTTAAGGTCGTTAGCTTTAAAAGTGTTGCGTTCAAGTTCGCTAAAGGCCTCTTCGATCATTTTTTGGGCGAGTACTGTAGCAGTAGTAGTACCATCACCTGCATCTTCGTTAGTCTTGTTAGCCACTTCTTTGATAAGTGAGACGCCGATGTTTTGAAATTTATCTTCCAGTTCAATATCTTTAGCCACAGTTACACCATCATCAGAAATGGTTGGACTACCATAACCACGATCAAGAATAACTGCTTTACCAGTTGGCCCTAGCGTTACTTTGATGGCGTTAGCAGCAATGTCTACGCCTTCTTTGATTGCTTTTTTGGCTTCGAAGCCAGTTTTGATTAATTTGCTCATGTATAAAAATGTTAATTATAAATGTTGTGGTAAATGTTGATGTGAATGCGGGTGTCTTACTCAAGAATGGCAAGTACATCACCTTCATCTTTTTCTTCGCCGACGTTAAGAACTTTGTACTCAATTTTTTCTCCGTTGACTTCGACTTCGATTTCGTCACCAGCATATTTACCAAACAGTACAACATCTCCTACTTTGAGGCCAGATTTTTCTACTTCCTTACCATTCCCTAAAGCGATGATTGTTCCTTGAGTTTTCTTTTCTTTGTCTGTTGAAGTTGGTAAAACAATCCCACTAGCAGTAACTTCTTCTGGGGTATTCTGTTTAACCAAAATTCGGTTTCCTACAGGTTTTACGTTCATATTTTTGCTCCTTAATTATTGGTTAATTGTATTAATTAGCACTCTTATTGCCTGAGTGCTAAGTTCATATTATTAAGTTTTTTATAATGTGTCAAGACAGTCATCTTTGTGATTAAATTTGATGATATAATATCTTTATGAAATTTAAAACCTCGCAAGAATCTTACGATAATCCAGAAGGTGCCCAAAATTACTTGGACTTTTTGGAATCAGAAGATGGTCAGTTTTTTAGACAAATTTTATTCGAGAGTTTTCGCTCTCGCTTAACTGGAACCGATGGACAAACAAATTTTGATCAGAAAATCTTGGATGCAGCTTGTGGGCCTGGATGGCTCTCTGCCCGATTAGCCGAAGAATTTAAAAACATCGAAGCATTAGATGCCTCGGGGCCATTTTTAGAACATGCTAAACTTCGCTATCCTGATTTAAAATTTACTGCAGGAGATCTAAACACTACCCTACCCTACGAAGATGCAACCTTCGATACTATTATAATGAGCATGGCTGCACATGATGTAGAAGACCAAGTGAAAACATTTACAGAACTCCGTCGCATTTTAAAACCCAATGGAAAGTTCATGTTAACATTTGTAAATCCATATTATGCTTTTCCTGTTGGGGTGTGGAAGCGCGGAATTATTGGCCGATTACTAATGCGTCGACCGCGATTACTATTGCGTCCATATCATTGGTTTGCCAAAGAAGACCGTGGCTTTACCTTTAACAAATCACTTGAGTGTTATTTTTATAAGTTGTCGGAGCATCTAAACCATTTACGGGAAGCAGGTTTCAATTTTGAATTTATGAAGGACCTAGAAAGTTTAGAAGACAGCGATAGCTATAATCTTCAATACCGTCTGCACCGGTTCCCTATTCTGCTCTATGTCGAATTTACAAAACCAGTTTAATAAAAAACCGCGGCCTATGAATATAGGTACGCGGTATTTTTTATAAGATCTGAACGGCCCAAGGGATTCGGACACGCCCTGCAATTACCACCTCTTCCGAAGTTTCATTAAAAACTTGATGACTATATGGTGGGGTCATACTTATGGATTGACCAGATTTTAAATATGAGTTTGAAAAACCATAAAAAAATCTAGCTTGACCATAAAGCACAGTATACACTTCCTTAGTATGAAAATGGTGATAGAGTTCGGACTTTGTGCCTGGCTTTAATCGAATTAATACTAAATTCGATTCAAGATCGCACCACACTTCTTCACCGCCAGGATTAACAATATCAGGAGCACAGCTAGCGAGAAAATGTTCTAATGACCACATCTTACTTACCTCCTTAGTTTTGTTTTTATCTATCCGAAAAATCCTTTTAATAATAATTCATGCTTGCTTTCTGGGTGAAAACTTAGCTCGTCATCTTTTACAAAAATATATTTATCTTGTTTAATTCGTTTTAACTGAATAGATCCGAGTTTGGATTCTAACCATAATCCTAATCGATGATTCAACAAAAATTCAAACAACGCTTGCCATACAGAAGTTGCCGATGGTTGGTCATTGTTAAAAATTACATTAGGAAAGAAAATTTTAATCCATGGTAAATTAGCTTGTTGAAACTCGTGAGTTGATTGTGGATATACCACCGGACGTAGCTTGGCGTACTCCATTGCCTTATACAAATTTCGCTCGGCATCAACTTCGCGAGTGTTTGCAATATAATGGTTTAAGCAAAACCTGTTGGTAATTTTTTTGCCATGGCGGCGAACTCCAAAGATTTGAAAATAAACTGTTAGGAATGTCCGAGCCAACCACATATATCGAGGATCGGTAATAATTAGTAAATCAATATCAGAAGTAGAGCGCTGTAATCCCAAAGCTTGTGAACCGGCCAAGCTAATACCTCGGACAAATGGAAGATGCCGGGTAAAACGTAAATAACGTTTAATTAATTTTTCCCTGCGAATACCATAGCGATAATTTTGTAGACGTTGAATGATAAGCTTGTGTTTGCTGACTGAGCCAGTAGTAACTTCAATATCAACCTTGTCTGGCAAGCAATAGAAACCATCTTTTTCGCAAAGTTGACCATCTTTCACTAATGCATCTAGACCCACAAGCAAAGTATCAAAGTGAATTACAGAAGATTTAGTCTCTTCGAGCTCCAAAGGTAATTCATAATTTTGATCGAGCTGTTTTTTTAGACTGTTAACATCAGAAACTAAATACCGCCACACTTCGAAGCTAGTGAGCGGATAGTCTTGTAGGTCAAAAAATTTAATTGTAGCTAGTATTCGTTCTGATAACATGGTTTTGTTTTACAATCCTAAGCTATCGCTACTAATTTCATCCCAATCGCCGCTGTCAGTTTCTTTGTACACGTGTAGTTTATGAGAAAATTCAGTGGTAGAAAATTTGTATTCAACTTGGGCTGTATCTGTAGCCCGCTTAGCATGATGTTCTTTTCGCTCTAGTACTAAGGGTCGATTCTCCCGCTTTAACTTGTAAGTATCACCACCGCGTTCAAAGACTAAAATATCAACACTACCTCGGACTTCTGGGCCGTCGATGGATTGAACTAACAAATCTTCTGTAGAAACTTCTACATTATCAAATTGGTCTTTAGCCAGTTCTATAAATTGTTGCCAACGTTCGTCAGTCATAAAAGTGAATTATTTCTGTTCTTTTGGGCAATAACAGGTGGTTCTGCCGCCCATCTTCTTACTTACAATTATTGTACCACAGCCGAGGCACGCCTGACCTTTTCGTCCATAAACATAATGATGCTTACCCATACTACCCCATTTGCCATCTGTGCGAATAAAATCTCCCACACTCGAACCTTTATATTTTATTCCTGTTAGCAACACTGGTTTAATTTGATCAAAAACTGCGGACAATTCTTTTTTAGTGATTGTTTCTACTTTTCGTTCTGGCCTAACACGGGCATGATATAAAATTTCATCACTATATATGTTCCCTATTCCCACTACAACTTTAGTATCCATTAATGCCAGTTTGATCGGAATTTTTTTACGATTTTTGAGTGCAGTTGCAAAAACTTCTAAGGTAAATTTTTTGTCCAAAGGCTCTGGGCCATAATCTTTAAATTCTTTAACCTTGTCTAAATCTTCATCTTTTACAATGCGCAAATACCCAAACTGACGAATGTCGTTGTAATACAAAGTCGATCCATCTGTGAATTTAAAAATTACATGAGTGTGCTTTGTCGGAAGCTTAACGAATGGAGCGGTGAGCTTATTCAAAATCCGATATTTGCTCTCGGTGCGCTTAGCTTGAATTTTATCTTCAAAAATAAATTGGCCAGTCATTTTTAAATGAACCAACATAGATAATGGTCCATCAACATTAAAGATCAGCATCTTACCACGGCGAGTTACGGACAAAAATTTTCGCCCAGTCAAAAGCTGCGCAAATTGATTGACTGTCTTTTGAGAAGTGTCTCGAACATTACTTACAGTCTGGGGGCCAATGCTAACAATCTTACCCATGTTGACTATCACACGAGAGATTTTTCTGTTTTTTAATTTTTTATTCAGCTCTGTAACAACAGTCTGAACTTCTGGAAGTTCTGGCATGAATTCAGTATGCCTTATCTATAAAGCTCGAGCAAGGATTGACAATTTTATGTATTTATGCGAATATACAAAGTCTTAGTAAAATAAGTTTGGAGGACAAAATGACAGTAGCATTAACAGCCGAGACTGATATCGATCTAGCAAATACTGCCCGTGAATATATTGAAAAAGAAAAAAAGTGTTTGGAAATTTCACGGGCAAATTTGAATAACCGAGAACAAATTCTTGAAAAATTAGAAAAGACCCTAAATGACTTTCAAACTCAAACCCTGCGAATAAAGTTTGATGTTATAACAGATTCTCCTGGTAAAATCATATTTTATTTTAAACATCCAGTGTTAGTGATCAGTTTAGATTCACCAGGAGTTTCGTATCATACTATCACACGTCAAAACTATGGTTCTACAGAACCTGACCGCACGATACTTCGCTTCATTGTCAATAAATTCTTTGCTTGTGAATTTGTAGAAGAATTAGTTTTTGAAAAGGGTAAGCTAATTGTTTATATGGACGCCCCAAGTTATTCAACAAAAATTAGTTATACCAAACAGTTACAAAGAGAGCTTAAAAATGGACTAAAGAAGTACGGCTATCGCACCCCAACATTTGACTACCAGTAGACAGACATGTCTGGTCAGCCAAAGCCTTCTACCTTGAAGGCTTTTTATTTTTCTCCAACCTTTGCTTCAAACATGGCGACACAGTATAATACCCTATATGAACGAATTCTTTAAATCAATCCCACTAAAATTTAACTCGAAAGACCAATCGGTTATTGAGCATGCTTTAGAGTTTGCTCGAAAGGCACACATTGGCCAAAAACGAAAAAGTGGTGAAGATTTCGTGCATCACCCAATGGCAGCGGCTTCTATTTTGGGTCAAATTTTCCCCGATACAGCTACTATAATCGCAACTATCCTTCACGACATCACCGAAGACACCGAAACTAGCCACGAAGACATTCAGGAAGAGTTTGGAAAAGAAATTGCCGAACTTGTTGATGGAGTTACTAAACTTGGCAAAGTTCGTCTACTAAATAGTAAAGATGAATATTACGTGGAGAACCTTCGTAAAATGTTTATTGCCACCAGCCGTGATGTACGGGTAATGCTCATCAAATTATCAGATCGACTCCACAACATGAGAACGATTGATCATCTTCCTAAAGACAAGCAATTGAAGATCGCCACCGAGACCATGGAGATGTACGCCCCTATTGCTGGTCGTTTAGGGATTGGGTCTTGGAAAGATGAACTTGAAGATCTATCTTTTAAAATTGTCGATCCAGAAAACTACAAAAAAACAGAACAACTTTTACAAACAGAGTTACAGAAGCGAGAAAAAAATATTAAGGAAATGCAAAAGGAGCTTTCTGGTATTTTGAAGTTGGAAGGTATTAAGTTTCAAGATATTACAGGGCGAACCAAGCGCATTTATTCACTGTATAAAAAACTGGAGCGCTACGACGGTGATATCTCTAAAATCTATGATCTTCACGCCTTGCGCATCATTACAAAATCTACAGCCGACTGTTACGCCGCATTAGGAATTATTCATAAACACTTTAATCCTGTGCCTGGACGTGTTAAAGATTTTATTGCTACCCCAAAACCTAATGGTTACCAAAGTATTCATACTACTGTATTTGATAAGACTGGTGAAGTTTTTGAGGTGCAAATCCGCACCGACTTAATGGACGAAACAGCAGAACGTGGAATTGCCGCTCATTGGTTTTATGAAGAACGAGGTAAACCAGAACAATTGGAACGCGGTCAGAAATGGTTCGCAGAACTCCGTGCCTGGCAAGAAGAGATGGCTGCCCATCCAGATGAGTTCTTAGAAGGTTTAAAAATCGATTTTTTCCGTGATCGCATTTTTGTACTCACACCAAAGGGTGATGTTAAAGACCTGCCAGTTGGAGCGTGTGTAATCGACTTTGCCTTTGCTGTCCACTCTGACCTTGGGTACCAAATGCTAGGAGCAAAAGTAAATGGTAAAATTGCTAAAATTACCGACGAGCTTCATCAAGGCGACGTTGTGGAAATTTTAAAATCCAAAAAAGCTGCCACACCCTCGCGGGACTGGTTAGTTGTTGCTAAAACTAGTCATGCGCGTAGTATGATCCGCAAATACTTACAAGAAAACGACAAAGGTATTTTCCAAAGAGTTCGAGAAATTAAATTACAAGATATCTCTTCGCGAATGCCTGGTTTGCCAACATTCTTCCGAAAAAAATAGTTACTAAACCTAGGTAAGAAAAAACCGCCCATCTGGGCGGTTTTTGGTTTTAGAACATTACATCTTCTTCGGCACGTTTGTAGGAATGAATCTCTTCTGGCTTGAACCACAAAGAAATTTCGTTCGCAGCCTCTTCTGGAGTTTCTGATGCGTGCATAATATTTTGAATAGCTCGCTTCTCTGTGTTAGCGATTGCAGGACTGTCTACAGAGAAATCTCCACGAATTGTTCCCATTTCTGCAAAAACTGGTAAGGTATGCCCCGCAACTTTACGAACCATATCAATAGCATGCAAACCTTCGATGACAGCCGCTACAATAGGACCAGAAGTCATATACGCATAAAGGGTTTCCTTCACCATTTTTCCAATTTCGGAGCGGTTGTCTGTTCCCATGTACTCTATTACATCTAATTCGTAATCGGCAAAGGTTTTTAAGCCTTTATCACCTAAACGATCCACCCATTCATCACTTGAAGGAAAATGCTTTTCTAAATGTGCTCTATCTACAGAGACCATCTTTAGAGCGACCACTTTTAAGCCACGGCGCTCGATACGAGACATTACCTCGCCTACTAGACCACGCTTTACTCCATCTGGTTTAACTAAAATTAATGTTTGCTGTTGCTTAATATGCTTCATAAATTCTTATCTGTTAATTTAATTTCTTGAAAGTCTACTCTTTATTTATCAGAAGCCACTGCGCTTGTGATTTCAACTTTTTCTAAAGGAGGGCCATCACCAGCTCCGTTAATTGGTACGCCACCGATTTTTTCTACAACATCCATACCACTAATTACTTGCCCGAAGACTGTGTACTGACCGTCCAACATTGGCAAAGCTTCTAAAGAAATATAGAACTGGCTACCAGATGATTCACGATTTGGGTTAACTTGGTCACCCTGTCGAGCCATCGCGATAGAACCTTTTGTGTGCTTCAACTTAATTTCTGCAGGTATTGTATAACCAGGACCACCAGTACCGTCACCAGATGGATCACCACCTTGGATTACAAACCCTTGAGCTACACGATGGAAAGTTAAACAGTTATAGAAACCAGCTTCAACTAACTTAAGAAAGTTTTCGCTAGTTTTAGGTGCGTCTTTACGGTTAAGTTCGATTTTGATATCTCCAAAACCTTTTACGCTCATTGTCACAAATTTTAAGTTTTCGTTTACAGTCACTTTGTTTAAATCTGAATTATTAAATGTACGTTTACATGTTGCGCTATTAGCTGCTTCATCAACTTTAGCGACTTCGTCTTGATTGTCGTCTGTCTTAGCGCTACTTGTCTGAGAGTTTTCTGTCTCTGATTTCTCTTGATTATTCTTGGATTGAGACCAAAAAAACCAACACGCAGCCGCCAAAACTACAACGACGATTGCTCCATATATAATTTTTTTATTCATAGAAGAATTTAATGTTAAATGATTATCTTTGTCATTTTATCAGAGTCCAACGGTTTGTTCAAATCCACAGATTTTCTTGAATAATAGACCTCCTTTATTAAAAACAGAACCACATAGTAAATAATCACCCCAATTAATGTCGACTTTATAGACACAGAACTGTACTTCCATTCTGATAAAAACACTGTGACCCTTTCCTGAAAAACCACGATCAATTCAGTAACAGGAACAGTCATCAAATTGATAAATGGTAACAGCGACAAAGCCCCTAGCAACATCACAATCGGCACAGCCGGTAAAACTGCAAGGTTAGCCAAAGGAGCAATTATGCTAAATGTTCCAAAGTATAACGAGATAATCGGAGCTGTAACAATAATCGCGCCCATAGTTGGCCATAATAATTCGGTCAGCCAACCCTCTTTTTGTAAATGAACTCTTAGTCTATTAGCTTCCAATACTCCCAAGGTCGCACCTACACTGAGTTGAAAACCAATATCGTAAAATAATTGCAGTGGGTTTATAATCACCATCACAACAACTGCTAACAATAAAGTGAAGTAACTAGTTGGCATTCGCCCAATACTCCGCGCCAATAATATTAGGCTGGTCATAATCCCCGCCCGCACCACACTCCCAGAACTCCCAGTTAAGATTACAAACATCCACAAAATTAAAATGCTTAACACATCACTCCATCGCCTACCTATAATCCAGGCAAAAAAACCAATACTACTAGCAATGATTGTTAAATTAAAACCTGACGCTACTAAAATATGAGTTAGCCCAGTTTTTTTAAAGGCTTCCGCTAATGTTTTGGGTAAACTATCACCATATCCTATTAGCATTCCCAATACCAAACCAGAACTATTTTTAGAAAGTCTTTGCTCTGATTTTAAAATTACCCACTCTCGAACCTTACCCAAAATTGCTGTGGAATTATTTTGCCCAGAATCAATGACAATCACTTTAGCCTTATCCAGTTCTGCATAAACATTGTTTTTTTGAAGATAAGCAACGTAATTAAAGCCACTAAAATTTTCTGGTTGTTTAATAACTCCACGTACCCAAACCCTGTCATTAGGATGAACCATAATAGGAACTCTTAAACTTGCCCTCACAGCTTGAGTAAAGCCATCTGGTTTAATTAAAATCGCCTGATTTCCAGAACTAGTCAAATTTGGCCAACCAACTACGACCCCTTCGGTATCCACTTGCTTGCCAACTTCATTTTGAAACTGGTTAACCTGTTGACTATTACTCCAAATCATCAGTCCTAAACTAAAACCTAAGCAAGCAACAAAAACGAAACAAAGAACTGTCAGAAAAACACCATCAGGTTTAAACACCAGTACCCCACTTAAACTAGCCAAGCCTAAAATAATAAAGGGTAGAATTACAAAAGTAGGTAAAGTAAAACTATGTGCGACAATAATGCCACACAAAAATACCCACAAAAAAATATAGACATACTTCGAGAGCATGTCTATATTATGGACTTCTACTGTTCAAGAACAGTTTAAGTTTTTTAAAAGATTTCTTTAATTTAATATCTTATCTACTAGTTGATCAAGGGAGACTTCGATCTGTTCTCGGGTAGCAAAATTCTTAAGCTTAATTATTCCACTAGCCGCTTCCTCTTCTCCAATCACAATCGCCCAAGGAATGTTTTTTCTCTCTCCGTATTTAAACTGCTTTTCTAATTTTGAAGGCTCGTAATATAATTCAGTATTTATTCCAGCTTCGCGTAATAAATTAGCCACTTCAATATATTTACTTTGAAGATTTTCAGCCAAATTCAAAATCAAAATTTGGATACCAGAAGTTTTTGGAACTAAACCTAGTTCTACTAATGCTCCATAAAGGCGGTCAATTCCGACACTGCCACCCACTGCAGATAGTGATTGATTAGAGAATTGGTCTACTAAACCGTCATAACGACCACCACCACAGATAGTGCCGTATTCTGGTTTTTCTGGTAGTACAAACTCGAATACTGTTCCAGAATAATAATCTAAGCCACGCGCAATTGTAGCATCAAACTCAACCTGACCTTTTAAATTATAATCTTTTAGTCCAGTAATAACTTTTTCTAATCGTTCTGGTAAGGCCACGCCTTCACCACTCACAAGTTTTTTGGTTAAAGTAATTTCGGATTCGCTAACACCACGGTCTTGCATTTCTTTGGTCATCCCATCGATACCAATTTTTTCTACTTTATCTAAAATACGAATTGCGTCAGGAGATAACTCTTTTAACAAAGCACGGTCACTAATCCGAATTTTATAATTAGTTAATCCAAGAGCTTCTAATGCTTTAGCGCAACAAGCTAAAACTTCGGTATCAGATAATGGGCTATCAGTGCCTATTACATCTACGTCGCATTGGTAGAATTCACGCAAGCGACCCTTCTGAGGATTATCAGCTCGCCACACTGGCGCAATTTGATAACGCTTAAACGGCAATGGCAAACTGCCTTGATTTTGAGCAACGTATCTAGCCAGAGGAACGGTAAGATCATAGCGCATAGCTACATCACGATCACCATTATCTTTAAAACTATAAACTAATTTTTCGTCATCACCATACTTCCCCATCAGAATTTCTTTATACTCAAGTACAGGTGTAGACAAAGGTAAAAAGCCAAACTGTTCAAACACAGATTGAATTTTTGCAAACATTGCTTGTCTGCTCGACTGCTCTTCGTTGCCGTAATCACGGAAACCTTTGAGTAGTCGTGGTTCGATTTTTTCATTACTTGTATCCATACAGGCATTATATCAGTGCCAAATCAAAAAGTGAACGGCCACGGGATTAAATTTAGACAAATAAAAAAGCCGCTTAAGTTGCGGCTAGTGTGAATCTCCTGTGTAATCAGGATTAACAATAGAATACAAAGACTGTTGATCAATCATGATAGAAAAGTCTATGATCTCATAAGCGATTTCGTAAATTTGATCTAGAACTAAATCTATCTCCTCTTTCGCACAGCATTTAAACTCTACTATTATTCCTACTAATAAACAGTTCTCGTTCAGAAGTAGAGCTAAACAATTTTGCTCTGAGTATACCTCACCCTTACTTATTTGACCTGAGTAAGCAAAATATGGGAAAGGGTCCTCATCCGCTTCATCTGAAAAACCTTCATATACCACACGTCTTAGATTTTCGACACAAAAACCCATTAAGGCGTCGGTTTGTTGGTCAATAGATATTTCTTCTTGGACATCTATGGATTGATAGTTTGCGGCGTTATCCTCCTTGGATTACTCCTGTTATTTCACCCTGCTATTATACCAAACCATAGTGTAAATAAAAAACCGACTTGTGCAGTCGGTTAGTATATTAAGTTTACTCAGCATTTTTTCCTAAAAGCTTCATTACCCAAGTGTGAGCTTCGGAGTTTTTCTTAGAACCTTCCAAATGCCCGTTCATATAATCACCTTTTACTTGATGCATGATTGTATCAACTTTGTTGTATCTGCGGTAGCCATGGAAGGCCAACCAACCACCGATACCTACAAACGCCCATCCTAATGCTTGTGTGTATTCACTGTTAAAAAATTTGATTAAAGTCGCGCCGGCAGCAATTAAAGTTAAAGCTGTGCGGATGTAAGACATATAAGATGTCTCATTAGCCAAAATTGTGCGATCAATGGCTAAATAATCACGCAAGATCAAACTTTTATGATCTTGCATATATGATTTATAGGGTTTTTCGGACATGAACTCTAAAATTTATTACGGATTTGTTTTGATTTTTGTTTCAATGCCGACTTTTTTTAATTTGTGTCAGCAAAAAATTAACTTGTACTAGTATTATAGCATAGATTTCGAAGTTTGTCTATAAAGATGTATACTTAATCTATGGCAAAAAGAATTTTAGCTCCAGGTGAAAAGATAAAAAACTATTCTACTTGGAAATTAATTAAAGATATCGCTAAGTTAACGAAACCTCACAGACTTCGGTTTATTGTCGGTACACTTTTGCGGTTTTTAAGTGACATCTCCAATCTCTATGGCACATATGGACTAGCTAAAATTATTACTATTATTAGCCAAGGGAATCTTGCTTCAAGTAGCCAAGAAATTTGGACCATTGTTATTATTTGGTCTAGCGCTACGGTATTTCGAACGTTTTCTATTTACTTCGCCAAGAAGTTGATCTTTAATATTGGCGATGATTTGGCTATAGAGGTTGAACAATCTTCTATAGAACATATGTTTAATCTAGATATTGCTTGGCATGAACAGGAAAACACAGGTAATAAACTGAAGAGAATCCATAACGCTGCTTCTGGTTATAATCGTCTATTAAGATTTTGGGTACAAAACATAATTGAAATTATAGTTAATTTTGTTGGAACCATAATCATCATTGCCAACTTCGATACAAAAATTGCACTTATCACTATAGGTTTCCTAGTCGCCTACTGGACAGTTGGTCGAATTTTACGCACACAGTCCGCAATAGCTAGTAATAGAGCAAGTATTAAGGGTGAAGAAATTGTTGGCTTACAATTTGAAGCACTGCACAATGTTCGCAGTGTCAAGATTATGTCTATGATAAAAGCTGTGGTAGGAAAATTAAGAGTCCACTCTGATCAATTATTTGAACTTACACAAAAACGAGTGTTTTGGAATCAATCACGGCAAACCGGAGAAACAATAGTTGGACAAGGTTTTAAAATTTTTGTAATTGTAATTATTGTTGCAGGTATTATTAATGGTCAATACGAAGTCGGGTTGTTAATAATTTTCAATAACTACTTTAATAACGTCTGGGGGTCCATCTCCGAACTCTCTGGAGTTAGTGAAGATATCTTAATCGCCCGTTATAACATCTCTCGATTAAAAACTATCTTAGAAGTTCCAGTTACAATCGACGACGAAACAAACAAAAAGAAGTTTCCAAAAAATTGGCAAACAATAGAACTCAAAAATGTTTCTTTTGCCTACGGTGATAACATAGTTTTAAAAAATATTTCATTTACCATCAACCGTGGAGAAAAAGTTGGCATCATGGGTTTATCTGGCGCGGGTAAGTCTACGTTGTACAAATTACTACTTAAGGAATATGAAAACTTTGAAGGAGACATCTTAATTGATGGCGTAGCTATTCAGCAAATAAGTAAACGAGATTATTTTAAATATGTCGCGGTAGTGTTGCAAGAAACAGAAGTCTTCAATTTTTCTCTCAGAGAAAACATTTATCTGGCTGGTCCTGGAACCAAAAATAAAGAAGCTAGTTTACAACAAGCTTTGGAGACAGCTCATGTCACAGACTTTCTAGATAAACTACCAGAAGGCGTCGACACAGAGATCGGTGAACGTGGTGTGAAGCTCTCTGGAGGCGAAAAACAGCGCTTAGGCATAGCTAGAGCGGTATTTAAGCAACCCCAGTTGTTATTACTAGACGAAGCAACATCTCATTTAGACCTTGAGTCAGAAGAAAAAATTCAAGATTCTCTTCATAAATTCTTTAATACCGTTACAGCTATAGTTATCGCTCATCGCTTAACCACCATCAAAGAAATGGATAAGATTCTTGTAATCGAAGAAGGTGAAGTCATAGAATCTGGCAACTTTGCCGAGCTTAGTGCAAAAAAAGGTCGCTTCTACGAACTCTGGGAAAAACAAAGGTTATAAAATGGAGAAAATAAAAAGACTGGATTTATTCCAGTCTATATTTTTCTTAGTCTTGTCGCTGCCACACCAATGCAATTAGCTCTCTATCAAATACATGCATCTGACGATAACCTATTCTTTCGAGATATTTATGCATCACATTTTTATCAAACAACGCCTCAGCAAAATCTTTTGACATCCGGGTGTAACCTCCAAAATCTAAGGTAACCTTTTTCTTGGGATTAGACTCTAAAAATTTTACTATTTCACTTCTCATATTAACTGCCACATCTGCGGAAGTATTGTGATCAACTTTATCAAAACTAACCACTCCTTCGGTTTGCAAATAACTCATAGTATTCCTCCTGCCAAGTAATCTGACTCAATATATTATTATATCTCCACCTACTTGTCAACAACTGCCGTATCTAAGCCAAGATTGGAAAAGTAAATTTGAGATAAAAAACCAGAGATATCTTTCTTTCAGAGACCATCAGGGCACAGTCGCTAAAATTTGCGTAGCAAATTTTTACAGCGGCGTAGCCGTGCAGGTCGAAGGAAGAAGATATCTCTGGTTTTAAATTATTCTAAACTTACTTCATCTTCTTGCGAATAAACGCAGGAATATCGAGTTCATCACCAGACATCAAGTCATCATCATTCATAGTTGTTCCAACTGGTTCAACTGGTTTTGGTTTAAATAATGGCTTACGGACTGCAACTGGTTCTGGTTCGGCTTGGTCTTCAGAATTACTCATAGATGATTCACGATGACTATTATTGTCGTTAAAATCTTGGCGTGATTCTGACTCGCTATACATAGGTCGTAACGGAGCAGGTCGAGGTGCAATTACTGGCTCATCAGCCATAGAAGCAAACGAGATTGGTGTTGGCCGACGATTGTTTTCGTCAAACCCAGTAGCGATAACAGTAATTCGAAGTTCGTCACCCATATTTTCGTCGATGACAGTACCAAATTTAACTTTAGCATCTGGATCAACGTTCTTAGTGATAACTTTAGCAGCTTCATCGATTTCGAACATACCAAGGTCTGGACCACCAGTAATGTTGAACAATACACCTTGAGCACCATCGATAGTCATATCTAACAGCGGAGAATTGACTGCAGCCTTAGCAGCAGCTTCGGCACGGCCTTCACCGCTAGCTGTTCCAATACCCATCATGGCTGTACCAGCATCTTGCATAATAGTGCGCACGTCGGCAAAGTCGGCATTTACCAAACCATGGTTTGTAATTAGGTCAGAGATACCAGCAATACCTTGGCGAAGTACATCATCAACTGTACGGAAAGCATCGATCAAAGAAGTCTTCTTGTCGATAATCTGAAGAATGCGGTCATTCTGAATTGTAATAATTGCGTCAACTTTATCTTTCAAGTTTTCGTAACCAGTTTCTGCAATTTCACGACGCTTACTACCTTCAAAAGTAAATGGCTTAGTAACAACTGCGATAGTTAAGATATCACGATTCTTTGCTAACTCCGCAACAGTTGGTGCAGCACCAGTTCCAGTTCCCCCACCAAGCCCACAAGTAATGAAAATCATGTCAGCGTTGCTGATAGCGTCTTCAATTTCTTCTTGGCTTTCTTCTGCAGCTTGACGACCAAGCTCTGGATTCATTCCACTACCTAAACCTTTAGTAATACTCTTACCAATATGAACTTTACGATCAGCTTGGTTATTGTGCAAAGCCTGAGCGTCAGTATTGATAGATACAAACTCAACACCTTTGATACCTAACTCACTCATTCGATCGACAGCAGAAGTACCACTACCACCGATACCTAAAACTTTAATACGTGCAAATGTTTCAATTTTTGGTTTAACTTCCATAACTTTTTTCATAATGACTACTTATTTTGAATATAATATCTAAACTTTAGTATAAAAAATAAAACACAGAATAACAAGTAACACCGAAACAGGTCTGAGTTAGCGAACATTAGCTAACCGTCAGTTTGATTTGTTATTTTGCGTTTTAAATTTTGTTTTGCTGCCTATTTTTGAGTTTTTGCTGCCTAATTTGCCACTACTAGCTTATTGCTAGTTAACCTAGGGCATAAAAGACTTAACCCACTGTCTCAATTTTAGCACAACTGAATGATTCCACAACCCTTCAAATGGCTTAGTAAAATTGAAGCTTGTAGTTGGACTAGAATAGTGTCCACCCCATAAAGCCAAGCCCACGACTGTAGCAAAAGAGGGATCAACCACTTGGTCGATAACTGTACTCACCTCTGAAGGCTCTCCAATCGACACTGGCAAACGAAAACGATGCTTAGCATATTCTACCACTCCAGGAAGAGCTGCCCCCCCACCAGTCAATACAATCCCTGCTGGTAATTTACCATCACGATCAATTCGCTTAAGTTCACGACTAACCATGTCGAAAATCTCTTCCAATCGAGCTTCGATAATTTCTCCAACTACGGTTTGAGGAATTCTTTCGATCTCTTCAGGATCAATTTTGGACATATCTACTTCTGCATTTTTATCCATCAGCTTCGGAGAAGCACCACCAAACATCAACTTCACTTTTTCGGCAGTATCAATCGTGCAACGTAAACCAATAGCAATGTCATTGGTAATATGTTGAGAACCAACAGGAATAATTGCGGTGTGCAATAAATTGCTTTCTTCGTAAATTGCCAAACTAGTTGTACCAGCACCAAGATCAACTAAAGCTACACCAAGTTCTTTTTGACGTTTGCTCAACACAGCCTGACTAGCCGCTACTGGACTAAGCACTAACTGATCAATTTCTAAACCAGCTTGCAAAATAGCTTTCTGCAAATTCTTTAAGAACGGAGTTGCGCCATGAATTAAGATAGTTTCTACTTCTAGACGAATTCCGGTCATTCCCAAAGGATCCTTGATACCGCTCTGTCCATCCAAAGTAAAGGTTTTTGGAATAACATGAATAACCTCACGATTAGGAGGGATAGAAATTGCCTGGGAAGCATCAATTACTCTAATGACGTCGCTTTCGCTAATCTCACCATCAGCACGAGAGACTGCGATAACGCCCTTAGAATCGATACAAGCGATGTGGTTACCACCAACAGCGATGTTAGCACTGCGGATAGGAACGCCTGTCATTCGTTCTGCACGTTCGAGAACTGCAGAAATTGAAGAAACAGCTTCATCGATATCTACTATTACCCCGCGACGAAGACCAATAGCAGGAACGCTACTTGCGCCAATTATATTTATTTTACCCGAGTCTTCTACTTTTCCCTGTACTACTCGTATGGTTTGAGTGCCGATATCTAAACCGACTATGTATTGTTCTCGAGCCATTTTTTATTTTATTACTTTAACTTTTCTTTCAAGATTTTTGAGACAGTACCACCGTCTGCAGAATTACCAAAATGTTGTTTTAAAGCACCCATCGCTTTACCAAAGTCAGCTGCTGTCCAGCCTTCAGAAGCAATTTTTGCTTCGATAGCTGTAGCGATGTCGGCTTCGGAAACTTGTTCTGGTAAAAATTGAGATAGGATTTCGGCTTCAGCTAATTCCTTAGCCGCAGCTTCGGCACGGTCGCCAGCTGTAAAAGCTTCGGCAGCTTCTTTGCGACGCTTAGATTCTGATTTAACTAAACTTAAGATTTCTTCGGATGTAAGTTCGCTACCTTTAGCGATCTGATCGTTCATGATGCGAGTTTTTAAAGCACGCAAAGTATCCGCAGCTAATTGATCTTTAGCTTTGAGTTTTTCTACTAATAGTTCTTGGATATGTGATAACGATAAATCCATCTGTCTATATTTTTAATTTAGCTATTTTAATTTCTAGCGACCTTTTTTAACAGGTTTAGCTGGTTTGCCAGTACGCTTCATTTCTTCGCGGATTTCGCGAAGTTCGCCACGACGAATAGCAGTGCTACGTTGTAGGTTGCGACTTGGTTCAGGTTCGAAAAAACGAGTTTTACGCGCACGGATTAAAACACCGCTTTGTTGAATTTTGCGGTTAAATCTTCGTAGCAAGCTATCGAAGGACTCATTTTCTTTACGTTTTACTTCTACCATTACACTCACCTCTTTCCTAAAGATAGTTCGTGGCGTTGGCAATTGCCATCCACTTATAAATTTGCACGAACTTAATAAATGCATCATAAATGACGCATTCGACCAATAATACTTAAATTGTACGTTAAATTGATGATTTGGTCAAACTACTCTTCGAGCTGTTTGCCACCCAAAACATGAATGTGAATATGTGGAATAACTTGCCCGCCGTCATGGCCAACATTCCAAACTAGTTTATAACCTTTTTCGGCAATATTATGTGCGACCGCTTGAGCTTTTGTGGTCAGAATCATTTCTGAGATAAGATCACTATTGGCTTCGGTTAGATCGTTAACTGATGAGATGTGCTCTTTGGCAATAACCTGCAAATGAACAGGAGCCTTCGGCATAATATCTTTTATCACAAAAACATTATCCGATTCGAATAGAATTTCTGACTCAATAGTTCTATTTAAAATATTGCAAAATACACAGTCATTCATAAATTAGACTTAGGACTTTTTTAATTGGACACAAACCATTTAAACTATCTCCCCAAACGCTTACAAACTTCTTCGATAATTTTTTCGTAAGGAAAAACTTCTTGCATTCCACTCTTCACATCTCTTAAGATAACCATTTCATCCATAGCTTCCTTCTGACCCATAATCAATGCAATCGGAGCTTTGTACTCTTGTGCAGCTTTAAGTTGGTTTTTTACACCTTCACTGCCAAAATGGTCGTGAACTTTGATATTACTAGAAACTAGGTCTCTAAATAGTCTTAAACTTTTCTTTGCAGCTAATTCACCTAATGGTACTAAAAAGACTTCGCTGTTAAAATCACGTTCAGCTTCTATTTCGGATAGCTCCATAGCTTTAGCCACCGCTGCTAAATTACCAACGAATCCAAAAGCAGGCATTTGCTTACCAGCCATATGCTTAACCATTTGTTCGTGATGAGCACCCTCGCCAATGACGATGGTTTCTTTTGGACCAACATATTTGATCACAAAATTTGTTAACGAGGTTCCCTGTTGACCGGCGTAATACTGATTAAGTTGATATGGAATGGACAATTCATCTAAAGCTTCTAAAACATTAGTGAAGTGAGTTTTACTACCCTCGTCTAAATAATCCAAAACACTTGGGGCTTCGGCTACAACTAATTGGCATGATAAATTCTTGCAACGCAAAACGTTTAGCACTCGCCCATTGATATGCTCGAGGCATTCTTCACACAAATCAAAATCTTTTCCTTTGAGATATTCTTTTAAAACATTTTGATAACTTGTCTGGGCATTAACATCACCAAGCATGTTAATTTCTATTTGCACATTTTCTTCTAACCCAAGACGTTTTAGAAACTCCCAAATAGCGCTAATAACTTGGGCTTCTGATAAGTGATTAAAACTACCCAGCACTTCGAATCCAAACTGGTAACCAAAATGACCAGCCTGACGTTCATCTTGCTCTATAACATTGTTTAAGTAAAACCACTTCGATAAAGGTTGAGTTTCGAAAACTTTGTTTTGAATGTAATAACGCAACACTGAAGGTAAAACACTAGAACGAAGAGCTACAGACTTAGAACCTAATTGAGTATAAATTGTGCGTTGTAAAATATGAGGTTGATCACGGAAAATATCGTTATAAGTTTTCTCTTCCTCTACAATCGGGGTTTCTATTGGCAAAAAACCATAACTGCGACTGGTCTTGTGTAGACGCTTAATTATACTGTTCCAGTAAGGTCCGGTTTGGGTAAAGATATCACGCAACCCATGAAGAGTTCCTGGCTTAGTAGCAGTAGGGATTTTTTTTGCAACTTTAGTCATTAGTAATAGTGATTAGTGGACGTTATTCAAACTTTAATGGATCGAAGGTCGGGAATCCAAATTCGTTAAGTGGGAAGGCACGGAGCCAAGCATGGCCGATGATATCGTGTTTAGGTAAAATTCCCCAGACACGAGAATCACTCGATGCTAAACGGTTATCACCCATCACATAGTATTCATCGCTTCCCAACGAAACAATATCTTCTTTACCAAAAGTTATCTCGTTACTCGGTAAGTAAGGTTCGTCTATCAATGAACCTTCGGGATGTTGAGCATTAAATACCTTAGCACGACCATTTACAATCTGAACTTTTTCTCCTGGCAAACCAATAATGCGCTTAATAAAATATTGGCTAGTGTCCTTAGGGTAACGGAAAATGATCACATCACCACGTTGAGGTTCATGAAAACGATAACTAATTTTATCTACCACTAAATATTCTCGGTTATGGAAATTTGGCACCATCGATGATCCTGATACTACAAACGGTTCGGCAACAAAAATTCTAATAGCAAACATTAACACAACCGCGATAACAATAACGCGGATTAATTCCCATAAAAAGGAATTTACGGTTGGCTTTTTTTCGTCTTCACCAACGTCTTCGATGACAATTTTTTGGTCCATATTTTGGTTTCAAATAATTTTATAACATTTGAACTATAACATCGCAAAAAAAGCTGTGCAAGGGTTAAATGGTGAAATTATGACAAAAATTTTCTTTAAAATGACCCCTTAACTAAAACCTTTAAATTCGCTATAATACCCTAGTATTTACTTAGCATTTAAGATCTATCTCCGCATGACAATTCTCCCTCCTAAAATCCAAACTAACATCCACTCGGATGATTTTTTAACTAAAGAAGTTAGTAACGAATCGTTAAGTGGTGGGTTAACTCCCACCCCAGACCCTCTTAAGCCTAAAAAGAAGTCCAGCCGCACACTTAAGCTTATCCTGACCTTTATAATTTTAATTATTTTAGGATTGGGCGGATATGCAGTAGTTAAAGCTACCAATTTGGCAGACAAAATTTTTGTTGGAGACAACCATAGTTTGTTTGGTCAAATCAGTGACCTTATTTCTAGTCAGACTGGCAACAAATTACTAGGCGAAAAAGATGGTCAAGTGAATGTCTTGCTACTAGGAATTGGTGGAGTCGGTCATGATGGTCCATATTTATCTGACACAATCATGGTGGCACAAATTCGCCCAAGTGATAATAAGGCTACGGTTATCTCTATCCCTCGTGACTATCTGGTGAACACCAAAGAATTTGGACAAAGAAAAATCAACTCTGTATTTGCAGAAACTTTTGCCAAAACTAAGGATTGGGATAAATCCGGACAAGCGACTATTGATGTAGTAGAAAAAATTTCTGGTTTGGATATACCCTACTTTGCAGTCATAGATTTCTCTGGTTTCAAAAAAACCATCGACCTAATTGGTGGTGTAGACATTACTGTAGAACGCACCTTTACCGATTACACCTACCCAAATAATTCTGAAGGCTATATCCCAGCAGTGACTTTCACTGAGGGTGTAGAAAACATGAACGGAGAAAGAGCTTTAATCTTTGCTAGATCCCGCCATGCCGCAGGACCAGAAGGAACAGACTTTGCTCGCAGCGCTCGTCAACAAAAAATAATTCAAGCTGCTAAATCTAAATTAGTTTCTCTTAATCTTATTGCTGATGCTGGAAAAATCAACGAGTTATTTACAATTGTCGGAGATCACTTTCATACTAACTTAAGTGCAGGTGAACTTATTCGTCTCTACACAATTACTAAAGACTTTGGTTCGGAGCAAGTTGTAAGTTTGAGTTTAGACCCAACCACCAACCTTATTTGTCCAGAAGTATTAGAGACTAACGGCGCTTATGTACTCACAGCCTGCCCTGGTAAATCCACAGAAGATATTCAAGATTACTTTAAAGACAGTTTTGATTCTGGCCAATTATTAACCGAAGCCGCAACTGTCTGGTTAGCAGACAGCTCTACTGCTGGGAAATTATACAAAAAAGCTGAGGCAGAATTAGCAAGTAATGGCCTAACCGTTTATAAAGTTATTTACACTGGTAAACCATTAACTCAAACCGTCGTGTATCCAGTAAACCAGAAAGACGCTACAATTAACCTAATTAAGGACAAACTTAAGGCTAGTGTTGTTTCGCTAGCTCCCCCAGGAATTAAAATCGACCCCAAGAAAGTTGATGTAATTGTTATCCTTGGAGAAAACTCAACTCAATAATATGAACAAACGACTCCCAATAGTGGCTATCGTTGGTGAACCAAATGTTGGTAAATCAACCTTGCTTAATAAAATTGCTGGCACACGCTTAGCTGTAACTTCTGAAGTTGCAGGAACAACCCGTGACCGACAGTATGTCGACACCGTCTGGAACGGCGTTGATTTTACATTGGTCGACACCGCTGGAATCACCTTTGGCTCTAAGCAAGAATTGGAAGCGGAACTATCACAACAAATTGACCACGCCTTCGAAGAAGCGGATTTAATTCTATTTGTCGCCGATGGCAAACTAGACGCAGGCACAATTGATCGGAAAGCTGTAATCAAATTCCGTAAAAGCAAAAAGCCTGTGGTACTTGCTGTTAACAAATTGGATTCTGCTACTAAACTTCGAGAATTTGGACCAGAGTTTGCCCGACTTGGTATCAAAAATGTCTACCCTATTTCTAGCGTAACTGGCCGAGGAGTTGGAGATTTACTGGATCATGTCACTGCTGAACTTAAAAAACTTAAGATCCCTGCATTCGAAAAAGTGGAAGGAATTCCCGTAGCCATTGTAGGCAAACCAAATGTTGGAAAGTCTAGTTTGATCAACAAAATTTTAGGTGAAGACCGCGTAATTGTTTCTAACATCCCTGGAACAACTCGAACAGCAATAGATGTTTCGGTTAAATTCGAAGGTGAAGATTATACTTTTATCGACACAGCAGGATTAAAAAAGAAGGCCCATCGCCAAGCTCAGCCAGATGTTTTTTCTGTGTTTCAAACTTTTAAATCTATCCGTAAAAGCGACATTGTAATGTTTATGGTAGATGCCACAGAAGAAGTAACCAAACAAGACATGGCAATTGCAGGCGAAATTCTAGATCTAGGAAAAGGTGTAATTATTCTTGTTAATAAAATGGATAAGTATGATGGTGACGACAAGGCGCTTAAAGACTATGTCTCTCGCTTCTTTCCGTTCTTATGGTTCGCGCCAGTATTCTTTGTCTCGGCAGAAAGTGGCGAAGGAATAGAAGATGCACTACGAGCCATCAAACCAATTTACGAAGCTCGTGGTAAAACTATGCCACAAGAAGATTTAGATCGTTTACTCGAATACACTTTAAAAAAGAATCCTCCGATGCGAATGTTGGATCAAAAAGCTCCCAAAGTTTGGGGCCTCCAACAAATTGGAACTTACGCACCGATGTTCAATTTAATTGTGAATCATCCGGCAGCAATATCTACAGCCTACAAACGCTTCTTAGAAAAAGAAATTATTAAGAAGATGAACTTTTACGGCACACCGATAAAAATTCACTTAACTAAAAAAGAGTAAATAAAAGCGACCGTCTAAATGACGGTCGTTTGTTTTTGATATCGCTCGAATACAGCGATTAGTTAACAAATAAATTCTGTTACTAGACCTACACCACAACCCTCCTTATACACACTCATCATATGTGTCTTGCAAAAGGCTAGATAGTTCTGTCCATGACGCCAGATTGTACCAACAAGCTTGCATAACTTATTAATAAATAATTGCGTCACAAAAGATCCAGAGCTCAAGGTCTTAAAAAAGCTGACCGTTTCTAAGTAAACTTGCTTAACTTTTTGAGGAAGTAAACCTCCACTAAATTGGCTCACAGCTTCCTTACCAGTTTTAGCTATCAAACTAATTAATTTAGTATATGCATCAATCTGTTCAACCTCTGGGAGAAAACTGAAATAAATGGAGAAGTTAGAAAGATTGATCGCAGTCACTAAATTATTTGGATGATCACAATCTTCCGTGCTCACCAAGGACTGATGTTTGATAATCAATTTCTCTGATGATTGATTATGGAAAAGTAGCAAGAACTCCTTGGGTAGGCATATGCCACCAATTATTTTAACCTGTCGCTTTTTAGACTTAGAACCGATAGACCTTTTCTTAGCCTGCTTAATTAAAACTTGCTGATTCATATTTACCCCCAATTTAGTTTTTTTTATTATCACCCTAGTTAGTTAATTCGTCAACTATTTTTGGTTTGCTATAATACTTCTATATGAAGATAATCGTTGGCTTAGGCAATCCAGGTAAACAATATGAGCTCACTCGGCATAACGCTGGGTTTTTAGCAGTTGATCATTTCCTAAAAAGTCACGAAGCTATCTCTTGCCAAAGTAAATTCAAGGCTCAAATTTGTGAATACCATGAAGATGGTGTTAAAGTCTTTTTTGTGAAGCCTCAAAGTTTTATGAATTTATCTGGTCAAGTTGTGAGCGAAATTGCTAATTTTTATAAAATTGATGTAGCAACAGATTTGCTAGTAATTCATGATGATAAAGATTTAGAATTTGGGAAAATAAAAGAAACTGAAGGTTCTGGTAGTGCTGGGCAAAATGGAGTTCAAAATATTATTGATGAATTGGGCACAAAAAACTTTCATCGTATTCGTATCGGAGTTGAGTCTCGCGAATTCGGTTCCCCTATTGATACTGCTGATTTTATTTTACGAAGATTCACAGATGAAGAGCTGGATGTGTTAACAGAAAAAATTCTGCCTGAAACAGAAAAGTTAATCGAAGAGTTTTTAAAAAAATAAAACCCAGCGAAACTTTAAAAATTTAAACAAAATAAAAACCGCACATAAATTGCATGTGCGGTTTTTTAAAACTTATTCGAACACTATTGTTCCTTGTGATGTCTTTGTGTTGTAGTAACCACGAATCCGCCGGTTGTTATCACCTGCGGTACCACGGAACAAAAATCGTTCGCAGGAATTATCTTCCAAGTCGAAACCAGAAAGAAGGACTTTGATCTTCGTGTTGCCAAACTTGATCCTGCTGTCCGGCCTAGTTGGTGGCGGTGGCATAGTAAAGTGCATATCTCTATGCTTCCGCTCGTAGTAATTGATGAAGTGATTCACAAAAGCTGTAAACCCTGGGCCACCAACGATATTATACTGAACTCCTGATCTAAATAGTGACATAACGTCACCTCCTGGCAAATTTTACCTGCGTACAGGTACCTAGCATAACGCTAGGATTTTGGTGAAAATAAAATCGCTTTGCAGCGAACTGCTTGGCGATTTTTGTTTTATCTTCACTACCCTACCTGCAAGTGAGAACTGCCGGACAAAAGCCCAACAACGCTGCTTAACCGCTAGTAACATAGAATAGGAGGGATGATCTATATATTCGCGACTTGCAAGTAGGATACTAAAGACAAATTTTAAAAGCCCGTTCATCCCAATTCAAGCTTTTAAATATTATACACCTATTTGGCATTTTTGTCAAGCACATGAAGAAGCCCAATAATAAGCCCAGAAACAAGCCCTAAAATAAGCTTTAGAACTAATTCAGTATATATTTATCCTATCTTAAAGCAGTCTTGATGCGCTTTATGCCACAATTAATCCATGAAGAATTTAACATTTTTACTCTATATATTAGCCAAGTCTGTGAGCAATATACGGCCAGTTTTAGTAGAAGCATTACAAAACTGGCCGGCTATTACCCCAAACCTAGATCTAGGCAAAATAGACCCTAGAGAATTTTGCACGGCGATTAACTTAAACCCAGAACAAACCAGAAAATTTATTATTAACTTTACAACCGAATCGCAAGAGAGTTATTTTTCTCTGTTAGAAGAACATGGAATCCAAACTACAAATATTTTTGCGCTTTCTTATCCTTCACAATTATTGCAAATCCCAGACCCTCCCCTAGTGCTTTACTATCGTGGCTCGAACATAAAACTTTTGGAGTCAACATCTTTAGCTATAGTGGGCAGTCGTAGAGCGAGTAGCTACGGAAAAATCGTAGTAAACAAAATAATGTCAGAAATATCAGGAACGAACTTAACTATAATTTCTGGTTTAGCATATGGAATCGATGCTATCTCTCATCAAGCCGCCATAAAAAACAATCTTTTCACTGTTGCCGTTCTTGGTGGCGGTTTGGATGATACCAGTATCTACCCAAAAAATAACTACTCACTAGCTAAAGAGATTTTAAATAATGGCGGACTCATTGTTTCGGAGTATCCTCCGCTCTCACCTGCCTTAAAACATCAATTCATCGCGCGCAACAGAATCATTGTTGGGCTCTCCCAAGGAACTATTGTAGTCGAAGCTGCAATTAGTAGTGGAGCTCTTCTCACTGCAGACTTTGCTATGGATTATAATCGATCTGTATATGCCATCCCAGGACAGATATTTTCTTTACAAAGCCAAGGGACAAACAACTTAATCAAACAAGGGGCACAAATGTTAACCTCTGTTGAAGATCTGCTTTTAGATTTTGATATCTCGCCACAAACTACAGCCGCAACTAAGAACCATCAATTTTCTAGCCATCAACTAGCTGTGCTAAAATGTATGCAAAGCGGACAACCTATGGATGTCGAAGAAATCATAGAGAAATCGCGACTCTCAACTGCAGAGGTTTTATCTACAATATCAGAACTAACACTTCGTAATATAATTACTCAAATTAGTGTTCAAACTTATCAGAAAATAAAATGAACAAACTCTTACCTAATCTACCAATTATCATTGTCGTTGCAATCCTTACAGGAGGCGCACTACTTTGGGGAACTGGGAATCTTTCTACCTACCCAAATAAAATAGAGGTTCAACAATCTAGTAACGACTCACTCGAAGACTTTTACAAAACCAGCCAAGAGATTACAAAAAATAATAATCAATCCGATGTTACATTTTTGGCGGTCGGTGATATTATGCTGTCTCGTAATGTAGCTGGTCAAATAGCTAAAAATGGCAAGGATGGCAATTATCCATTTCGCAAATTAAGTGAAGAGTTGGTCAGTACAGATTTTAACTTTGGTAACTTAGAATCGCCTTTTTCTGGAGACGACAGCTTTAATCCTACAGGCTCATTAATTTTTAACGCACCAACTTGGACACAATCAGGTTTGATCAACGCTAACTTTAAAGTTTTAAATCTAGCCAATAATCACGCTTTTGACCAAGGATTAAAAGGATTGCTCTATACCAAAAAGCTTTTGGAAGAAGATATGTCTATCACTACAATTGGAGTAGGAAATAATTTAGACGAAGCCTGGGAAGGCAAAGTTTACACTGCAAAAGGAGTAAAGATTGGATTTATCGGAGCATCTTATGCCACTCTAAATGATGGTGGTGTTACTACTAACAACAACGTTGCCAGAATTGAAGATACCGAGCGCTTAGTTAAATCCATAAACGAATTAAAAACTCGTAGTGACTTTATCGTCGTCACAATGCATGCCGGTACAGAATATACCCGATCCCCTAACTCAGCTCAAACTGAGTTTGCACACACAGCCATTGATGCTGGTGCTGATATAGTTATTGGTGCCCACCCACACTGGATTCAAACTTTTGAAACTTACAAAGGTAAACAAATTTTTTATTCACTAGGTAATTTTGTTTTCGACCAAGAATGGAGCCAAGATACTAAAGAAGGTTTAATGTTAAAAGTTTCGATAAAAAAAGAGGGTGCGTGCGCGACGAATGGAATTGCATTTGGTGCTGCTTGCGGAAGTGATGTTCAAGGCAATCCTGTCCCAGCAACTATTAAACAAATTGAATTAATTCCTATTATCATAGAAGGTTATTCGACTCCCCGCTTAGCTACCGAAGCAGAGAAACAAAACATCCTAAAAAAAATAGGCGCAACCACAAATGTGATTACGCCATGGAATTAAACATCAAAGATTTCATCGAGTTTAGCCAGCTCCTTCTGAAATTCCTTTTTGTCGGAAATATGTCGTAGACTCAAAGCCCCAGAAACATAAGCGATTTGCCCCGACTCCAGAATGAATTGAAAGCTAAAAACTTTTCCACTACCATCAGAGCTCATGTGTACATTTCGCAACGAAGTCTTATCGAATTTCGAAAAGATTGCACGAAACTTTTCCAACTGAACCACCCAAGAACCATTACCAGGGTTTTTCTTGTGCCGTCGAAAGATATTCGCTTCGTTTTTATTGTCTTCATCAACTTGAATTATGTACTGACTTCCATCAAGTATGATCTGCTGCCTAAAAGTGCTTTGGTTAGAAAAGTCAAAAAAATTCATGACTTCCGAAATCTTAGCAATCTTTCTCATCTCTGCCATAATTATTCCTCCTAAAATAACTTTTTCAGTAAAAACTCTTACTGACTTGATATAATAACAAAGTACTGTTGATTTGACAAGACTCTCTGCCCTAGGCTAGAATCCACTTTGTATCTACTCACTTTGTAAAAATATTTTAAATTCATCTATTAATTCATATTAATATAGTACATGTCCAAACAACTTATTATAGTAGAATCACCTACTAAAGCAAAAACTATCTCCAAATTTTTAGGTTCCGACTACGAAGTCGAAGCTAGTTTTGGACATGTTCGTGATTTACCAAAATCTAAAATTTCTATAGACGTAGAGCATAATTTTGAACCTGTCTACGAGATTGCTCCTAAAGCTAAAGAGGTCATTGCCAAATTAAAAAAAATGGCCAAGACAGCCTCCTCTATTATATTGGCAACTGATGAAGATCGCGAAGGAGAAGCTATTTCTTGGCATCTAGTAGAAGCATTAGGCATGAAGTACAACGATGCTAAATTAAAGCGTATCGTTTTTCACGAAATTACCAAAACAGCTATAGACCACGCCTTAGCTAACCCACGCGCCATTGATCTCAACTTAGTCGACGCGCAACAGGCGCGCCGTGTATTAGACCGCTTAGTTGGTTACGAGCTATCCCCCTTCTTATGGCGTAAAATTCGCTACGGCCTGTCTGCAGGTCGCGTACAAAGCGTGGCAGTAAGGTTAGTAGTAGAACGTGAACGCGAAATTCAAGCTTTCACAGCAGAAGAATACTGGAGCATCGAAGCTCAACTTTCTAAACAGACAGGTGCGCCAATCTTTACTGCTAAACTTTCTAAAATTGATAGCAAAGCTGTAGGTAAAATGGGCATTACAAATAGCGACGAAGCAAAAAAAATTACCACAGATCTCGATGGCAGTACCTACACAGTAACTGAGGTAACTAAAAAAGAAGTTAAACGTAACCCTTCTCCACCTTTTACCACATCTACACTACAACAAGAAGCTGCTCGAAAACTTGGTTTTAGCGCCAAACAAACAATGGCTGTCGCTCAAGGTTTGTATGAAAAGGGTTTTATAACCTACATGCGTACTGATAGTTTAAATTTAGCTCAGTCTGCATTAGCGCAAGCTCAGCAAGTTATTGAACAACAATTTGGCAAACAATATGGCCTGAGCGAGGCTCGTTCTTTTACTAACAAAAGTAAAGGTGCGCAAGAAGCTCATGAAGCTATTCGTCCAACAGATCTTTCTTTATTACCAGACAATCTTAAAGGTGATAAAAATGCCAACCGACTGTATGATTTAATTTGGAAGCGTACTTTAGCTTGCCAAATGCAACAAGCTATTTTCGACCAGACTGCAGTTGATATTGCTGCTGGTCCAGCTGGTGCGACAGACAAATATACTTTCCGTGCTAACGGACAAGTGGTTAAGTTTGATGGTTTCATTCGTGCCTATACCGAAGGCACCGACGAAAAAGCTGAAGATGAAATCGAAGGTGTCTTACCAGAATTGGATCTTAAAGAAATTTTGAAATTACACGAACTAACTCCTCTTCAACATTTTACAGAACCACCTGCTCGTTATTCTGATGCAACTTTAATCAAAACTTTAGAAGCTGCTGGTGTAGGACGCCCTTCTACCTATGCCCCAACTTTAACCACAATTCAAGAACGTGGTTATGTTACCAAGGAAGATAAGAAGTACGCGCCAACCGAAGAGGGCTATTTAGTAACAGATATGTTAGTTGCCCACTTCCCCGAAATTGTCGACATTAACTTTACATCTAAAATTGAAGAAGAGTTTGACCAAATTGCCGAAGGAAAACTTAAATGGGTGCCAGTGCTAGAAGAATTTTACAGACCATTCAAAAAGCATTTAGTAGAAAAGGAAGCTAGTGTCGAAAAGACTATTGAAGTCTCTGACACACCATGCCCTCACTGCCAACAACCAATGCTTATTAAATATGGTCGCATGGGTAAATTCTTGGCTTGTCCAGAGGAAGGCAGTAAAGTAACTGTACCAATGCCAGAAGAGGCTGCACAAATTGCAGAACTGGAAGCTAAAACTCGTGATTATGTCTGCCCTATTTGTGGCAAAGGCATGGATGTCAAACGCGGGCGATTTGGATTCTTCTTAGGTTGTGTCGACTACCCGAAGTGTAAAGGTATTTCTAAAATCTGGAACAAGACCGGATTTAAATGTCCAATGTGTTTAGAATCAGAAGCTCGTCGCGACAATCCTGGTGATGTCGTAGAAAAGAAGAGTCGTGGACGTGGTAAACCATTCTTTGCGTGTACTCTTTGGCCTGACTGTACTTTAATTTTGAATGTTAAACCAGAATCTGAAGTTCAACTTCAAGAACTCTATGCAGAAGCTAAAGAAAAAGCTGCTAATCCGGTAAAAGCCAAAGGTAAAAAACCTACTCGCAAGAAAGCTGTTAAAAAATAGTATATAAAAAAACCGCTGGGATTATTCCTCAGCGGTTTTTGAATAACTAATTTTGAGTTCCTGTGTCATATGAAGGAAAAAGTTCGCCTCCAAGCAGTCCTTCCGAAACATAACCTTTTGTGAGTAAACTATTCGCTTCACTTTGGCTAACTGTATAAAAATGTTTTCTTTGAGAATTATTGTATAGCCGGTAAACCTTTACTTCTCCCTGCCAAAACATTCCAGACAGTGGATTCGTTGTATATTCCAGATTGATCTGCATAAATCCTACTGTACCCTCTAATACGAATCCTGAACTTTGAGCTGACTGAACTTCTTGATTGCTAGTAGTGTAGAAATGTTTCTTTGCAAATGGGTTCCACATTCTAAATATTGCTTCTGTGGAATCAAGTTGATACCGCTCTACATAACCCATTGTGCCTTCAATTATATAACCATGATTAGCCACTGCCCCATCAGCTTCAGACTGGCTGGAAGTATAAAAATGATCATTTATCTTAGGGTTATACAAACGGATAAATGGCAGGCGTTCTGACCTAATATTGGGATGGGATGAGGCCACAACAATATTGGCAAAAGCTAGCCCTGACACCAAAGAGATTAAGCTGATTAAGCTAAGTGTAGTAAATTTATTCATAGCTTCATGATATCACGATATTGTCGACTATAAAATGATCTAAATGCAATGCGACTATACCCCTTGAAAAAAAAGCCAATATGCGTTAAAATTGTTGAGTATTTACATAAAGTTAACATCTACCAAATCATGGGTCGGTAGCTCAGCTGGTAGAGCAGTGGCCTTTTAAGCCATTTGTCGCGGGTTCGAGCCCCGCCCGACCCACCAAAAAAACACTACAACTCTGTAGTGTTTTTTATATGGTGAAAAAGTGATTGCTTAACAATGGAATTAGATACTTTTATGTTATGATACTTTTATGAAACTCGAAACATTTAAACAATTTTTAGACTACCAACTATTAGATACTGGCGATGGCTACCGACTAGAGCAATGGGGCAACGTTCGCCTGCAAAGACCAGACCCACAAGTTATTTGGAGCAAGAGCTTACCTAATTCCGAATGGGACAAAGCCAACGCTACGTTCATTGGTACTGGTGAACGTGGTAAGTGGCAAAAAAATTCTAAGGTTCCAGAAAAATGGGAAGTATATTTTAGACCAGACATAAAACTTATGGCCAAGCTAACTCCTTTTAAGCATACAGGAATTTTTGCTGAGCAAGCTGGTAACTGGGAATGGATGATGGATTTAGTCTCACCTCTTACCAAACAAGGGCGTTCACTTAAAATCTTAAACCTGTTTGCTTATACAGGAGGAGCCACCATGGTTCTCACTCGACTCGGGCACAAAGTTACTCATGTAGATGCTAGTAAACCATCCATCGCTTGGGCGAAAGAAAATCAATTTAGTAATAAATTTGATCAAGACGCCATCCGCTGGATTTTAGATGATGCGGCAAAGTTTGCTGAACGAGAATTAAAACGAGGTGAAAAATATGACGGTATAATTATGGACCCTCCAGCCTTTGGCCACTCCCCGACTGGTAAAACATGGAAGTTTAATCGCGACCTTCCAAAACTTCTCGAAACTTGTGTTGAGTTATTAAGCGAAGATGCAAAATTTTTACTTATCAACGGCTATGCCACAAACTCCTCTGCGCTCTCACTCAATAATATCTTAGAAGACAAAATTTCTACTCGATTTACTTCTGATAATGCTGGGCAAATTGAATTCGGTGAGCTCTGCCTCGAACATAAAAGCGGAGCAAATAAAAAAACCGATCGAAAAATTTCGACCGGTATATTTGCCCGCTGGCGAAGTTAACTACTAAGCATGAGCACTATACTTAGACGGCTCTGGGCGAAAGTCATAAGTACTTTCATTCTCGGGGTCGTCTTTAAAATACTTCCACAATTCCTGTTTGATTAGAGTTATAGGGCTCCACTCAACACCATTGATAGGCCATCGCTCCAGCTTGTTAAAATCTACGACCTCACTGCAAGCAATATTTACTTCACGTCTAGGACGTTTAAAATTAATATTGATTGCGGCAAGTAAAACTTTGGGTTCTGTTTCTGTGGCGGGGTTACTAATTGAAATTTGTTTAATGCCATTAATTTCTGATGACTCAACAATTGGAGATTGTCTGCCATGTTTATATGCCGATTTACGGCATTGAGTTTCTGTTTCGCGGATCCAAGAACGAAAAATTGCTTCTTGCAAATACTTTTGCTGTTCAATTTTGCTTCGATTTAAGTAAATCAGCCCAAGGATTAATCCCGCACAAACAAGCGCTAAAATGATACTTAGTATCAACATTGTGTTCCTCCTTTATTTTTCGAGCGACTTCTTATAATAGCTCCTGTTAAAGAAAATTGTCAACAAAAAAACCAGCGAAAAGCTGGTTTTTTAAAATTATTTGCAATACTGCAATCAATCTATACTGGCAAGTTCGGTGGTAAATCTGTCGGGTGGTTAAAAGTGACTACATCACCTGGTAATGGCAAACCATCATCTCTGGTAAAAGCATCACCGTGGATATGATCTTCACCTTTTGGTTTCTTCACTCTAGTAAACCAGTTGTATAACACAGGTGTTGTAAATAATGACAGGATACCTGAACTTAAGATACCGAAGATAACTACCACAGCTAATCCACGCCAGAATGGTGAGAATACCGCTAACGGTAATAACCCAGCAAGAGCAGTAATCTTAGTTAAGATAATTGGTCGCAAACGAATACCAGAGGCAATCGCAATAGCTTCCTTTTTATCCATACCTTCTGCTACCTTACGGTTGGCGTAATCGATTAAGAAAATACCAACGTTTTCGGCAATACCAATTACCATCAAGATCCCAATGATTTCCAAGAATCCAAATTGACCACCAGCGAAGAACGCCAATGCAGGAAACACACCTATTAAGATCAAAGGGATAGCAAATAGAATAATAAACGGTTGAATGAAGCTCTTAAAGAAGATTACGAAGATCACATAGCTAACTAAAATAGCTAGGAAGATTGCAATAAACAACTCTTGGAAAGACTTTTCAAATTCATTAACGCCAGCACGATCATCAAAGGCCCTGCTGCTAACGCCTAATTTGTCGGTATTAGCTTTAGACCAATCGGTAATTTTTCGTTGAATATTAATCGCATCACGAGCATCTTTAACAGACGCATTGACACTGGCGTACTTTTCACCGTTTAAACTACGAATAGAAGAAGGTACGTCGGATTCTTCAATGGTTGCGACTTGGCCGAGTTGTACTGGGCCATTGGTTCCAAACACCACACTTGCTAACAAAGCATCGCGAGTAGTAGGTTTGGAGTCTGCAGGAACACGCAACACAACATCAGTACCATCTAAACGATACATAGTGCTTTCACCTAGCAAGCCTGCAATTTGTCCATAGATACTAGCGGCTGACAAACCATTGCCAGAAGCTTGGTCGGAGTTAACCTTCACTGTTAATTCTTTACTTTGAGTTTGGTAATCAGTAGAGACAAAGTCAATTTCTGGATATGAACGCAACTCATCAGCGATTCGATTGCTGGCAACAGCCAATTTATTAGAATCAGTTTCGAAGATTTTTACACTAACATCAGCACCACCACTTGGTGGACCCGCACCAACTTCTCCAGCTGTAGCCTTATCTCCGAACTTAGCGCGTAATTCTTTTTGAATATCTTCCGAGATCTCTGGACTCTTGCGATCACGATCAGCTAACGGACGTAATTCAATGAACACGCTCATACTAGATTGATCCCCACTACCATCAATTGATTGATAGAAGAAAGCTTTAATCTCACCTGCGTAATTCTTAAGAATATTTTCTACTTCGGTAGATTGTACTAATAAATCACGGTAAGTTTGATTAGTTGGTCGAGGAACAGACAATTGAACAAATTCTGTATCATCAGGTTGGGCAAACTGAACCTGACGAACTTGATCAGTAGCAAACAAGATAGCCGAAACCACAATAGGGATGACCAACCCAAGCACAACCACAGTTACTTGTAATAACTTATGTTTAAGAATGTAACGGTTAGCTCTAATAAACCACTGAGCGAACTTCCACAATGTGTGAACATCATCTTCGTCGCGCAACTCACTACCAGATTCAGTTTTAATGAATCTTGCTGCTAACCAGGTTAAGAAGATTAATGGAATGAAATAAGAGGCTGTTAGCGCTGGGAATACAGTCCAAGGAATATATTTGATGATTTCTCCAAAGGTTCCAGATACAATCCCAAAAGGAATGAACACGATCATGGAAGTCAAAACTGCAACGAACAATCCTAATCCAATCACGTCTGTAGAACGTAATACCGCATCTTTGCCTTTAAAACCAATATCTACGTAACGTCTAATAGATTCTAATACTACGATAGCTGGATCGACGATCAATCCTAATACCAACACGAACGAGAACAGAACTAAGGTATTTAGCTGAATTCCAGCTACGTATAGAACAATGAATGTAGCGAAGAAAGATAAAGGAATGGCCAACACCGAAATCAACGCTGTGCGCCAATCAAGGAATAACAACATCCCAATTACCAACAACCACATACCACCAAAAATATAACCTACATAGCCTATTGGATTACCGTCTTCTCCACCCCACTTACCACCAATAGCACCTTCTACAATTTCATCAACTTGGTGTTGGGATTGATCAGCTTGATTAAAGACAATTGCGTAATCAACTTTTTCATCACCAGACTTTGCTTCTTTAACTGCTTCTTCAACTTTTTTATTTAAACTTAAAAGATCAGCGTTTTTATCTAAACGCACTTCGTACAAAACAGCTGGTTGAATTTTAAACTGGTTAACCTCTTTATCTAAGTATCCAACACGATGCACACGGTCACCATAATCAACACCCAAGTAAACCTGTGCGATATCAGCCAAAGTAACTTGCTGAGGAGCTTGTGGTCCAGTTTGCGGTAAAGTAATTTTTATAGCTCTGACATCTTCTAAAGAAACTACCCCGGACTTCCCTACTACTGGAATACGCTTACCATCAACTACTGCTTCCCCAAGAGGGAAACCAATGTTGGCAGCTTTAATTTGTTCTAGAATTTGTGGTAATTGATATTGAGGAGGAAGATCGATGTAGATCTTTTCTTCGATACCGGAGATTTCTGTAAAGCTCTTTACACCTTTAATATCTAATATTTTAGTTCTCAAATTCTCGGCATCCTTACGAAGAGTTAACAAATCTGTTCCACCAGATACACTTAAAAAGAAAGGTGCACTTCCTAACTCGGGAACAATTATATTTGGCTCTTGTGAACCTGCTGGCAACTTCACGCTTAATGCCTTAGTACGAGCATCCTGTACCGCTAAGTTAAGATCTGTGCCTTCTTCATAGTTTAAGACTATAGTAGAAAAGTTTGCCTGAGATGAAGAGCTAGTTTCTTTAATACTCTTTAAATCTTTTAAAGCGTCTTCTAATGGACCTGTAACAGTATTCTGAACAGTTTCTGGCCCAGCACCTGGAACAACCGTGGTAACAATAGCTACTGGAATATTAACTGCTGGAAACCCCTCAACTCTAAGTTGGAAGAAGCTTCCGATACCCATAATGACCAACATTAAGAACAGCAAAAGGGTAATTTGCGGATTGTGCAGGAAGTAATTGACGATTCGCCAGTTCCAACCTTTAGATTGAGGATTTTCTGAAGACATAAATTTACTTAATATTAATTAAAAAATAGCTTATTATTGTAGCTATTTTTTGGGTATTTGTCAAGGTTTTAAAAATACTCTAATCTTCTCGCCGGTCGGATATAAATCTACCGATTATTACCAAAAACACTACTGGTAAAGCCAACCAAACAAAATTACTATACTGGTGTAAAAAGATAAATGCGATCAGTGGAGAAAAAGTGTTTTGAACGTAATCAGGTAAATAATGAACTACTATATTAATGAGAAGCCCTATTTGCAAAAATGCAAACATCAACCCAAAACCAATTGCACTGAACTGGCGACCATCAGCCGAACTTTTGAAAGCGTAGCGACCAAGGAAAATAAATAATAAAATAAACAGGATCACAAATGCGGCTAGTTGTTGTAATGTCCCTGTGGCTACCCCAAGCTTGTCGGAGGCAATTGTAGAAAGGAATGGCATCTGAATTACCAACAACTGAGCCATATACACACTAATCAAAATTGTTAGGATACGGCTTCTTCCGCTAGAAAAAGCGTAGATAACACTAGCAACTAACCAAAATAGTAAAATAAACAAGTCCCACGATGGCGAATGCCAATTGAAGGTGCGGACTAACATTTGAACTGTAGCGAAGTATTCCATTTTTCTTTATTATACCATACAGAACTTAAAAACCGCGTATCTATGAAGATACGCGGTTTATTAAACAAATTTTTAAAAACTATCTTTGATGTTTTCCCAGAAACTTTTGTGAACTTCGGAAGTCTCCCCATTAAGTTGCGCTAACTTCTTAAGTAATTCATTTTCTTCTTTAGATAACTTATGTGGAATAATCACACGGACTGTGATAAACAAATCACCCCGCTTAGTAGAATTAATAATCGGAACACCTTTGCCACCTACTCGTAAGATTTTTCCAGCTTGAGTTCCGGCAGGGATTTTCAATTCTATCTTCCCATCTAAAGTTTCGACTTCAATTTTTGTACCTAAAGCGGCTTGAGTGAAACTAATTGGTAAATCTTTAAATAAGTCTGTATTTTGTCGCTTAAATTCTTTATGTTGTTTTACTCGAATAGATAGATATAAATCACCCGGCTTAGAACCTCTATAACCAAGCTCCCCTTCTCCTATTACACGAACGCGCTGGCCATCATCAATCCCTGCGGGAATCTGAACTTCGATAGTCTTTTGTTGACGCATGATCCCAGTACCTTTACAAGTAGAACAAGGGTCCTCTGGAACCTGACCAGACCCTTCACATTTTTCACAAATACTACTACTAGCTACATTGCCAAACACAGTACGACGCTGCGTTCGAATTTGACCTTGCCCATGACAAACCGAACAAGTTACGACTTTTGTCCCAGGTTTAGCACCACTGCCTTCACAGGTTTTACAAGCATCCTTTTTCTCTAGAGTGATGCTTCGCTTAACCCCAAACACAGCTTCTTCGAAAGTAATTGTCAAAGGCATCTCTAAGTCGATGCCACGGGTGCGACGTTCTTGCCGTTGTCTTTGACCACCAAACAGATCGCCAAAGATATCACCAAGATCGAACTCAACTCCACCCTGACCACCGAAACCAGAGAAATCAAATCCTCCAGCACCAAACGGACCACCGGCACCACCAAAACCACCACCAGGATGACCTTGGCCGTTTCTTTGAGCATCTTCAAAAGTCTGTCCGTACTGGTCGTACTGACTCTTTTTTTCATTATCCGAAAGAACCTGGTAAGCTTCGTTAACTTCTTTAAACTTTGACTCATTACCAACACCTTTATCGGGATGGTATTTATGAGCTAATTTACGATACGCTTTTTTGATCTCATCGGCAGAGGCATTTTTTTCAACACCTAATGTTTCGTAGTAATTATTGGCCATTAGTATATTCTATCAGAAAGTATCTTATATTTTATTTTCTGGTTTGTAATCAAATCCGATTTGACCATTTGGGCTACTTTGAACAGGTGCATTTGCTGGAGCGCCTGGAGTAACTTCCTTGTTATCAAACTTTTTGATTTGTTCGGTCAAAACTGCATTCAAACGACGGGCATGTTCGGGATTCAAGATTATTCTTTGAATAAGCTGTCCCATAGGAGAATTTGGAAGAATACTGTAAAAATCTAAAATGAATTCTTCTGGTGTATTTGTGATAAATACTTGATTTGAGTAACTTCCTGCAATTTTAGCATCATCCATTTTAATTTGAACTTGCTGAGTTTGTTCGGGTTGTGGATTATTCTCGGCCATATATTTTGTAATTTAATAATTTAGGTTTATAATTTAAGTAGGCTTAAGTTTAAGTTCTTATCAGAGGCCAGTCACCCGATAAGAAATAATAGGCTTCCGTCCTTTTTAGGTGACAATTCCGGCAAACAGGTGGTGATGAGGACCATGTATATCAGACCTTACAATAAATATCTCTCGTTTGAGGTATTGGGTAACACCGCAACCTAGTTTTTCCATTAAAGTTATACAGGAGGACCTATTATAAGTATTTCGCATTGATTCTTTTGTCGGGGCAACAAACCCCTATTCTTTATCAAGGCATTATGCAGGAGGTACACGTATGATACTGAAATTTCCAATTAAAGGAGTAGTTAGAGATCTAATCCATCCGCTACTCCCTAATATATCCGCGCCTTCTTTAACAGAAGATACGCTCGATCCATTTCTTGGGAGTGCAAAATCCCTACAGATAACCTCTTAGTATTACTAAGGCACAAGTCGCCCTGACTCGTGCCTTGTTTTTTTATTCTTTCTTGTCTTCGCCTTCTTTTGGAACTTCTTTATATTCTGCATCAACTGGACCATCTTCGGACGGGATCTCTTTTTCGGTTGGATCAACTGTTCCTACGTCTCCAGGTTGAGTTGGAGTACCTTGTTCGTACATAGCTGCACCTACTTTTTGGATCGCAGTAGATAAAGCTTGAATCTTTGCACGAATTGGTTCGATATCGTCGTTGTCTTTAATTTCTTTTAACTCTTTTACCGCGGTTTCGACAGCATCTTTATCTTCTTGTTTAACTTTATCACCTGCATCAGCCAAAGTTTTCTCGGAGACTGCAATAAGTGTATCGGCTTCGTTACGAACATCAACAGTTTCGCGACGCTTGCGATCTTCACTAGCATGAGCTTCGGCTTCTTGCTTCATGCGTTCTACATCTTCCTTAGAAAGCGCGCTAGAACCCTGAATGGTAATGTGAGCATCTTTACCACTAGCTTTATCTTTAGCAGTTACTTTGAGGATACCACTAGCATCAATATCGAAAGTTACTTCGACTTGAGGAACACCACGAGGTGCCGGTGGTAGTCCATCTAAAATGAAGGTGCCAAGAGATTTATTATCGCTGGCAAATTCACGCTCACCTTGTAAAACATGAATCTGTACAGAAGTTTGGTTATCAGCCGCTGTAGAAAACACTTGAGATTTAGAAGTTGGAACAGTTGTATTACGGTCAATTAATGGAGTGCGAACACCACCTAAAGTTTCTAGACCAAGAGTTAACGGAGTTACATCAAGTAATAAAATTTCTTTACCTTGAACTTCGCCTCCCAAAACACCTGCTTGTACAGCAGCACCTTTAGCAACAGCTTCCATTGGGTCAACACCACGCTCTACTTGCTTACCTACATAATCTTCTACGAACTTAGCGACGATCGGCATACGGGTTGGTCCACCAATCAAAATAATCTTGTCGATATTTTGTGGAGTTAAACCAGCATCTTTAATAGCCTGTTCTACAGGAATACGCATCTTGGCTACGATTGGCTTGATAAGATCTTCCAATTTTGCGCGAGTGAGTTTTAATTCGAGATTTTTTGAACCGCTGGCATCTTGAGCAATGAAAGGAAGAATGATATCTGTTTCGAGAGTTGTAGAAAGCTCAATTTTAGCTTTTTCGGCGGCTTCACGAACACGATTCATTGCCATTTTATCTGCAGTAACATCAATCCCTGTATCATTCTTAAATGTAGAAGTAATAAAGTCGATTAAAGCAGCGTCCATATCCTTACCACCAAGAGCTGTATCACCAGAAGTAGATTTAACTTCAAAAGTGGCTTGGGTCTTACCGTCTTCTTCGACTTCGGAGAATTCCATGATTGTTACGTCTAGGGTTCCACCACCAAGGTCGAACACTAAAATCTTTTGATCTTGTGCTCCAGTCTTGTCGATACCATAAGCAAAAGCTGCGGCAGTTGGCTCGTTGATTACGCGAACAACTTCTAAGCCTGCGATTTCTCCAGCTTGTTTAGTTGCTTGGCGTTGAGCGTCATCAAAATACGCAGGTACGGTGATAACTGCTTTTTCTACTTTGTCGCCTAGATAAGCTTCTGCATCACGCTTAATCTTTTGCAAAATAAAAGCACTAATCTGTTCTGGAGAATATTCTTTATCATTAATTTTATAACGGAAAGAAGTTCCCATTTTTCGCTTAGCTTCGAAGACAGTACCTTCTGGGTTTGTTACAGCTTGGCGACGTGCTGGTTCACCTACTAATAGTTGTCCATCTTTTGTAAATGCAACGTAAGATGGAAAAGCTTTACCACCGATGGAAGTTCCTTCGGCAGCTGGAATAATAACTGGCTTCCCTGCTTCGATAGCAGAGGCAGCACTATTACTTGTTCCTAAGTCGATTCCTATAATTTTTGACATATGATTAATTTCCTTTCTTATTGCTTCTTACTAATTACTACTTGGCTTGGTCGGATGACTTTGCCATTAATTTCGAACCCTGTTTGAAGATCTTCGACAACCTGACCGTCTTCTGCACCTGTCCCAGAAGCATCTACTTCTCTAACAGCTTCGTGGAAGTTTGGATCAAACTGCTTTCCTAACGCTTCGATCTTTTTTACTCCCATCTCTTCTAAGGTCTTATCCAGTTTTTGCAGTGTACCTTCTATACCCTTTAGCCAACTTTCGTCTACCCCAGGTGGAGCATGACGTAAGCCTTGTTCGAGAGTGTCGAGTATTGGCAAAAGTTTTACTATCGTAACTTCTTTGGCAAACTCTAGAATCTCTGCCTGTTTAGCTTCTTCGCGCTTCTTGTAGTTGGCAAAGTCTGCGGCAGAGCGTTGCCAACCGGCTAAGTTGGTAGCAGCTTCTTCTTTAATCTCTTCGATCTGCCGAGTTAGACTTCCGTCTGTACTTGGCGCCGCGCCCGAGCTCATCTCGCCAGTCTCTTCATCAAAATCTAAATTGTTATTTTCATCAGACATACATTTATCTAATAATTGTAAATAATATTATTGCTGCAGCCGCTCCACCTCCTGCTGCGCCACCACCTTTACCTCCTAAAAATTTGGTGATGTATTCCATTAACGAAATATTTTTAGGGTACTTCATACTTTTTGGGCCAATCAAACCGATAACACCTTTTTTGCCAGACGGTAATTTAACACCGGAGACAATCATGGAGTAATCACTTCCCTTTGATAGAGTTAATTCTTTACCAATGAAAGTCTGAGGTTCTTTGTCCGAATAGTCTGCAATAATTTGATCGGCGTAATCGTCTAGGTCATCAAAGAATCGTGCGATTTCTTGAGTATCTTCTGGTAAAAGCTGATCGTTATTTAAAATATTAGATAACCCTACAGAAGAAACTCCTTCTGGTAATATCGCAAATGAAGCCTGAGACGAATGCATGGCCAACATTTTTACAAGACGGCGACCAATTTCTGTATTTACAGCCTGAAGTTTAATAATCTCTTTACGTAATTCTTGTTGTTCCTTCATGGATAACTGCACATGATCCATAAGCTGATTCACAAAATATCTAAAGCCTTCGTCGGTAGGCACACGCCCACTAGAGGTATGAGGATGAGTAATTAAGCCAGCTTCTTCGAGGGCTTGCATTTCGTTTCGTAAAGTTGCACCACTGACCTCAAAGAAACCCTTCTCTATTAATTCCTTAGAAGCAATGGGTTTTCCTGTCTCGGAATGAATCTTTACAATACAAGCTAAAACTTTGGCTTGTCTGTGAGTGATTTTTGGATTGTTTGTAGGAGTTTTTTTCATATAAAGTCTCTATAATTAAGATATAAAAAAATTAGCACTCTGTCAAGGGGAGTGCTAATAAAATTTTAAACGTGTGATGCTGATGAGCTGGCAGATTCGGCAACCGAAGGTCTGGTAACCAATGTCTCGTAACCAAAACGGCGGATCAAACAATCTGCGATACAGAATTGCATCATCTTCTGAATATCCGAATCGGTCACCCAAAATTGAATAGTCGGGTTCTTTGTGCGAAACCTCACAACATCAAAATCCGGAAAGCTGGTGGCAAAATTCAGAATGTAGCTAGCCAGTTGCAAAACTGTGCCATGCTCAGAAGTGCTAAATCGTCTTTGCCAAATGGCGCTATCTTGCAAAGACTGTGAGTTTTTTTCCAAAAATATATCTACTTTTGGTTTAAAGTTATTATATATTCTAGTAAATTCCCCATTCGTCTCTGGAAGTGTTTTTAGCATTTCAATCCGGATGTCTGTAACCCATTCATCCCCGCTCAGTAGTTCCAGCCTCTTTGTCTCCTCAGCCGATTCCCAAGCTTCTTTAGAAGATAGAAATTTCCAAGGCTTAATAATTAACTGCTGGGTAAGTAACTCTCGTTTCTTTTCTTTCGACTTCACCTTTTTGGTGCCGACCAAAACCAGAGTAAACCAACTGCCTAATTCAATACTCATTGTGTATTATATCCTCCTAGATACTCACTTAGTTACCCAATAATACAAAGGATAAACAAAAAAAGCAATGTAAAGTACACTTGACATGAAAATTATACCAGTTATACTTAATCTATAATTAAGTTTACAAAAATGAATCAAAAATATGGGACATGGTTAATTGCTGCATTTGTCTTAATTGCTGGTATTGGAATCTTTTCATATTACCAATCGAAAGATAATGGCATGACAGAAGAAAAGGCAGAACAAAACCCAGCTTACGATGAAAAAATGATGGAGGGCAAAGCAATAACTGATAAGCCGATCACAGATGAGTCTATGGCAAAATTTGGTTCATACCAAGAATATTCCCCACAAACAGTAACCGCCGAACAAGCCAAAGGCAATAAAGTTGTATTGTTCTTTTACGCTGCCTGGTGCCCATACTGCCGAACTGCAGACAAAGCTTTTACAGACAACTTAGATAAAATTCCTACTGGTGTCACTGTTTTAAAAACTGATTATGATTCTAACTCAGACCTAAAAAAGAAATACGGGGTTACCACCCAGCACACCTTCGTGCAAATTGATGATAAACAAGAAAAAGTTACGTTATGGATTTCTGGGGACGTGGAGTTATTAAAGAAAAATGTAAAATAAACCTATGCTCGAAATCTTATTCGCACTTATCGCGGGAATTCTAACTATTGGAGCACCGTGCATACTCCCCTTACTTCCGATATTACTAGGCAGTTCAATTGGCGGCAGTAAAACTCGACCACTATTTATAGCTGGAGGTTTTTCTCTAACATTTGCTTTAGTTGCACTAACAATCTCTTTCTTAACCACAAAGCTTGGTTTGGATCCTAACGTTCTTCGAATAGTTGCAGTAATTCTACTGGGCCTGTTTGGATTATTTATGCTTTGGCCAACTCCTTTCGAAAAATTGACCAGCTACCTTAGCAAATTTTCTGGTAAAGCAACGGGTCTTGCCCAAAGTGCAGGCACCGGCAACTTCGGAGGATTTGTTTTAGGAATGATTCTTGGAATAATCTGGACACCATGTGCTGGGCCAGTGCTTGGTTCCATTCTTACTCTAATAGCAACTCAAGGTGATTTAGCCGTCTCTGGTATATTACTAATTGCCTATGCAATTGGAGCTAGTATACCAATGTTGATAATAGCTTATGGTGGCCAAGTTGCCGCATCAAAAGTGCGCGCCATTACTCCTTACGCCACAAAAATTCAACAAATATTTGGAGTTGTAATTATCATCTTAGCCGTACTTATTTTCTTTGGTTATGATACAGTTATTCAAGCTAAGCTCTTAGAATTTTATGACTTTGGATCTTTAGAAAGTAAAATCCTTACACCAAAACAATGAGAAAATTCCTTCCATACATTTTAATACTTATGGCGCTACTAATTGGTGGTGGTTTGTACATTCAAGCTCAGGGCAATGACAAGCCTTTGTTAAACGTAGCGTTTTTAAAATCTAAAAAGACCACTAATGATGATTCTAAACAAACATCAAAAGAAGCTTCCGGACCAAAGTTCAAAAACTTAGGGCAAGCCCCAGAATTTGCCGGTATTACCAAATGGTTAAATTCAGAACCTCTAACAATGGCCGACCTACAAGGCAAAGTGGTATTGGTAGATTTTTGGACTTACTCCTGCATCAACTGTATTCGCACTCTTCCTTACATTACAAAATGGTATGAGCAGTATAAGGATCAAGGATTAGTGGTTGTTGGAGTGCATACCCCAGAATTTGCTTTCGAAAAAGTGACTAGTAATGTAGAGACTGCTCTGAAGCGTTACAATATTACCTACCCTGTGGCCCAAGATAATAATTATAAAACATGGTCTGCTTTTAATAATCAATTTTGGCCTGCTCACTATTTAATAGATAAGAAAGGTGACATTGTTTACACTCACTTTGGTGAAGGTGAATATGAAAATACCGAAAAAGCTATCCGTACTCTACTGGGACTAGAGGGAGATGTGCAAATGCCTCAACAAGAAACCCCTAACCAAGCGGGCACAAGCGAAACATACTTAGGATCAGCCAGACTAAATAATTTTGGCGGAAGTGAGGCTCCAAGCAATGAAGAACAAATTTATGCTTTTCCAAAAAAGCTGGCTAAAAATAAATTCGCTCTTGAAGGTAAGTGGAAAATTGAACCAGAGGCAGCTGTTCACACCCAAGGGTTTGGTCGCATCCGATTTAACTTTACAGCTTCTAAAGTATTTATGGTGGCCGAGAGCAGTGAACCCACAACTATAAAAATTTACATCGACGGCAAGCTTCAGAAGGGCGTAACTATCAGCATCTCTGACCTCTACTCATTATACGAATCAGAAGTTGGCGCTAACCACACAATGGAAGTTGAATTCCCTAACGGCGGCGTAAGAGTATTTACATTTACTTTTGGATAATTTCAAAATATAGATCAATGACCATAGATAATAGAATTAAAAAATTACGTTTAGAAAAAAATATCACCCAAGAAGACTTTGCTGATGTCTTGGGTGTTTCGAGGCAAACTATCATTGCTATAGAAAAAGGTAATTACACCCCTTCCCTATTACTAGCTATGCAAATTGCTAACTTTTTTGCTTTACCAATCGAAAAGGTTTTTGAGTTTAAAAATTAATCAATGATATAATCTAAACATATGAAGTTAATCATCTATTATTTATCTTTGCTGGTATTTCTTGCTATCGTCACAGGATATTTAATTTCCCAAAATTCAACTGCAGACCCCATGACCATGGGTACAATGGTAGGAATTTCTGCTGCATTAGTATTATATGTAGTTGCTATGTCGTTAATTGGTGAGGGCTCAAAAGAAGATGAACGAGGAGTTTTACATCGACAAATTGCCAATCGTATCGCTTTGATTGTTGGTAGTGCAGTGTTATCTATTGGGATCTTATACCAATTATTTGTATCTCATAATTTGAACTATCTTGCCTTGATTGCCCTGATGGGTATAAACCTTTCAAAGATAATTTCCCTGATTTACCTGAATTATAAAAAATAGTTTTCTGTGAAGAAAAGCAAAACGCGACAGTAATGTCGCGTTTTTTGTTTATAACATCTTTTTTAAGTACTGTCCGGTATAACTACCTTTGATCTTTGCTACATCTTCTGGGGTTCCAGAGGCCATTATCTGACCACCCTTGTCTCCACCTTCTGGACCCATGTCTACAATCCAGTCAGCAGTTTTGATCATATCTAAGTTATGTTCGATTACTACAACCGTATTACCTTTTTCTACTAATTGATTTAGTACATAGACTAATCGTTTTACATCCGCAAAGTGAAGTCCAGTTGTAGGTTCGTCTAAGATATACAAAGTACGGCCTGTTTGGGCACGAGATAGCTCTGTCGCCAATTTAATACGCTGTGCTTCTCCCCCACTTAATGTAGTCGCATTTTGACCAAGATGCATATAACCCAAACCAACTTCTGATAATGTATCGAGTTTACGTTTTACTGGAGGAACATTAGCGTAGAAAGTTTTAGCTTCATCAACAGTCATCTCTAAGACGTCACTGATGGTTTTACCGTTGTAGTGAATTTCCAAAGCTTCGCGGTTGTAACGCTTGCCATTACACTCTTCACAAGTAATATATACGTCTGGGAGGAAGTTCATTTCTACTTTGATCACACCATCACCCTGACACTTTTCACAACGACCACCCTTCACGTTAAAACTAAAGCGACCGGCTTTGTAACCTTTCATTTTAGCTTCGCGAGTTTCGGCAAATAAATCTCTAACATAAGTGAAGATTCCTGTGTATGTCGCAGGATTAGAACGTGGAGTACGACCAATTGGAGATTGGTCAATATTAATCATTTTATCAATATGATCTACACCTAAAATCTTTTTGTGCTCACCTGGTTCATCTTTACTATTCCAAAAATGTTTGGATAAAGCCTTAGCTAAAATATCGTTTAGCAATGTAGACTTACCACTTCCAGAAACACCTGTAATACACACGAATTTTCCTAATGGGATTTCTGCATTAACGTTCTGTAAGTTATTTTCTGTAGCACCTAGTACTTGTAGCTTTTTACCATTACCTGGACGGCGTCGTTTTGGAACACTGATTTCTTCTTTGCCAGATAAATACTGTCCTGTAATAGAATTCTTTTCTTTAAGAATGTCGTTGATGGTTCCTTCAGCAATAATTTCTCCACCATGCTTACCAGCACCAGGACCAATATCAACTATCCAATCAGCTTCGCGAATCGTCTCTTCGTCATGTTCTACAACAATTACAGTATTACCAAGATCGCGAAGATTTTTAAGGGTAGTTAATAAGCGAGTGTTGTCGCGTTGGTGCAAACCAATCGAAGGTTCGTCTAAAATATACAAGACACCAGTTAGCCCAGATCCAATTTGTGTAGCTAAGCGAATACGCTGAGCTTCCCCACCAGAAAGAGTGTCGGCACCACGATCCAAAGATAAATAAGCCAATCCAACATCTAACAAGAACTGCAACCGAGCCGTGATTTCTTTAAAAATCAATTTCGCAATTGCCATTTCTTTAGCGTTAAGTTGTTTTGGTAAGCTTTCGAAGAATTCACTTGCATCTTCGATAGAAAGATTAGAAACATCAACAATACCTTTATCAGCAATTGTGACAGACAAAACCTCTGGTTTTAATCTCTTACCATGACAAGTGGCACACTTTCGTATGCGCATGTAATTTTCTATCTCACTGCGCATGTAGTCAGATTCAGTTTCGCGATAACGACGTTCAAGATTCGCAACCACACCTTCGAAGTTAGCTTGATATTCACGGCCTGTTTCTGTTGGCATAGTAATGCGCTTACCACCTGTACCGTACATAATCACTTCGATAGCCTTTTTAGGTAAGTCTTTTACTGGAACACTCACCGAAAAACCATATTCTTTAGCTAAGATCTCTAACACACGAGAGTACCAAGAAATTCTGGCTGTGGTTTTGCTCCAAGGGCGAATCGCACCTTCTGCTAATGTAAGTTTTAAATTTGGCATCACTAAATCAGGTTCAACAGTTAGCTTAGTTCCAAGTCCTTTACAGTCTGGACAAGCACCGTGCGGGCTATTGAAAGAAAATTCACGAGGGTCGAGTTCGGTTAAACTAATTGCATGACCGCTAGGACAAGAAAATTTTTGAGAGAAAGGAATTTCTTTCTTAATCTTTGGTTGAGATCCGTTTGCAGAAACACCGCTACCGGTTTCGGAATCAACTACTAAAACTAAAGATAACTGATCGCCGTAGTCTAAAGTTTTTTCTAAACTTTCACTAAGACGCGCGCGGTCATCCTTGCTTATTGCCAAACGGTCAACAATGACTTCGATGTTATGCTTTTTTTGCTTATCTAAATTTAATCCCTGTGCTTCGTTAAGATCCATAATGGTTCCATCCACACGAACACGAGAGAAACCAGACTTTTTAAGTTGTTCAAAAACTAATCGATGCTCACCTTTTTGATCACGAATCAAAGGAGACAACAACATAATTTTAGTACCTTCGGGCATTTCTAAAAGTTGATCCACGATAGCTTGTAAAGTTTGCCCCTCAACGCGCTTACCACATTCTGGACAATGAGGGATTCCAATACGAGCGTACAGCAAACGCATGTAGTCATAAATTTCGGTAACAGTTCCAACAGTAGAACGAGGGTTATGTGAAGCAGACTTTTGATCAATAGAAATCGCTGGTGACAGTCCTTCGATTTTATCTACATCCGGCTTATCCATTAATCCAATAAACTGACGAGCATAGGCAGACAAGGATTCCACGTAACGACGCTGTCCTTCGGCATAAATAGTGTCGAAAGCTAATGATGATTTTCCACTACCAGAAAGCCCAGTCATAACAATTAATTTATGACGAGGAAGATTCAAATTTACATTCTTTAAATTATGAACGCGGGCACCACGAATCACGATCTGATTTTCTCCCACATTTAAGGGAGTTTTTCGTGCAGTAACTTTCTGTGCCGCGGGCTTGCTCGCTGGTGAGCTTTTTATTTGTTTCTTAGGCATGTTTAATATATATAATAGTAGAACTTTACTAACGCTAGCATAAAAAAAAGAGACTATCAAGTCTCTATAAGCGAATTATTTTCTACTGGCAATTTTGGAAGTCCAAACCGAATCTTATATGGTCCAGGCTGATACAAACCAGTTACAGAAATTCTAAATTTAGGATCAACTACAGATTGTAAGATTTCTTTTATCTCCTTAAGCATGTAGTTATAATGTGTGTACCCTGAGAAAAGCTCTATGGTTTGACCTGGTTCAATTGAATCTTTAAACTCAGAAATTTTTTCTAAGCAATTAAAGATCAAATCCTGCTTGGCATTCTTTTGCTCTGCATTGTTGGAAGCTACACCTAAGATATACACCAAGGGCAGAGATAAAAACAACAACAGAACAATAGAAAACATCCACAAAATTTTAAGATTAGGGAGGCCAAAAAACAAAGCCTCGAAAAGTGTGCAAAGGCAGAGTGCTATTGAAAAAGTCATCAAGATAAGCCAAAAGCCATTTCTCCTGAATTCTCTTTCAAAAAAATTGGTTAAGCGATTAAACATATTTCCTCCTGTGTTTCTAGTACAGCATATTATAGCTATAATACTATAGTAAGACAACTATGGCTAAAATAGAAAATAAGCTAAAAGAAAAGTTAAGCGACGTCCCCCGTAAACCAGGAGTGTATAAATTCCTAGATAAAGACGGTGGTGTTTTATACGTGGGTAAAGCTAAAAATCTACGTTCCCGTTTAAGCCAGTATTTTAGTGGCCACGATACTCGCCCACAACTTCCCTACCTTATGGCTGATGCTGTGGATTTTGACTATATAATAGTGCAAACCGAATTAGAGAGCTTGTTCTTAGAGAATACTCTTATCAAGGAGTATATGCCGCAGTACAACATCATGCTCCGTGATGACAAGAATTATGCTTTTATTAAAATCGATCATTCTACTACTATCCCGCAGATTACCTACGCCCGCAAAGTTGATCCAACCAGTTCTGCAAAAAACCGATCCAAATTCTTCGGGCCTTATTCTTCCACAAAAAAAATTCGACAAACTCTAGACCTAACTAGAAAAATATTTCCCTACTGCTCTAATACCGAAGTCGGTAAGCGTCCTTGTTTTTATTATTTCCTTCATCGCTGTCCTGGAGTGTGTATTGGAGAAATCTCCTTGGCCGACTACGAAAAACAGCTTGATTTGATTAGTCTATTTCTTTCAGGGCAAACTTCCCCAATCAAAAAGCAGTTAGAAGCAAAGATGAAGCAATCAGCCAAAAGTAAAAAATTTGAACTCGCCGCCAAATTGCGTGATCAATATCAAGCAATTCAAATTTTAGATGAAAAACAAATCACCATGTTTGCCAAAAAAGTCTCGTGGGATTTTGTTTCTGTGTTTTCTAACGACCTCTCCGCAGCTGTAAACTTATTTAAAGTTCGCGAAGGTAAACTTAAAGATAATGAACAATTTATTTTTGACAACATCTTAGGATTCAATCCAGAATTTAGAACAGAAGCGATTATCCAAAGTTTCTTAGAAAATTATTACGCTCAAGCCACTGATATACCCAAAGAGATTTACACACAAAACAAACCAGAGAACGACAGTATCGTTTATGAGTTGATTGAGTCCAGAAAGATTAGCAAAACCAGTATTCCAAAAATTTCTGTACCTACCCGTGGACCAAAACTTAAACTCATTAATTTAGGCAAAGTTAATGCAGAGCAATTCCTACTCAAGTGGCAACGCAATCAAGCCACTAACCTAGACGCTATTAAAGAAACTTTGGAACAACTAAAAGAATTATTAAAGCTTCCAAATACACCACGACGTATCGAAGGCTATGACATCAGCAATACTCAAGGCACTAACCCTGTGGGTAGCATGGTGGTAATTAAAGATGGCCAACCAGCCAAAAGTGAATACAGAAAGTTTAAGATCACTGGTAAAAAAACACCAGATGACTTTGCTATGATGCGTGAAATGCTGCAACGTCGCTTAACTAGAGTAAATCCTGCCAACAAAGCAGATGCTTGGCCAATCCCAGACTTACTTGTTATTGATGGTGGTAAAGGTCAACTTGGAGTCGTGGTAGAAGTACTCAAAGAATTCAAGCTCAAGATTCCTGTGGTTGGTTTGGCTAAAAGAATCGAAGAAATTTTCTTACCGCACAACTCAAAGCCAATTGTTCTACCTCACGATAATCCTGTTCTGCAAATGCTCCAAAGATTACGTGATGAAGCTCATCGTTTTGGAATAACTTTTCATAAAAGCTTACGAAGCAAGCAAGCAGTAAAATCCGCTTTAGACACCATCCCAGGTATTGGTCCGAAAACTAAAAAACTGCTCAAACAAAAAATCGGCACAGTTGATATGATCAGACGCGTACCGATTGCAGAACTAGAAAAGCTAGTTGGAAAATCAAAGGCTACAATTATTAAAAAATCCTTGCACAATTAAGTTTTGCCTCACACAACAACAAGCCTTTGCCCAGATTGACACAACCACTGGATATTACTATAATAACTAAGCTATTTTTAAAATATCATACACTTATGAAAAACCTCTCCTATATCCTAACAATTATCGACATGGTCGTTATGGTAGCCCTTATTATCACAGTAACTCTACAAAATAAGTCTGCCGGATTGTCCAACATTTTTGGTGGTGGTGGAGTTGTAACCACTCGACGCGGTTCTGATAAGTACCTCTTTTTTGCCACTATAGTACTAGGGGTTATTTTCACTGGCCTCAGCTTAACTATTGTCTTACTCGGTAAGTAATAGCCCACCGGCTAACTAGATTCTCAATCCTGTGAATTCAACATTATTACAATCATCTAAGTCGTATAGTAAACGTATCCTACAAGGAATACGCGCTTTGCGCCATATCAAACTTTCCGTGATACGGAGAGTTTTTTCATTAATGGGCAGACGCGAAAAAATGATTTTTTTCGGGTTACTTGGCATAAGCTTAGTAAGTTTTTTATTTAGCAGTGCGAGACTTGTTCAAAAATATACAGCAGTAGTGCCTGCCCAAGGTGGAATATATCGCGAAGGTATTATTGGTCAACCACGATTCATCAATCCCCTATATGCCTCTTCTAATACAGATAAGTCTTTAGTTAATTTAATCTATTCTGGATTATATAAGTTTGATAGCAATGGTAATGTTGTCCCCGATCTAGCTTCTGGCTTCCCGGAAGTTTCCGAAGACGGCAAAACCTACACTATTAAATTGAATTCTGGACTGTTATGGCACAACGGATTGCCGGTAACATCTAGTGATGTGATGTTCACAATCAAAACATTGCAAAATGCTGAATATAACAGCCCTCGACGCAGTGAATGGATGTCTACTTCTGTTGAAACTCCAGATGAAAACACTGTCGTCTTTAAACTAAAAAATGCTTCTGGCCCCTTCTTAAATAACTTAACTCTACCAATTATTAGCGAAGTGGTTTGGGGTAAAATTGCCCCATCCGAATTTGTAAATTCTTTGGGAAATATAGAAGCTATTGGTAGTGGTCCGTATCTTGTAAAAGAAGTGAAGAAGACTAACCAAGGTACTATTCAATCTTTAACTCTAGAGTCTTCGTCTAGCTTTTTACCAAAAGCTTCTTACATCAACTCGGTACGAATCAACTTTTACGAAAATAGTGAAGAGCTTCTTAAAGCTATGCTTGGAAACCAAATTGATGGTTTTGGTTTTAGTCAATTTGAACAGCGTGTGAGTATTAAGCAGTCCGCTAATAATTTAACTATCCATCAAATTCCCCTACCACAATACCAAGCGGTATTTTTGAACACCGCCAATAAAGCGTTAGGTGATGTTAGAGTTCGCAGAGCTCTAAATATGACTAGCGATAAATCTAAAATCTTAAATGAAATCTTCGAAGGTCAAGGATTATTAATCGACAGTCCAATTCTAACTCAGCATGTTTCTAATCTGCCGAATGTAGAATCTAAAACCGATCTTGAAGGAGCTAAAGCTTTACTAGAAGAAGCTGGTTGGAGACTAGACCCAAACTCTAATATTCGCAAAAAAAATAATACTGAATTAAAATTCACTCTTGCAACTAATGATTCAGCTATTAATGTTCATAGCGCCGAATTGTTAATTAAGCAGTGGCAAGAATTAGGAGTTGCTGTAACACTTAATACTTTACCAACTAAAGAACTAAACGAATCTGTAATCAAACCACGTAGTTATGACATGCTGTTGTTTGCTCAAAAACTTGGAGCCGATCCTGATCCTTTTGTATTTTGGCATTCCAGCCAAACCAAAGCGCCTGGATTAAACCTATCAAATTATACAAACGTAACCGTAGATGGTTTGATGAGTGAAGCTCGTGCCAGTACAGATAAAACTGAACGTGATGCAAAATATCTTCAACTACATGATATTATTCGCCAAGATTTACCCGCCATCTTTTTAGTACAGTCTGTCTATACCTATGCAATCTCTAATGACATTGAAGGTTTTGGTATAAAAAGCCTCCCAGACGAAACTACTCGATTCTACGATCTGAGAAATTGGTATCTTGATACTAAACGAGTATTTAGCAAGGATTAAACCTAATCAATATAACCCAGCCGCGGTGGTGAAATTGGCATACACGTACGCTTCAGGTGCGTATGAGAGCAATCTCGTGAGGGTTCAAGTCCCTCTCGCGGCACCAGCTCAAGCATTAATTTAGCGCTTAAACAAGCCAGATTTGTCTAAAATTGATTGACAGATTAGCCTATCCCTGATATAATGAATTTACTCAATAAGAAATTGAGAGCAGATGAGTTCTTATTTGCCGCACTATTCAAATACAGCGCGGTTTAAAAATAAACATTCATGTGTTAATTGCCTACTTTAGTAGTAGCGCATCAATCACGAGCAAGGCGGCCCCGGAAGCCACTTCTCTGATTTCCCTGATCTTGTCAGATAGTTTTTATTTGGCCTCAGTTTATTTTTTTGCCACAATAATAATTCAAGCTACAAGCTCACACAGACACAAAATTATAATTATGACAGTCGAGTCTTTTGAACTCCGGATGTAACGAAAAGTTTATATTTATATCGCAATGCCTGAACATTTTATTTTAGAGGCAAATTGCTAAATATAGACCAACGATCACTTAGAAAGACTCTTTCTGCCAATAGAAAGATTTATGATAAAAAAACCAATCCGCCCTCAAGCGGCATCAAGCCGACCAAGCTCGGCCCGACCGACTAGTTCTTCCGCTGGATCAACCAGCAGACCAACTTCTCCACGTCCAAACCCTGCACGCCCATCAGCACGTCCAAACCCTGCACGACCATCAGCACGTCCAGCAACACGTCGCCCTGCAATGCGCCCTAACTCAGCCCCACAAGGCGCTGGTGCTCGGGCTACAGGTTCACGCATGCGAGCGCTACCTACTCGATCTCACGAGAGTAGCTTAACCCCTTTACCACAACCAGCTAGTGGTACCAACAGTGCTTATACTGTTTCTCGCGATACTCTTCGCATTATCCCATTAGGTGGATTAGAAGAAGTTGGAGCCAACATGATGGCTTTTGAATTCGGTGACGACATTATTATTGTCGATGCCGGTTTTGCTTTTCCAGACGAAACTACTCCCGGAGTTGATTACATTATTCCAGAAACTAAATATTTAGAAGACAAGAAGAGCAATATCCGAGCTATTTTTATAACTCACGGTCACATGGACCACATTGGTGCACTTCCCTACTTGCTTAGTAAACTAGGTGACCCTCCAATTTATACAATGAAGCTAACCGCTGGTATGATCAAAAAGCGTTTAGAAGAATTTAATTTGAATGACCGCGTCAAACTTAACGTAGTTACTCGTGACGAAATGGTTCCTGCTGGATCATTCCGTATTCGCTTCTTTGGTGTTAACCATAACATCCCAGACTCTGTTGGTTTAAGCATTGGTACTCCAATTGGCCAAGTATTAACTACTGGTGACTGGAAGATTGACCATACTCCTATTAATGAACTCCCAGCTGAATTCGACAAAATCGCTAAATATGGCTCCGAAGGCGTATTAGCTTTGTTAAGCGACTCTACTAATGCGGTAAAGCCTGGCTATTCAATTTCCGAAAAAGAAATTGGTAAAAAGATTGATCAAATCTTTTCCGAAGCCAAAGGCCGAATTATCTTTACTAGCTTCTCTTCGTTGATTCCTCGTATTCAACAAGTGTTAGATATTGCTGCTAAGCATAATCGTAAAATAATCGTTACTGGTCGTTCTATTGTTAGTACTTTAGAACTAGCTATTGATATGGGTTATTTACGTATTCAACCAAAAATTATTATCAAATCCGAGCAAGCAGCTCGCTTCCCTGATAGCCAAATTGTTGTCTTAACAACTGGTGGTCAAGGTGAAGAAAGCTCTCAATTAGCTCGTATGTCTCGTGGTGAACATCGTTTTATCAAAGTTAAGAAAGAAGACACAGTTGTTATTTCTGCTTCTACTATTCCTGGTAACGAGCGTTCTATCGTAACTGTTATCGACAACCTTACCCGTCTTGGTGCTAACGTTATTTATAATAAAATTTTAGACATCCACACTGGTGGTCATGGTCAACAAGAAGAATTAAAGTTGATGATTCAATTGGCTAAACCAAAATACTTTATCCCTATTCATGGTGAACACCACATGCTTGCTGCTCACTCTAAGTTAGCTCAAAGTATTGGTATCCCAGAAGATCATTGTTTCGTTCTAGAAAATGGCTCAATCTTAACTATCGATCAACGTGGTGAAGCTAAGCTTCTAAACGAAAAAGTTCCTGCCGGATACGTCTTTGTAGACGGTCTAGGAATTGGAGACGTTGGCGAAGTAGTTATTCGTGATCGACAAGCTATGGCTCAAGACGGTATGTTTGTAATTATCGCTACTGTTGATCGCCATACTAATAAACTTACTGCACCTCCAGAAATTCTTTCTCGTGGATTCGTTTACATGAAGAATAATGAAGATTTGCTCCGTGAAGTTAAACACGAAATCCGTAAGACCATCGAAAGCACTGCTGGTAGTAAAGGTGAGCCTAACTGGGCTAACCTTCGCCAACAGATTCGTGACGAAGTTGGAGAATACTTATTCCAAAAAACTCAACGTCGTCCTATGATCTTGCCAGTTGTAATTGAAGTATAAATTTAAACAAATAAAAGTCGGGTTAGCCCGGCTTTTATATATATTAAAAAAACACCCATGTGGGTGTTTTTTGTTTTGTATTACTTTAGATCTCCAGCTGATCTAGTTTCTAAGACTTTAATCTGAGGAAGGAGTTTGTCATATTCATTAGAGAGAACAGTGTCTTCTGCTTTGTAACCCCATGAGGTTAGTACAGCCATAGAAGGGATACCAATCAGGCCATCTTTAGTAGTTATGTATATAGTTTTACCGGTCTTAACTAGAACGCCAGCAGGATGAGAGATTGTTGAGCTAGAGATATTAGGAGCTAATTGCATGAAGGATACATCACCCTTACTAGATTTATTGAAAGTAAACCCAAGGTCAGTAAAGACTTTAGCAGAGGTGAAAGGAGCTCTTTTACCGTCTGTAATAAGGTAACAAGTACCTTTGTCTAATCCATGGTCAGAACAGACTACAAAGCCGTCTCTAGGAGCAATAAATGACCCTATAGGTAAAGATAGATCACCAGTAGTGGCTAATAGAACATTTTTGAAAGTATTAAACCCATAGGATAAAAAGGCTGCGGCGGAGGTGTATGGTCTGCGAGTACCGTCTGGTGTAATAGTGTACACTGTACCATCAAGGTTTCTGATGTTGACTCCAACAGCATGGGCTGCACCTGTAGGAATAGTTTCCTTGGTAGTTAACCCAGAGGATGATTTTGTGCCAGTTAAGTAATCAATGGAAGCCTGAACCACAGAGCTTGGTTGTCCATACGCAGTGTAGAACTTTACATAGACTGTTTTTGTACCTAGTTCACAGCCAGTAAGTGATGGTAAGCCATTAGTAGTACAGATATCCCAGGCTAGAGTTGGGGTATATTTTTGTTGACCAACACCAGAGAAATCTAGTGATGAAGAGATAGCCATGTTCACCACATCACTACCTGCATTGAAAGATAGGGTGACATTATTAGAAGCGGTAGATTTAGCGCCATTGTTAATTAGAATCTTAAATCCACCAGTAGGTACTACAGGAGAGTTATAAGCAGAGGATGGAAGACCACCGCCACCTGAGGCAGCAGTAACACTCATTAAACCAAACAAGGAAAAACTGCTGGTATAACAAGTGACAGTATTGGCTACTGTATCTACCGTACAAGGAGCGAGTGAAGCCCAATTACCTCCTGTGTAGTGATAAATAACCAAAGATGATTCGTTTAATCCAACTACATCACTATCTTGATATTCCATAACTACAGTGATAGGACTGTTAAAAGATGAAATTGCAGTACTAACATTTGCATAAGCCCTTAACTCATAGGTATGATCCCCGACCAAAGAATAGCCCGAAGGTACACCCACTGTATTAGTAGCTTGAGTAGAATTAACTTTCATAACTTGAAAACTAGCGTCTACCCCCGCCGCACCAGCAGGTACACCTAAGCGAGTACCAGGGGTGCCAGATGCACCTACACTATACCCAGTGGCATTATTAACCAAGAACGAACCTGATTCTATAACTTCTGAAGTACAACCATCTGTCTGGAATTGAACATTAGTACCTGTAGCTAAATTGCTGTTTGCGTCGGTGGACTTTACTCGGAAATGATATACAGCACAAGGTAATAATGATGAAATTGTAACTGAATGACTCAACACTCGGGGAGAAGTATCAGATTCAACTGTAGAATTACCATAAGAAGAGCTAACCCCGTATTCGACCAAACTGGAAGCCAACTCATCGGTCGTCCAGGATATAGTTGCTTGAGTATTATTTGGATTAACCGCAACAGCTGTGGAGGAGATTACCGGCGCAGTGCCATCTGTAGTAGTAGAGTTAACTGATGTAAAATTACCGCCGCCGTTAGAGTTAACTGCTTTGACTCTAAAGTTATAGGCTGTACCACCAGACAAACCAGTCACAGTAGTAGAAGCGGTGGTACTAGTTCCATCATTAAAGGTGGTCCAGCTAGTTGCAGCGTTGGTTTTGTATTCAATAGTGTAATCAGTGATCGCCGATCCACCATTTGCTACTGGAGCTACCCAACTTAATCCCACTGTAGAACTAGATGGTGTTGCTGCCAAACTCGTTACCAACCCTGGTGTATTTAATCCCAAAACATTTTTTGTAGTGGTTGTCATCAAAGAAGCCACGGTTTTTAAACCAGCGTAAGTCCAGTGATTAGCACCATCGGTACCAGTTGCGGTGGTAGTGTCTACCACATAAACATTTGGTTCTAAAGCAGCAACATCTGCCAAGGCTGTGTTTATAGTAGGGTAACCAGAGCCGGCTGGCATAGACTGGAACTGAGTCATAATAATTATCGCTCCAGGTAAATCTGCCTTGATGTTATCTATATATGTAGTTAAATTAGATTTGAATGAGCTGATATTAGTTCCGGCTATGCCATCATTAATACCTATACTCATCCATACTACCCATTTTCTATTGCTAGGAATCTGGGTTTTTCCTGCAGCTGTTCGTTGTAAAAATTTTGTAAAATAAGCACCGGCGTAGTTCCATTGACTAACTTGAGAGCCACCATGACCAGTCTTGATTAAATAGACTTGAGGGTTATCTGGAAAAGCATTTGCTTCGGTAGAATTAGCAAGTCCAAGTTCTAATCCATGGCAGCAATCATAATAGCCTTCAAGACCAGCATGATCTCGTAAATTATTTGTTCCGATATCTAAATTTTCAAATAAGAAATTACCGGATGTAAGATTCATAATTTGAACAGCAGAACGAGGTGCAATTTCACCCGCAGTAGCTGCGCTGTTTAAACCAATACCACCGGAGTTACTTTCACCAGTAATTACAAAGCTCAAATTGCTAATTGCATCTGGTGTGGCAGAAACAGTGCTAGAAACAGTGCCGGGATTACCATCATTAGAACCCTTCACTCTAAAATCGTAAGCTGAGGCATTAGTTAGCCCAGTAACAATTGCTTTTAGGTTAGTAGAAGTGCCATCGTTAAAGGTCGTCCAAGTTGTTGGTTCTGAAGAAAGCTTATATTCAATAATATAATCTGTGGGTGTGCCACCAGAAGCAGGGGCATCCCATCCTAGCAAAACTTGTTGGTTAAATCCAGTTGCCACTAAACCAGTCACTTGACCTGGTGCTTGTGGTAGAGCGGGTGTTGCCGAGTTAGAAGCGCTCGAAGCAGCAGACTGACCTTGTGAGTTAGTAGCTGTAACTGTAAACGTATACGCAACGTCATTTGTTAAACCAGTAACTGTTATTGGAGAACTAGCTCCAGTGGCAGTAATACCACCTGGAGAGGAAGTCACGGTATAACTTGTGATTGCACTACCACCATTAAAACTTGGTGGTGTGAAAGTGACTACAGCCGAAGCATTCCCTGCAGTTGCTGTGCCAATTGTTGGTGCGTCAGGAACTGTATCTACCGGAGCTACTCCATAGACAAGCACGTCATCAAAGGTGGCGGCTGACGCCGAATTTTCTAAGAAAACTGGTTTGTTATTTACCACTATAGAAGTATTATGTGTACACATTAATACTCCATTTTTATATACTTCAAACCCGCCAGAAATTACTTTCATCTTATAAGTAGCAGCACCTGCTGCAGAAGTACCACAACTAGTTTGATCCATAGTGACACCATCCCAACCCAACGCAAGAATACTTGAATTTGGACCGGTCAAATATAACAAATAAGCTTTCTTTCCGGCTATTCCAAAATCATAATCTCCATAGCCAATGAGTGGCGCACTAACTGCAGTAATACTTGCGGAAATCTCTAGTGATGTTGAATCAAACACGTCTTGCGAAATTAAAGCATTATGTCCCCAAGTACCACCAGAGTAGCTATCTGCAATAGTTAAAGTACCGTTTTGTTGAATTTTCCCACTGGTTCCCCCGCTACCAGTTGGATCATACTCATTCCACTTATCAGTATTTATAGTGGTACCAGTAAAACTATCTGTGAGCTGGTTGCCTAAAGTACTTGGTGTAACTGCGTTAGATGCAGAGGATGCAGAAGAAGTTCCAGCAGAGTTTGTGGCAGTAACTGTAAAGGTGTATTCAACGCCATTGGTAAGACCAGTGACAGTAAGAGGTGAAGATGCACCGGAAGAGGTAAATCCACCTGGGGAAGATGTGACAGTATAGCTAGTTATAGAAGCACCACCGTTATCTACTGGCGCAGTGAATGTAATGGTCGCTTGGGTATTGCCTCCCACGGCTGTTACACTTGTTGGTGCATCCGGCGCAACTGGCGGACCAGGAGTTTTTGTAGCAGTGCCGCTAACTACACTGGAACCCATGAGGTTAACTGCCTTAACTCGAAAATCGTAACTTAAACCATTTGTCAGACCTGTTACTGTAGCAGTAGTTGAAGCGGAAGTTCCATCATTAAAAGTTGTCCAAGTGGTTGGTTCTGAACTTAATTTGTACTCTACAATATAGTCAGTAATAGATGAGCCACCATCATCAACTGGTGCAGTCCAGCTCAATGCAATTTGAGTATTACCCCTAGTAGCTCCTAAGCTAGTTGGTGCATCTGGTACACTTGGTCCAGAAACTGTAATCCCCCATTTAACAGACAGGTAATTTTCTAAAGTATTCCTTTGATTAGTAGTTAAGGTAGAACTGTAAGCAATTACCTCTGCAATACCACCATTCCAATAACGTCCACCACCATTGATCATACCGATTGAAGACGTGGTGTTTGTTTGTCCGGCTGGAAGTTCAAAAACACCTACCCAATATTCATTTAATGGAGAAAAGTCATGACCGCTTGCAGCGGTAACCAAAGTTCCATTTCGATAGGCACTTGTAAAACTACTAGTTGCTGTTCCTAGTTTAGTTGTTCCATCTATCCCATTAAGAATATGGCCATTGCTTGGGGATGTCCCTGTAAAATCACCGATCAATCCAGGGTAATTACTAAAGGCTGCGCTAGTACTCTTCTTAGCTACCACTACAACAGTACGATATGTAATCGAGCTATTAATATTTAAATAGTCATCGGTGCCATCAAATGTGACTACAGAGCGACCGTTTAGCGCGCTTGCTGTTAATGTTGGTCTAACGGAACCAGTTGCGGTAGCATGTTTAAGATTACCGCTCTTGTCATTTAGTTGAGAAATAAGTCCGCCTGATTCAGTCATATTCGAAGCATCGGCGCCGTCTAACCACAGAGCTAGATTAGCAATACTAGTCGGAATTTCTGCATTTGGTGTAATAGAATTAGAAGCTGCTGATGCAGAGGATGTACCAATGGCATTAGTAGCAGTAACAGTGAATGTATAAGATACTCCATTTGTTAGACCAGAAACGGTGATTGGCGAGGATGCGCCTGTACCTGTAAAACTTCCTGGAGAAGATGTAACAGTGTAACCAGTAATAGCACTACCACCATTAGAACCTGGAGTAAATGACACCGAAGCAGAGCCATCACCAGCGATAGCAGTCCCTATAGTTGGAGCAGCCGGCGCGGTTGGCGGAGAAGGCGTTGCATTGGCGATACTACTTGGCGTACTCGTACCAATGGCATTAATTGCACTTACTCTAAAATTATAGAGCGAGCCATTACTTAAACTGGTAACCGTCGCTGATGTACTTGTGGAAGTACCATCAGAAAATGTAGACCAAGTTGTTGGTTCGGAATTTAATTTATATTCAACAAGGTAATCTGTAATAGCAGATCCCCCATTACTTGCAGGAGCTGTCCAAGATAGACTAACTTGAGCATCACCAGCAGTTGCCGACAAACTTGTTGGCGCATCTGGAGCAGAATTATTTGCAGTTCCAGTTACCAAGACATCATCATAAGTACTAGCTGATCCAGCAGATTGCAAATACACTGGCTTGTCAGTGAAAGTCACTGCAGTAGACATTGTTCCTTTAAGAACATCGTTAGCATAAACTTCAAAACCACCTGATACTACTTTTAATTTATATGTCGCGCCACTAACTATGGTGCCACAACTGTTTGCTGCAACTCCACCATTGTTCCAAACCAACATCAAACAATTCCCACTGGTTAAATCAATTATGTAAGATTTGGCACTACCACCTTGAAAATTAAAATCTCCATAACCCAAAAGCTGATCTGAAACAGGAGTCATTACCGCAGAAATTTCCAAACCAGTGGATGTAAAAGTGTTAACAGAATAAAGTCCGGTTTGAGCCCAAACACTAGTATAACTATTAGCTACTGTCAAAGTACCATTCTGCTGAACATTCCCTGAGGTTCCACCGCTTCCAGACGCATCAACCTCAACCCACTTAGAAGTATTGATAGTAGTGCCTGTAAAATCATCAGTTAATAAAGTTGCAGACTGAGTAACTTTTGCAAACGGAAAATTCGCTAAAAAACTTAGCGAAATTGCAAGTATAAAGAATCCGGTAGAAAGCTTCTTAAACATTCAAATTGTATTTTGATTTTTGTTTCGAATTTGTAAAACTTGTGTATATTATAGCACAATTACCAAAATAAATCAACTAATTTTTATTGCGTTAATATGTTATGTTTGTTATCCTAAGTAGAATTTGAAGCTGATTCAAATTTTCATATATACGGAGGCATTATGAACGATTTTATAAAACTTATTTTAAGCTCAGCGATTGCTAAAAAGATCACTGGAGGAGGGATTGAATATTTAATTCTACCCAGAGATTTTCATCCCATGGCTCAACAGATCCCCTACTTTGCTTTAGCCGATAAAGAATCTGGGATCATAGCAATCTCACAAGATGTGCCTAAGATGTTTCAGGATATCTGGGTAACTCACGAGCAAGCATGCATTCAATCAAACTTCGTTAACTGTGCTGCACTAACAAAGAAAGATATCAGGAAAGTTAAGATACTTTATCTAAAAGATGAATATATGAACTTTCTAAAAATGCGAATTGTGATGTTCCAAGCAGTTATCGATGCTCAGCCAAATAATCCGATGATTCCTTTTTGGAAAAAATCATTTGATGAGATCGAGGCTGCTATGAAGCGAGGTGATTAAACAAGTTGCAAAAAAAACAGCGACTGGATTGCAAATGCAATCAGTCGCTTTTTATTTATGGATTCCATTCAGCATGGTGCCCAGGTTCGAAGTGAAAATTTATTCCAGAATTATTTAGATGTTCTAAGCCATAATTTCTTTCTGGTTCTCCGCAGTAATTTTCGGCGGACAAAGTTGAATGTGGGTCAGGGTAATGTTTGGACATTACACCTTCGATACTTATAGCAACTATTGCGCCGCAGTCAGCACACTCACCGCTCAGAGCAGAAATTGGAATGTACTGAAAACCAGACATTTGGCAAAACTGATTTGGGCTGGGACAAAAAGTTATCGCAGGACCGACAAGATGTTTTTCGATAGTACCATCGGACAAAATAACAACCTCTTTTTTACAACCACCGCAAGCTATTTTCACAATTCTATCCTCCTGTCTGTAATATCTAACTACCTATATTATCGCGAAATTGGTAAAAATGTCAATTCTCAGAAAATCGCTGGTCATCTGATATACTAAAGATATGAAACAAGAAACTATTCTTTCTGGTGTACAGGCTACTGGCCGTATGCACATTGGTAACTATTTAGGTGCTTTAAAGCAGTTTGTGGATATTCAAAATGAAGGCAAATTACAATGCTACTTCTTTGTAGCAGATCTTCACGCTTTAACTGTGCCTCGAGACCCTAAAAAGCTTCGCCAAGACACTTTAGAAGTTGTAGCTGAATATATTGCCGCCGGTTTAGATCCAGAAAAATCTGTAATTTTTGTACAAAACCATGTCTTAGAACATGCCGAACTTGCTTGGATTTTTAACTGTATCACTCCAATTGGTGAACTTGAACGCATGACCCAATTTAAAGATAAAGGACGAGACCAAAAAGATTCTGTAAATGCCGGACTACTCACCTACCCTACCTTAATGGCCGCAGATATATTATTATACAAGCCAAGTTTTGTTCCTGTTGGTGAAGATCAAGTTCAACATATCGAGCTAGCAAGAATCATTGCTCGTAAATTTAACAAGCAATTTGGTGAAGTCTTTCCAGAACCAAAACCTTTTATGCGCAAACCATTACGCATTATGAGCTTAAAAGATCCCGCTAAGAAAATGAGCAAAACTGGTGATGACCCAATCTACTTAGATGACATGCCAAGCGAGATTCAAGCTAAATTAAAAAAGGCTGTGACTGCTACTGGCGGAGAAGGAAGCGCGAGTACCAGCGAAGGAGTAGAAAATTTGATGTTCTTAATGGAACAGTTTGGTGATGCAGTTGTTACTGCACAGTTTAGAGCTTCAATTAAAGACGGGAGTATTAAATACAGTGAACTTAAAGCAACGCTAGCAGATTCTATCGCAGACTACTTTGCAGAGTTCAGAGACAAGAAACAAGCGTTACTGGATGACAAGCAAAAGATCGCCCAAATCTTAGCCGATGGCGCAGAGAAAGCTCGTATGCTGGCACAAAAAACCATGCTAGAAGTAAAAGAAAAAACCGGACTACTTTAGTCCGGTTTTGGTTTATTTTTGATTTAGAACAGCACGAATGGCTTCCTTGGTTTGTTCTGGGCCATCCACTGGATAATAATCAATTGCTGTTTTTGTAATTGCATAATCATTACCCCCAGGGAAAATAGCATCTCCTACAAAAAACATGTCCTTGATTTTTACTTTCAAGTATTTTTCTATTTGATGCAATCCATAAGCTTTATCAATCCCCTTCTTGGTCACATCAACAGAAGTGTGACCTGCTGCGCGAACTTCTAATTTTGGAAGGTATTTTTGCATCAGTTTGGCAATTTGTAATTTCGTTGCTTGGTTTTCATCACGCCATTTATCTTTCATGGCGATACCTCTTTTCCCCAAAGCCTTTACAACATCCTGCCCAAACACAGAAAAAGTTACTTGAGTACCACGATCTTCTACAAGTTTTCCGTAAGTCTTTTTTGGGTGCTTATAACCAATTTCTTTGAATACTCGGTCGAATGTTTTCTTAATTAGGGTGCGTTCTTCTTTAGTAAGTTGATGCAAGTACACATTTTTCCAACCTTTGTTATACCTATAAAAAGCGGTAGCGGTTGTGGGAAATAAAAATAACTTTTCTAATAATTCCTTTTTAATCTTTAATTGGCTCAACATCTGCTGCTGGAATAAAGCCCGTTTTCCCCCTCCAATAACAGCAACTTTCTTAGCTTGTAATAACTGAGTAAATAACCCAACCATTTCTTTATCCATAGTTGATTTAGATTTAGCTAAAGTACCGTCTAGGTCAAAAACTATTAATTTCTTAGGTTTAAGTTTCTTTAAATTGGTAATTTTCATAAAATAAATATTAATTGAGTTTTATATAAAAAGCTCTTATGGTTAGTATAGCAAAAAATAAAAGTGCGTATTAGTACGCACTTTGTTCGCGAATTTCCT
>CAZRKK010000005.1:0-61514 GCA_964600695.1 uncultured Candidatus Saccharibacteria bacterium
TCAGGAACCGAGTAAATCGTCTCACCATTAGTAAAGGCTACATCTGGGCCACGGATTCCTTTAAGCTGTTCTATCACTTCTTCTACAGCAACATTAGAACGCAACACTAAAGAAATTAAACGAGTAATGGCTTCGGTTTGAGCACTAAAGAAGCCACCGGACTTACCTAGAGAAGCAAACACTTCGAATGGTCCAGTTTTGTCTTCGTTAACTGTGACATACATATGACCATAAGCAGTACGTAAACGATAAGTCATCCCTTGCATTACAGCTGGTCTTTCTCGAGCGACAATCTTCATTTGTAAATTACCGTGCATGATCGACATCATTTCTTGATTCTCAACCGGAGCTGCAACTTCGGATTCTTTGTCTTGCATAGACTTAACTTGGTCTGCTACATCTTTACCTAACTTACTAGAGTCGACAGCCAAAACTTGTTCATCACGACTACCGTCACGGTAGATGGTTCCACCTTTACAACCAAGGTCATACATCATTTCGTATAATTTTTTGGTTTGTTCGATTGTGTAATCAGCAGGAGCGTTACAAGTTTTAGAAATAGCACTATCCATCCATCGCTGTACTGCTGCTTGCACTCGAACATGCTCCTCTGGCATTAATTCCATAGCAGTTGCAAAATAGTCTGGTAAATCTTGACCTGGATTATTGTCCAACCAATCTTGAGCTAATTTAATTTTTTCTTGATGAACTCCTAAGCGACTCTTGCGGAAGTAAGTCCAAGAGAAGAACGGTTCGATTCCAGTAGAAGTACCAACCATTGTTCCTACGGTTCCAGTTGGTGCTTGAGTCAAAATTGTAACATTACGAATCCCGTGAGCTCGAACTAAGTCTCTAATATAGTCTGGCATGTTAAGCATAAAGCCACTGCTCAAAAATCCTTCGGCATCAAATTTAGAAAACGCACCTTTTTCTCGAGCTAGTTCTACAGAAGTTTCGTAAGAAGTAATCGCGATAAATTGATATAGCTGATCAATAAATTCGACAGACTTATCACTACCATAACGAATCCCGAGACGAATCATCATTTCTGCTAAACCGATTGTCCCCATCCCAATACGACGCTCGCTCATTTGTTGAGTATGATTTTGTTCAAAAAAGTAAGGTGTTGCATCAATAACATTATCTTGAAAACGCACCGCATGTTGGATAGTGGTTTTTAGCATGTTCCAATTAACGCCATTATTTTCTTCGTTTAAATGACGAGCCAAGTTGATATGTCCTAAGTTACAAACTCCCCAAGCTGGTAATGGCTGTTCTCCACATGGGTTGGTACACAACAATTGGGAATAATAATGAGAGTTAGAATAGTAGTTAGCGCGATCAATAAAATAAACCCCTGGCTCAGCACTGCTCCACGCCGAAGAAATGATATTATCCCAAATTTCGCGGGCTGGAATAGTCTTATGAGTTACCACCTTACCGCCCAATTCTCGCCATTTTTTGAGATCACCATCCCAATTAGCACCGTATAAAGGATCACTTGTGTCAGGGAAAACTAAGTCCCAGTCTTGATCTGCTTTAACAGCAGCCATAAAATCATCGGTTACCCCAACCGAAATATTTGCGTTGGTAATCTTTCCAGCTTCTTTTTTGGCATTAATAAAATCAAGCACATCAGGATGCCAAACATTTAAAATCAACATCAATGCTCCTCGGCGACTACCACCTTGTTCTACCAAACCAGTTACAAAACTATACAAAGAAGCCCAAGAGACAGAACCAGAACTTCGTCCGTTTACACCTTTAACGTAAGCGTAACGGGGACGTAAAGTAGAAACGTTAATTCCAACCCCACCACCACGTGACATGATCTCAGTCATTTGGGAAAGAGTTTCAAAAATACCACCACGAGAATCTGTTGGGCTAGGGATTACGTAACAATTATAAAAAGTTAAATTTTGATCTGTACCAGCACCAGTATAAATACGTCCAGCAGGAACGTACTTCCAATCTTCCATTAGACGACGGTACTTGTCTTCCCATTCTGCTTGTTTTTCTGGAGTCGCTTCGACACTCGCAATATGTTTTGCGATACGGTCAAACATTTGTTCTGGCTTGGTTTCTATCGGTTTGTCGACATGATCAAAATCATGAGTCTCCGAGCTACCATCTCGCAATCTAACCTGTACACTGCGTCGATCAGAATCAATATCTTCTACAATCCCAATTTCTCTTTGACCAGTTTTGAGGTTTACACAAACTACAACAGTATCACCAACCCCTAAGGTGGCTTTTTTAGTATCTTTTACTGCGTACCTGTCTAAAAAGATTTTCTCGCCTAGTTCGCTGAGGGCATTAATTTCCCGAGTTTGTAAATTTGTAGATTCTGGTTGATTGTTCATAGCAATGGTTGTAGATTAATTGTTGTTTGGTTTTATAGTTTAAGAATTGCTTCTTTGAATTCTTGAATATCTTCGAATTGTCTGTAGACACTAGCGAAACGTATATAAGCGACTTTGTCGACTTTGCGAATGACCTTCATAATTATTTCGCCGATTTGTTCGCTGGTAATTTGCCCAGCCACAGTCTTCTTTTGAATCTCTTGCTCTATTGCAGAAATAACTTTGCGAAAGGATGAGTCACTGAGATTACGTTTTTCGAAGGCCCTGCGCAGCCCTCGCCCCAGTTTGTCGCGTACGTAAGGTTGGCACGAACCATCTCTTTTTTTAACGCTCAAGTCTAAAATTTCGATCTGTTCGTAGGTAGAAAACCGGAAGTTGCATTTCTCACATTCCCTCCGTCTCCGGATAGAACCAGAGTCTTCTACAGGTCTAGAATCTACGACTTTTGTTTCGGAATTTAAGCACTTGGGGCAATGCATTGGATTTTCTTAAAAATTAAAGGTACAAAATGTTGTGTACCTATAAGAATTATACCCCTAGATGTTGTGTTTCCCCAAATTTTTGGAATTTGGCTCGGTTGAGGTACTTTTTATTTTTGGTCGTTCGTTTGGCTAAAGTTATCCACATAAAACCAAAAATTCCCCTCCCAAAGTGGGAGAGGAATTGTCACAACCTTACTTAACTTAACAAAATAAAATTTAATTTAGAGTAGAAATTTTCTTTCCTTTTAAGAACCCAGAAATTGTCTCAAAAGTATGCATAAAAATCCTCTGATCTGAATCTACTGTCGCATGGGCTGTATGAGGCGTTAAAAGTACATTTGGCAAATTTGCTAGCTTTTTTTGAACTGCCCAAATTTTCTTCTGAGCGGGGTTAAACCGACTAGCGTATTTTGGATCACTCTCAAGCTCTAGAACGTCGGCCGCATAACCACCCAGCTTCTTGCCAGACTTGCTTCCATGGAGTGCTTTGAGCACAGCCGCTGTGTCCACAATCGCCCCACGTGCTGTGTTTACTAACAAAGCTCCGTCTTTAAATCCAGCTAATAATTTTGCGGAAACCATCTTATTTGTGGATGGTAATGCCGGTACATGAAAAGTCACAACATCACTCTGTTTAACCAGCTGAGCCAAGCTCACATATTTTAAACCTGTTTCTTTAACCAAATCTTTGTTTTTAAAAGCATCAAATCCTAGCAAGTTCATCCCAAAACCTTTGGCAATTCTCGCAACCTGACTCCCAATGGCACCAGTTCCCACGATTCCCAAAGTTCTACCTTTAAGCTCTCGACCAAATACATCATCGCCCAAAAAATGAAGACCCTTGCCTGCTTGTAAAGCGATACCAAAATTACGATGCCAATTTAAAATCAATCCTATAGCAAATTCTGCTACGGATACTGCATTTAAACCTGGACAGTTAGCTACTTTTACTCCAGCCTTGGTGGCTGCCTTAATATCAATATGGTCAGATCCAGCTGTGCGAGTGACTAATAATTTTAAATTGGGAAGTTTATCAAAAATCTCCTTTGTAATCTTGCAATCAACGTGTATAGAAATAATTTCTGTTTCTGGGCTAGGCAAATTGTTTAGAGTCAATTTTTTTGTATGATAATCGGCCTTTAATGGGTGATGAAATTTCTTAATTTGCTCACGCTCTTTTGGGGAGACATTAAAAAAAACAATTTTATTCATATTTTTATGTAGAATTAGATATTAATTATCTCAGTACTTTAAGCATACCACTAGATCAGAAACATTTGAACCCGTCACACCTGTTAGAATCGCGGCATTGATATCAAGTAAAACACTATATTCGTCATGACGATCCAGCGAATCTTGTAAATTGAGGTTTTGTTTTTTGGCAAATTCTAAGTTTGACTCATCTACTAAGCTACCAGCCACGTCACTGTTGTCGTGACCATCAGAAGCCAGGGTTGCAAACAATGTGTCAGGAGGCAAATTTAACAAAGCTGCCAATGCCATTTCTTGATTGCGACCCCCACTACCTTTGTCTGTTGGCTTAATAGTCACTACACTTTCACCGCTACCAATTAAACATTCCCCTGGTTTTGTGTCATTTAGTAATTGTATTGCTAAATCTTTTGCTTCGCCTGTAAAAGCCCTGTTCCAAATTTTTACTTTTAATCCCAAATCCTGGGCGGTATTTTGCATAGCTTTAAGAGCCACTGCTCCACTACAAAATAAAATATTTTCTACTTTTTCAAAATATTTAGGATCTTTAGGGGTTTCCACTAAGCCACAAGAATTCATACTGCATCGATCCAAAATTTTATATTTACTCATGATTTCCGAGGCATCTTCTACAGTGGTGGTATCCATAACCGTTGGGCCACTAGCCACCATAGATATGTCATCACCTGGGACATCGCTAAAAATTAAACTGATAATAGAAGCTGGGTATGCCAATTTTGAAAAGCCACCACCTTTAACCTGACTCAAATGCTTGCGTACGGTGTTCATCTCATTAATAGAAGCTCCTGCACCCATTAAGGCATGAGTAATTTTTCGCTCTTCTTCTATTGAGACCACTTGTGGATTAGTCATCAAACTACTTCCACCTCCACCAATAATTGCGATAACAAGATCCTTTTCTGTGAGATTATTTAGCAGATCAATAATTTCTTTAGTCGCCGATGAGTTACTATTACTTGGCAAAGGATGAGTTCCCACTCGACTGGCAATCTTTTTGAGTTGAGTCGGCACGATATCAATTATCAAACCGCCGGCGATTCGATCAACCATTTGCGCTTCGATCTGTTCGGCTACCGGAGCAGCCATCTTGCCCGCACCAACAACAACAATTTTTTTATATGATTTTAAATCGTACGGTTTGCGATTAATATAGAGTAAGTCATTTTTTGCAACATAAGCAAACTGATCATGCATTAACTTTTGAGTATTTATCGCTTCGAGCCCAGACTCTAAAATGCGCAAAACTTGTTTGCGCTCGGTAGAACTGGCTAATTGTGGAAAATTTTTAATAATCATTTTGGCTCGGAAGAAGTTTTATCAGACTCAGTAGGAATACGAGGCAAGGCTGTACCACGAGCTTTTTGGAAACTCTCTTTTTTTTCGTTTACTATATAACTAATTCCAGCTATAACCGCGATAACTACAAAAATTAGTACGCCAAACCAATAATAAGCTGATTCGGGGATAACCGGCGATGCTTGGACTTGCTTAACTTCGGGTGTCCGTTGATCAAGGATAACAGTTTGACCTTTGTTAGACTCCGGTAGTTTTGTATTCTGAGCTAATAGCATATTAATTAAATTATTGTTTAAGTTTAATTTTTTTCCATAAAAAATACCCGATAACTAGTAGTACAAGTAAAGCCAAAATAGAAAACCAAGCTAAGTTATTATTCCCTGATTTTATAATTGGTGCAGGCAAAGGGGTTTGCTCTGCCACAGCTGGAGACTCTAGGTTCTGGACGGGGCTACTTTCAAATTCGCCGCTTTGGACACTATGATCATAATTTGGTTTAGTTGTTGGAGGTAAAGACTGAAGCGGTTCTACTTTAGGCATCTCCCCTTTTACAATTGCCGCAGCATTCGCAGACATTGGAGTTATGATAGATGTAAATCCTAACACTAAAGTTATAAATATAATTTGAATTTTTAATTTCATTTGAGGAATGATTAAATAAATGCTCTAACTAATTACTGACCCAGCTAATTTGTTGATATCCTCCTGAGGTCAAAGGAAAACTTGGTGGCGGGGCATAAAGTAAATTACTATCATACGATGTTGAAGTATTTTGATAGCCGCCATTTGTTTGACCGCTTCCATTAACCCAACTCCAAGTCCAAACTCCATAACTCCCAATTGCACCATAAATTGTTATTGTATTTTTGATATTCCCTGCAAAATAATAATTTTGAACACTTCCATTCTGCGCCACCATGGCGGCATCAATTTCTAGATTATTAGGAGCAGAATAACTTAGCAAAATATCTTTTTGGGCGACAAGTCCTAACGAAACACTACCATCTTTTGCAGTGTACACTATATTGTTCGGAATTATTATACTTGGTGCTGTAGCAGAGTTATAAGGCAACTTTGCTGCTGCGACCATTGTCCGAGCACTGATTGTACCCTCAACCCATGTACGATCTTCCACATATATAACACCATTGCTCGGCAAGTCCTGGGTAAATTGTAAAGTTCTACTATTGTAGTCTAAGTCCTCTGGGTGAGCATTTCCGTTAACATCGTAACCAGTTGCATGTGGAGAGAGTGAAGTCACTTTATAAACTGAGACCGTGTTATTAGAATTAAAAACCAGAGAATATCCTTGAGTATTGGATGGTGATAAATAAATTCCATTCGTTTGGGCTAGTGATTTAAGCGAAGCAAAATCCGACGTCAAACTAGAAAAATCTACATTAGGGACTGGGTAATCCCAAAAGTTTTTTGTGGATTGCGGAGCAGCTCCCCAAACCCCAGGTTTAGTTGTCGGACCACAGCCGTGATAGGTTTGACAGGAATAGGTAGACTTAGATGAAGTTATTGGTGCATTCCCTGTTCCATCAAACCTAATTCCTCCATTAGCATGCATTTCTCCATTTACTGATTCGGTGCTACCTACCCAAACATCAGCGTTAGTCAAAAATGCATACTTTGCAAAAGATGGGACACCATATCTGGTGGTGATATTCCGCTTAATCAGAGAATTAGAATTTGTGTAAGCAATAGATTTTATGGTTACAATTGTTGAACCCACTATAGGTGCAGTGATCTGCAAACAATACTTGCCCAAGGTTTGATTAGTATCTTGATCCACGTAAGTATGAGGATAACAATCCACCCCAAAATCTGACTGAGTTGTAGGTGGAGCTCCAGTGCCATCATAAAAATCTTGTGGGTAATGAGCTAAGTGCCATTGGTAATAGTTAATCCCAGCCTCGGCTAAATTAAAAGCTTCTTCTCGCGAGGTCGAAGATCGTAACACCCTATACTGAATCGCGGCATTCCCTAAAACTGCAACCATAACTAACGAGAATACAAAAATTACAACAATCTCAAAAACTAAAATTACACCACGTTCATTCTGTTTTTTAGAAAAATTAGTCATATTAATCACCAAGGTTTGTTTTTAAATTACGAATCGTACTACCACCAGTGACGGTATAAGTTGTTCCACTAGAAGCAGCTTTATTATATAGCACGAGATTTAACTTAATAAAATTAACTTGAGAAACATTTACTGGCTGCGCCAGTGCAGAACCAGTGGTTCCATCATAACTATCATTGTAATAATAGAATAGTGGTGTAGATCCATTGGCTACATTACTTTGTACTTTTGTTGCAACTTCGGTGGCTAAATTATAAGTAGCAGGACTACCTGTAGGGTCAACTATACCTTTATACAAGGACCCATTTTGCAAATAATATCTAACCCGCTCTATCTGAGGATCGTTATCAACATTACTAAAAAATATTATCTCTTGATCCCCAGCAGAGTTTAAGGGGTATGCCCCTGTCACTCCATAGACAGCATTTCGTAATTCTTGACTAAATTGTATCGACAACTTTCTAGCTTGATCAGTGTCTGCAATGGAAGTGCCTTGCTTGGTACTCTGAACAAAAACCGTTGATACCAAACTAATCACGCCAACCGAAATTAAACCAAAAATTCCGATCACAACAACGACCTCAATAAGTGTAAACCCAGTTGTATGTCTAACTACGGACTTAAGTTGACTTCCCATGATTGATTGCCGTTAATGTTCAAATTACTATCGATATGATCTTGATATCCAGGCATTGTAACTGTAAGTGTATAGCTGCTAGAAGCCGTTAAGTTTGGAAAAATAGTCTGCCCTGGAGAAAAACAACCCGCTACATAGTTAACTGTAATGTTTGATAGTACAGGAGTCTTTTTATTACTAGTTGTAGACAAAAATGCTTTGTATCTGATATATCTATCATTATCATGAATCGAATTTATACTACTACCAGGGGTTGCGTAGTAAGTACTTGCAGTACCATCTGGACCTTTATAATTCCAAGTTGAATTATCATTGTTCGTCGCGACTTGAAACTGTAAAGTTGTCCCAGCGCTTTGAGACGGCGGGTTCCAACTAATAGTTGTAAAATTACTCGCGCCAGTAGTATCAAAGGTTGAGGAAGTTAAATTACCGCTTAATTGATATTTACTGCCGGATTTTTTTAAACGAACACCTGTTGGACTAGTAGCAACATCAATGTTTCCGTCATCAGCAAAATATTTATTTGTGACTGTGTAATCTGCTTGACCACTGCCACCAGTCCAAGTAATCTGCTGCCAAACGTTCCCTCCAGTTGTTCCATAATAATCTGCTGGAGTAGAACCGCCGTAATGTAAATGAACAGTAGCCCCTTCTAAGGCTGCACCTGTCGCGGCATCTTTAACAATCACTAGCAAACTATTGGTAGATGCTGGTCCAAGAATCATTGTAAATATCTGGCTAGTATCCGGGAGTACAGAAATTTGTTGAATTGGTGAAGTACCATAAATCATATAACTCTGACCAGTTAACAAAGTCGGAGTGTAAGTATCACCAGCTAAACCAGTTAAGGCTACTTGCCCGCTAGACGAAGTAGAATTTTGATTGTAACTATAAACATTAGGGGTTGTACCGATTAATGCTGAACCGGTCACATTCATATTAATTCCGTTAAGATCCGAGCAACTTTGATTTTGAGTTTTTATTGTCAGACTACTTGGAAGATCTATAGAAAAACTAATTTGAGTGACTTGCCCGTTGGATACTGTGGCGTCTGGTTTAGTAGGGTTTGGATTACCTCCAGAAATTGGATAAGTTTGATCACTTACGTAACCAGATTTACTCACAGTGATGTGATATGCATTAGTTCCTGCAGGTAGCCCAACTTCTATCCAATTACCACTACTATCACTTTGTCTATCTAAAACTATTGCTGGACTAATACCCACAGATTGAATATGAATATCTGCCGATGGAATTGCAATTCCTGTTTGATCAAACACCTTTAATGACAAAGCACCTGCATTATTGATTCCTTCTAAACCTTTAGGCGAAACATTCGTAACAAAGTCAGTTATTTTATTTGTACTGGTCTGATTAATAAACATCTTTACTTGTTTATAATCATTTGGGGCAGGATCTGTTCCAGCGGTGATTGTCCCATCGGCTGGATCATCTATATAAGTAACCTCGTAATATATTTTATATTGCTGACCTTCTATATTTGCCGTGAAAGCATTGTTTAAATCTGGAAGAGTCCCATTAGGGTTACCGTTAATCGTTCCTACTTTACTGTAAGGGATATTTCTGACGATTTCTAAGTATTGAGAAGATAGCGAAGTTAGTACGGTCTGTTGTCGTGCACCACGTGTGGCCTTAGATAAGGCACTAAAAGAGCCCATAACCCCCACCAATAAAACACCCAGAATGAAAATTCCGACTACTACCTCAATTAAGGTAAACCCAAGTTGTTTTTTTTGCTCGAATAAAGACACTGTTTTATTTCGTGATACTTAGCTTCTCCTTATATTTTAGCATAAATACTTGATTAATTCGCATAGTTTTGGTAAAATAGCTGAGTATTAAAAATTCAAGTATTCGGGAGTAGCTCAGTGGTAGAGCTATCGGCTGTGAACACAATCTTTATCAAATCTTTATCTAGAATTTATCAATGATATTCTATGATAAAGTATGCCTGATAAAAGAACATATTCTACCCGCTCAGAGTACCTCAAAAAAGCAGTAACTCGTCGTCGTAGGGCTATCAAATCGAAAGCCTTAAATTACATGGGTAAAAAATATTATTTTTGCCAATATAATGACTACGAGGGAGCTCTAGAATTTCATCATATAATCGCTTCAACAAAAGAGTTTGGAATTGGCCAAAAAGACCATTCAAGATCTTGGGAAAAAGTTAAAGCGGAATTAGATAAATGCATTCTAGTTTGCTCAAACTGCCACAAGGAAGTACACGCGGGAATACGCAGCATAGTTGAGTAATCAGCTATGAAAACGAGGTGAATTGCTGGAAGCCTAAACGGCAACGTAAGGTAATCAGCAGCCAAGCCCAAAATTTTTGGGAAGGTTCAGAGACTATCCGCAAGGAGTAGGCTTAATTGCCGAAGCGCCTCGCATCCAATCTATTGGATGATGATATAGTCCACCCCTATTCGAAAGATTAGGATAATGTGTAACCGATCGGTCCTGGGTTCGAATCCCAGCTCCCGAGCCAAGGAAAAAATCAGAATTAAGTTCTGATTTTTTCTTTTTTTGTATGGGTTTCCAACAGATTTAAGTGAAGGAAGGTTTTCTCTACAAAGAAACTTAAGACAAAGAGCGAACCATAGCTTCACGACGCGACAAAATCCCAGCTTAACAATCCTAAAATTTAACCAACCCAACTCTAGTTAGTTGAAGCACAAATTAAAAAATCTTCTAAATTACGTTTTTTATTAGTAAAAAGAAGGTTAAATCAATATATATTTAGATATTTCTCACCAGAAATAGCATTAATTATCAATTGACAAAAATACCTATTTATGATATAATATCATCAAATAAACACTATATATTTTTGGAGGAAATTATGGAAAGCTGGAGCGAACTATTAGATAAAAAGGTTCGGGAATTTATTGATGATGAACATATGCATCCCCGATTCGCAGATGCAATTATCGAAATGCTACAAGAAAATGGGTTAACAGCAAAAGAGCTGTACCAGTTTCTTGATTCACTCACCTTTGAGTACGAAGTAAGAATGCTCGGAAGTCACACTGGAAGAATAGTGACCGCAAGGGAATGTTTGGGTGATCGAATTGTCACCATGATTGAATGGGAGAACCTCTCCCGTGAGGAAATCCTCGAGCTTGTGAGAATCAGCGGCTCATCGATCCATTACTATCATGACCAGACCGGGGTTAAAGCGGTTAAATCGGGTAAGTTGTCGGTAGAAGATATGATGACTCTAGTTGATTCAGGTAAGTTGCCTAGGTCTTGTAATAAGACCCTCATCGCCATGATACAAAGTGGCAGACTTACAGAAGATCAGGTATTAAAGGTGGTAAAAGCGAGTTCGTATCACTGGAGCGTTGTTTTGTTCGCAATTAAAACGAAATTGTTCTCTAAGGATCAAATGAGTGAGATGTACGAAAAATCATTCAGAGATCCTGGAGTTGCAAAAGCTATTTCTGAACTAAGCTAACCTAACCCTGACAGATTAATACACTGTCAAAATTTGCTGTCGTTAACATAACGGCAGCTTTTTATTTTAAGAATCCAATACACAAAGACTTCTAACATACCCAACCGTAGCGAGCTAAACAAAAACCATCAGATTATTCTGGTGGTATTTGTTATAATTAATTATATAATAAAGCATGGAAACAAACTGGCAACAACACTATTTAGATAGAATTAACAGACCAGTGGCACCGTTACTGGAAGAGGCAATGCATTTTGTTGAACAAAAAGGAACAGCTGTTGATTTAGGATCTGGAGACTTAGTGGATGTAAAATTTCTATTATCTCAAGGCTTTAAAAAAGTAATTGCTATCGACAAAGAATTACCGCCAGAAAATCAGCTAAGCGATTTAAAAGAAAAACCTTTTGGATTTATCCAATCAGAGTTTGATAAATTTGAGTTTCCCAAAAGAGAATACGATTTGATCAACGCTCAATACTCTCTTCCTTTTAACACACAGCAAACTTTTGATAAATTATGGCACGATTTACAAGAATCATTAACCCCAAATGGAATTTTTGTTGGGCAGTTCTTTGGAGTTAATGATGAGTGGAATGATCAAACCAGAGATATTACTTTTCACTCAAAGATTGAAGTTAACAACTTAATCAAAGATATGCAAGTGTTGAAATTTGAAGAAGAAGAAATTGACCGTAAGCTAGCCAGCGGGCACAAAAAACACTGGCATCTATTTCATGTAATAATCAAAGCTAAATAATTAAATAAGAAAATATATGACAAACAAACAATTTTTTCTAGAAACTTTAAAAGAAGAGGCGCCGAAGTTTCGCGTTGCTATCGATGCTCTTCCAGATGACCAGCAAAACTATAAAGTTCACGATCGAGCACGCGAAGCTGGCAACATCGCCGCACAACTAGCAGTACAATGGAAGGCTATTTCTGGGATTATAAGTTCTGGGGCACCAGACTTCAATCCCCATGACATGGAAAACCAATCTAAGTCCGATATGTTAAATAAGTTCGACGAAGGTATTTCACAATTACTCAAAGATGTGGAAGCAGTTTCTGATGAAGAATGGGAATCTGGCGATGCTTCTATGGGCCCAGAATGGCAGGCTAAAAAATTTAGCATGGCTTGGGGATTTTTATTTGATGCTATTCACCATCGAGGCCAACTTGCAACATACCTCCGTGCAATGGGTAGTGTGGTGCCACCTATTTATGGCCCTTCAGCGGACTCACAAAATTAAACAATTCCATGCATCAAAAATTACTCTTAAGTGGTACAGCTCATAAAATTCCAGCTGATTTACACAAAGCACTAAATGCAAACAAGTCAGCTATAGTAAAATGGAATGACCTTACTCCCCTTGCCCGCAACGAATGGATTTGTTGGGTTACTTTTGTTAAAAAAGAAGAAACCAGAATCGACCATGTTAAAAGAACAGTCATTCATCTTAATGAAGGCAAACGCCGACCTTGCTGTTGGATAGGTTGCCCTCACCGGAAGGATAAAAAGGTAAATCCATTCGTACAGGCAATATTAGATAAACAAACTAAAAATTAATCAAAAAATAACTAATCCAAATTTATTGAATACACTATAACAGGTGTATAATATAGTTAGGATCATTAAATTAAACATATGACATGGCAACAGTTTTTTGTTTTGCTTCATCTAGTGGGTTTTGCACTAGGAGTGGGAGGTGCAACAGTTAGTGATATAACTTTCTTTAAAGCTCTACGCAAAAGGTTAATAACTGCAGAACAACTCGCTTTTTTAGAAACTCTTTCTAAAATAATCTGGGCAGGGTCAATTATTTTGATATTATCTGGTCTAGCTATTTTTGCGGTTATATATTCCGAACAAAATGGTTTGCCAATGCTTTCTTCGCCACGCTGGCAAACTAAGTTAACACTTGTAGTTATTATTGTTCTCAATGGGATTAATTTTAAAATGGCAATAATGCCAGCTCTAAAAAATCTAGTAGGACAACAACTTTCTCTGATAAATATTAAACCAATCTTAGGAAGATTAGCATTCTCTGGCACACTTTCAATTCTATCTTGGTATAGTATCTTACTAATCTCTCAATTACCCCGCACTTTTCGCCCATCAATCCTCTATTTCTTTGGAGTCTATTTAGTACTTCTAATTTGCGGATTTATATTTAGTAGATTCGTAATCACCAAAATCTTAACCAAATCGCAAAACCAATAAATACTAATGAACTTAGAACTTCTCTCAAATTGGGCATGGCTGATAATTGCTCTGGTTAGCGCACTAAATTTTTTTGCTTTTATCATGGTAGGGATCGATAAAAGGAGAAGTTCGCATGACCACCAACGGGTGCCAGAATTATACTTTTTTATCTGGGCAATTTTCTTTTCCTCGATAGGTGTTCTACTGGGCATGCTGGTGTTTCATCATAAAACTAAAAAACTTAGTTTTATCATCGGAATCAGCTTCTTATTACTCCAGCAAATTGGTTTAGTATATCTTCTCAATAAAAATTATTAATAATTAACATTCAAACAATATGAAAATTAACATTAAACAACATTATTTTTCTGGGGGTCTTTGGCTAGCATTATGGATGTTTACCATTGGGTTCCTAGGATTAACTTTTGGTCAAGCAATTCTGGCTATAATCATATGGCCGTATTACCTGGGCCGATACTTTGCCTAATTCTTTGACTGTTTTCTTTATAAGTCATATGATTAGATCATAATTAAATTCAAACATATGGATTCTCAGAATCAAGAACACGACACCCATGCAAAAGCGTCTCACACAGAACCAAAAAGTCAGTTAGAGGGGCTAGAAGGCATCTTCGACACTTACCTACGTGAAAAGGCTCCTTTCCAGTTACCTGGAAATGTTAGAGAATGGATTGTAAAATACGGTCCTTGGATTAGCTTAGTACTACTAATCTTAACAGCCTTAGTAGTAATTCCGGGTTTATTTATAATCCTAGGATTAACCGCAGTCACTCTTCCATATCAAGCTATGGGAACAGTGAAAAGTTTAGGACCAATTGACTACTTAGCCATTATCATTAGTCTTGCAGTGCTAGTGATGGAAGCAATGGCAATTCCAGCCTTACTAAAGCGCAAACTATCTGGTTGGAAACTTGTATACTACGCATCACTTTTGTCTATTGTTAGCTCTCTGTTAACAGGTGCTATTGTCTCTGCCATTCTAAGTTTGGTAATTGGAATGTACATCTTATTCCAAATCCGTAGTTATTATAAATAAGGGTCTATTAAAAAAACCGTTCGTTTGAACGGTTTTTTTATTGCTCTATTCGCCTTCATCATAACCTTCTAAATAGGTCGTAAGCTGTTTATTCACTCTTATAAATGTAGCTCGTTTAGGAAATTCTTTTAAATGACGGGCACCAATATATGTTCCTGTGCTACGCAAACTTCCAAATAAGTCTTGTAAAAATGTATGAATACTACCCTTGTAAGGCATTAACACATACCGCCCTTCCGAAGCTCTGTGATCTTCCTTCTTGCCATAGAATTCCTGCAATGCTTTATTGGATGAGGAGCCAAAATATTCTTTATACTTCTTGCCATTTTTTTCTACTAATTCACCAGCACTTTCGTCGTAACCAGAAAATAATGACCCAGCCATATTAAAATCTGCTCCACCTGCAAACGCTTTGGCTATACACGATGGATACTGCTGACCACCATCAGCGATCACCAAACCATAACCTTGACTATTAGATAGCCCATGAGCAGCATCACTACATTCAATAACAGCAGACAATTGAGGGTAGCCAACCCCCGTCATGCGACGAGTAGTACAAGCCGACCCTGGGCCAATACCGACTTTTACAATATCTGCTCCTGCTAAAATAATTTCTTCTGTCATTTCGTTAGTGACAACATTCCCAGCAATTATAATATGATCTGGGCAAAGCTCACGAACTAACTTTATAGACTCTAAAAATCTCTCTAAATATCCATTGGGAACATCAATACAAATAAAAGAAAATTTGTTTATCAAACCACTGGAGATCATTTCTTTAAGTTGAGAAATGTCTTCATCGCGAATCCCTAAAGTGTAAACAATATAATCTGGATTATCGAAACTCTCAAAGAACTTTTTATAATCATCAAGTTTGTAGTATTTATGAAAAGTAGTAATGATCTTATACTTAGACAAAAGCTCAGCCATTTCGAAGGTCCCACAGGTAGCCATGTTAGCCGTCATGATAGGTATACCTTTCCAGACCTTCGGTGAGTGGTAAAACCTAAACTCTCGCTCTAATTGGACTTCTTTACGGGAAGTTAAAGTGCTTCGCTTCGGGCGAAGCAACACATCGCTATAGTCTAATTTGATATCTTCTTCAATACGCATAATAAAAATTTACTAACGGCAAACCTTTGATACTATAGCATAATTTTAGAAAAAAGTGGGCTTAGAAACCCGTAACTTTTGCTATAATTTATATATATGAACAAGAAATCTATTCATAAGATTGTGGTAGTTAACGACAAGATGCAAATAAATTATCGGTACACTTTGAGCGAACCGGTTGGTAAAAATTTTGACCCAGAATTCAAACCAGAACTAACCCCTAAACAAATGTTGGCTTTGGGTGTGTTTGGTGGTAAATATATGACCGATTGCAAAAAGGAATTTCCCGCGGACTGGTTTACAAAAGCCAAATTCAATTCCGAATTTCATGACCCAAAGCTTAACCTATTTAAAATTAATGCTTCACAACCCCTTGCAGAATGGATTCGCAAAGGATGGATAAACATCAACGACCCCAGAGGGTGGTTTCAGTGGTATTGTCGCTATTACATGGGGAGACGTTTAGAAGGAGAAGACCAACGTCAAATTAAGAGATGGAAAGCCATCACCAGACATATCGCTCAAGTTAAAAACAATTGTGCTCCTGGAGATCTTTCTTGTCGACCTCGACAACGCCAAGCCATACTGCACTGGGCCTATGACAGCAGAAAAATATAACTGTATTCGATTACACTATGGAACCTTCATTTAAAATTACCGGCAAACTTTGGATCTACCCCGGCATGGGAGCTTGGCATTTTTTAACAGTTGATAAAAAAACTTCTAAAACTATAAAATCCATCACTGGCCACTTACGTCGTGGGTTTGGCTCTGTAAAAATTTCTGCGCAGGTAGGAAAAACCAAATGGCAAACTTCTATATTTCCCACCAAAGATGGGGAGTTTCTATTACCAGTAAAGAGCTCGGTCAGAAAAGTGGAAAACCTCCAAGCAGATAAAAAAACAACAGTTCAAATCACCATAATATAAAACCCCGACCTAATATGATCGAGGGTTTTCATTTAACTTTTTTGGAAATACCCCGGCGCCACTCTACTAACTTTCCAGCCTCTACTTCTATCTTCTCTGCTGGGCGTAAATTTTTAATCTGTTTGGGAGTTAAAATATTATAGTGGAAATAATCATCTAAGGCGTTATTAATCTCCCAAAGGTCTTCCCTACTTGTCAGCCAATCTTTATTTTTAATTTTTGATAAATCGTATGGTCGAGAAAATTTTCGCAAAGTCTTTTGGCCAGTATCTTTAAAATACTCATGGAAATACGACATAGCTAGTTCTCGAACAGTTTTATAAATAGGCTCACGATACCTTAATACTGCATGATTAGTTTTGCTGATAGCGCCCCAACAACCATTCTGTTTAAATAAGGCCACTACATGATCATCATCATTTTTTGTAGTAACCAAGTCTAATAACAGAGGTTTTTGACCATGATACCATAAAGCCACAGCGGCAAGTAAAGCACCTTCAATACAATGAGCTTTGCGTAACTTTAAAACTTGCCGAGGAGATCGTGCGGTTCCACCGTCTTCTTCGAAATTAATCGGGAGTTTATTCAAGTAATCTTGAATTTTTTGAGGGGTGTTTAACTTATTTAAAACTTTTATTTCTGTTTCATTAAACCCAAAAAATTTCTTCATATAAATATAGTATAATTAAAGCATGACAAAAAGAAAAGCGATCATTCTTATCACTCTAATTAGTTTAGTAACTTTTGGCATTCTATACCTGATGGACAGAAATATAATTTGTGAATGTGGCTACATCAAACTTTGGCACAGTGCGGTAATCAGTTCGGAGAACTCCCAGCACATTTTTGACTGGTATTCCTTAACTCACTTTATACACGGACTAGCCTTTTACTTGAGTCTAGTTATAGCAGAGAAAATTTTAAAAATTAAAATTCCTGTTCTCTCTAAACTTGTGATCGCAGTAATTATGGCTTGCGGTTGGAAAGTTTTGGAGAATTCAGATTATATAATTAATAGATATCGGACCGAAACAATCTCCTTAGACTATTTTGGAGACAGTATCATTAATTCGGCTGGAGATATCCTAGCTATGAGTTTAGGTTTTTGGTTTGCCAACAAACGACCTGTTTGGCAAAGTGTCGTGATATTTTTTACAATAGAAATTTTTCTACTCTTGGCAATTAGAGACAACCTTCTAATTAACATCATTATGCTAATTCACCCAGTGGAAGCAATTAAGTTGTGGCAGAATGGAAGTTAGTAAAGTAATTCTTGATTGGAACAACTAATCCATCTTGAACAAATTCATCGGTTTCACCAGAAATCATGGGTGGAGCGACATAATAAATACCTGCAAAATCTGACTGCTTGTACTTATCAAAAGATTTATCAGCGAACACCTCTTTTGCCAAAGCAGGGTTCATGTAACCCTGCACAATCAAAATAATTTTTTTTAAATCAGCTTTTTGCTGAGTTAACTTTTCGGTTTTTCGATCTATAGCTTCAATAGTGGGATGTTTAGAGTAATCCTCCCCAGTATGGGCTTGTAGCGCAATAAATGGCACCTCCACAGCATGAGTTAGCTGTAAGTCTAAGTGTTGATGGGTGCAACTCTCGCAAACTAAATGCATATCGACTGGAGAATTTTCTTCTAGTTCTGGTATAACTCGATAATTAGTTCCTTGCTCTTTATTGATTTGGTTTACGAATGTTGAAGCCCATACAAATTCCGAGTTTTTCTTAGTGTTCTCGAAAGATGTCATTATTTAGATTTCTTAGAAGGCTTTTTGTGTAATTTCATTTTAGTCACTACCGACTTTTTTGAATTAACATGTTTTTTACGAGGCATAATAATACCTTCTCTTTTTTGCTCTAACATGTTCAACTCTCTAGCTGTGTGGCCAATTTTCTTAAGCTTAACCAGACGACGAACTTCCAATAAAGCCTCATCAGCATTATTAACCAACTTCATTAGTTTTAAGTCAGGTTTAGAAATTGCTCGGCTCTCCTTATACATCTTTTTTTCGATCCAAACTAATAATGGTTTCCAAAATTCTTTGTCCACTAAAATAATTTCTATCGGGCTAACTTTTTTTGTTTGAATTAAAGTTAACATTTCGAAAAGTTCATCGAGAGTTCCAAACCCACCTGGAAAGAAAATATATACCTGAGAAGCAGTTGCCAACATAACTTTTCGCGTAAAGAAATAATGGAAAGAAGTCGACTCATTAACATAAGGGTTAATACGTTGTTCGGTAGGTAGTTGAATGTTTAATCCTACAGATTCACCACCGGCCTTTAACGCACCTTGATTGGCTGCTTCCATAATTCCAGGACCACCACCAGTAATAACCGCAAATCCATCGGATGCTAATTCAAAACCTAATCTAGTAGCTTCTTGATAAACAACATCCTTGAAGCCAGTTCTTGCAGAACCAAAGATACTTACTGCTTTCTTGTAATGACGAATAAATTTATAACCAATTATAAACTCATTAATAATTTTTAATAATCGCTTCGAAGAAAAACCACCACGACGGATATTAATTAAGGTTTCTAGTTGACCACTAGACCAAGCTAAATCCTCTGCTTCCACATAGGGTGGCAAAACCGCGCACACTCTGTGATTTTTTAATTGATTTTTTGTCATTTTCATATATGTATATTTTATCATGCCACCTCGTATTTTAAGAAAAGTTTCGGTTATATAACAAAAAACCGCCTCTAGTGGCAGTTTTTTATCTCTATAATCGTTGTAGATTTAAATTGGTTGAGCGCAGTGTTTACAACGTCTTGCTTCGATTGGAACTTCACTTAAACATTCTTCGCAAGACTTTGTTGTTGGTGCCTGAGGTTTAGTGACTCTAGCCATTAGCTTTGTCATCGGAATAACAACAATAAAATAAATTGCCGCTGCTATAATTACAAAGGTAATCACTGCATTCAAGAATACTCCATAACCAATCGCACTACCATTAACAGTAATTACCAATTTAGAAAAATCTGGTAGTTTAGCGATTGCCGAGATGATTGGTGTAATAATATTCTGCACTAAGGTTGTGACTACCGTACCAAAAGCAGCACCAATCACTACACCTACTGCAAGGTCGACGACATTACCTCGCATTAAAAATTGCTTAAATCCACTTAACATAATTTTTTTCGTTAATGATTATACCTATAGTAACAAAATGTTGAGGTTATGACAATACAAGAATAAAAAAGCTCAAGTCTTGGACTTGAGCTTTTGAGTTTATTAAGTTTTAGATTATGGAAGGTAACCCATTGTACCTTCGAACTTGTAACCACCTTTTACTACAGCATCTCGTTCGGTTGCAGATGTAGTGTAAAAATGATCACCAATTTTCGTATTGTTTAGTCTGTAGAGTTGGCTAACAGTGTTGCTTGGAGAAATTTTTATAAATCCAATTACACCTTCTCTAGAAAACTTAGAAGCAACAGCTTCTGCTTCACTAGTAGTGTAGAAGTGATCACCATACTTTGCACTCCATAATCTTTGTACACCGACTCGATCAGGGCCTGGAACGCTGTACATATTACCCATGATACCTTCAGAAACATAACCACGTTTCATGACAGCGTCACGTTCAGATACATCTGTTGTATAGAAGTGATCAGTAAGTTTAGAATTCCATAATCGATAGACAGGAATTATTTCACTGCCTGGTCGAGAAGTTCCACAAGTGTAACCAATAGTACCTTGTTGAACAAAACCTAATCCATTGATCGCATCACGTTCGACAGTACTTGCTGTCATTAAGTAATGACTAGCTGAGTTATTGTACATTCTATATAACGGACTAGAGCCAGCAACTTGTGTAGGGTAAACATAACCTAACATACCATCAAGCTTGTACCCATAAGTCTGAGCACCTTCTTGGTCGGTAGTGTAGTAATGATCCTTACGTTCAGAGTTATACGATTGATACACAGCAACAGTACCAGCCACAGGGCTTGGGTAAACATAAGCTGTTATACCTTCAGAAACATAACCACTTGGTGCAGTAGCGTTAGTGCTATAGTAGTGATCAGTATCACGAGAGCTATAATAACGATATACTGCAACTAAACTCTGAATTGGACCATCGGTACAATTTTGAGCAGTTGTACCACCACCGCCACCACCGCCAGTAGTGGTAAGACCAGCAATAACTACAGTATAGGTTTTTTCATCACTTTGAGGAGTTGTATCAGCTGCAGCACCTGGTTGACTACCAGAATCAACTACTCTGACTCTGATTTGATATGTGCCTGGGGTTGTAAATTTAGCAGTCAATTGTCCATCACTCTCTATTTTCACTTTAACACTAGGTTGAGTGCTGACAATAGAAAATGTGTAGGGTAGTCTTCCACCTTGGGCAGTAATCTTTGTACTATAGATAGTATTAACTGAACCTTTTGGTAAAGTACCATCGCCAGTTAAATATAATCGGCTAACATCATTATTACATGTCATAGGAGCACCAATAGGAAGCTTGGCATCCTTAGAGTTTGCAATGTGAACATTGTTATATGAATAACCTAAACATTCAAAAATTTTGCCAGTTGGGAATGGGCGACGTACACCTTTTTGTACTAGATAGATTGAAGTGACATCACTGTCTGGCAAACCACTAATAAGCGAACCAATTGGACTTGATGCAAGTGCAGTTGGGTTACAGAACAATGGTTCTGCAAAAGGAATTCTTTCGTGAATAGCTAAACCATTTTTGATATTTGCAGGATTACCACCTAAACAAGTAATAACTTCTTCTGATGGATAAGGCAACTGACGCTTTGTGCCATTAGTTAACTGCACAACCATATTTGGATTGCTTAGTAATCTTATAAATGTACCGTCAGGGTATTGATCACCAGGGTCACCAATCTTATTTACGATCTGTACAGTAGTTTGTGCTTTGCTTACTCCGTCAATCACTAAAATTAAATCCAACGATCTATTTAATAAATGTTCTGGAAGATTTTTTGGAATCTCCCAAACATATGTACCATTATCAATCCCTTCTTTTACAATTTCATAGTCTGCATAACAAAGTCTTGTGTTATTACAGTCTTGTCCGGTAATGGCTACACTAAGGGAAAAGGTCGAGGCACGGATATTAGCTACTCCTAGTCGAGGTGATCCATTCCATGAGATCTTTACCTTCTCACCAAGTTTCCAAACAGTGTTTGGTTCAGGATTTACAATAGACCAATTAGGATCTATACATGGAGCCACTACACAGTTAAAAACTGGTTCGGTGCCGCCAGAGAATCCGCCGCCACCTGCTGGTGGTAAATCTTCAACTTTAAATCCATCTAGACTATCTTGAGATAAATTTGCATTCGAAAATAAACTAGACAACTTAATTCCCAAAGTTCTCTCCGATAATGGAGTTGCCAAGAAAACTAATGTTGCCCCTAAAATAACTAACAAAGCCAAAAGTAATTTGACTTTACGGTCTGGACCATGAGGTGAACCATGGTCTATTTTTTTTGCATCACCATTAATAGAATTCATATTCCCTTTATTTAATTGTATTTTTGTTTTTGTTTCTGAACAAACTTAGAGTTTGTTTGGATTTCTTATCTATATAATACCATAGATTAGATAAAATTGCAAGCGAAATTACACAGATCCTAATTCCCTACTGGTAATTTAGCCATCTCTTTGCAACAATATAGGTATGAATCTAAACTCGATTGGTTTAAACCATTATTTATCGCAAATTAAAAAAAATAAATTTACACTCCCAAAGCAAAATCAATCCCTTGCTAGAATTTTTAGCGAGCATAAAACTGGCTGGGACTTAATTTCCGAACAAGGTCCCATAAAAGGAATACTGATGAGTAGTTTGCGAAAAAAGACTGCTGTAGAAGACCTTCCAAAGGTTGGTGACTGGGTAATCTTCGAAAAAATCCCCACAGAGAATAAAGCAAAGATTATACAAATCCTCCCCCGCTATACTAAACTTGTTCGACATATTGAGAAGAAGAAAGTTAATCAAACAATTGCCACTAACATTGACCAGATGTTCATCGTCTTGAGCACTGATCAAATCTTTAATCCATCACAACTAAATCGTTACCTCGCTATTGCACGCGAAGGGAAAATTGACCCTATCGTAATTATTAACAAGATAGACAAGCGAACAGATTCTTCGACTAGTGCAAAACTAATCACTAAAGAAATTAAATCGATTCACCCTAACCAAGAAATTATTTTAAGTAGCGCAATTACAAAAACTGGCCTCACAGAATTAGATAAATATATTAAGGCTGGATACACTGGAGTGTTAGTTGGTAACTCTGGTGTCGGTAAATCAAGTTTAGTTAATGCCCTACTGGAAGAAGCAAACCAACTCACCAACGAAGTCAGCGAACTTGGTAAGGGTCGACACACAACAACTAGTAGAAAAATTTTTGTTTTACCAAGCAAAGGGATTATCATAGACACTCCTGGAATGAGAACTTTAGAATTTGATTCTACAAAAGAAGCTTCCACAGAAATTTTTAGCAACTTAACTTCAATAAGTAAAAATTGTAAGTATCGAAACTGTGACCATATTAAAAGTGCAGGGTGTGCCTTGCAAACAGCTCTTAGTAAAAAAATAATCACAACAAAACAATTAGAACAGTTCTTAGCTCTATCGAGTAAACGTGAGCAAAAAATTAGTTACAATAAATCACGAAATTAAAAATATAAAAAGAAGACATAATTAGATCATGTCTTCTTTTTTAATTTCTTTGTATGTTTAGGGCACCGACAATGCTTTCCAATAAACTCATCAAAATATTCTTTCCCGTAATCATAGAATAATTCTTCCCCAGCTTTAATATTCTTTCGAGCCTTTATTTTTATTCGTTGAGCATACTGAATAGGTTCACAATTTGGCAGACAAGAATGATTGATATATCTTGCAATGTTTTTGCGATTAGTGCCATCTATGGTCCATTTTTTACCTAAGCCAAATAAGTACTTCCCTCCCTTTTTCTGAACCTGCTCATCATTTAACAACGGACCAACATATTCAATTATAAAAGTCCCTTTTTTAATAGGAATCTTTGTGAACAGCCCTAATCCAGCAATCGAACGCTTCACTTCTAGATGTTCTCGTAAATCTTGTTGAGGTTTCTTCATCACTATAATCTTAACTTAAATTAATATTTAATCTATAAAATATAAAGACTGTCCCCAGTTAAAAACTAGGGGCAGTCCTTAAAAAAATTATTACTTAGCTAATTCTGCATCGATTAAAGCCTTGAGCTCATCTCGTTGCAAAACTTTGTTTTGTTTAGTTCCGTTAATAAAGAAAGTTGGTGTTGAATTAACTTCAACAGCTTCTCCATCTTTATAATCTGTATTAATCACGTCTGCATACAAACGCTGTTCTACTGCCAATTTAAACTGATCTACATTCAAACCAATTTCTTTAGCGTAACCAACAAAAATATCTAAAGCAGTTGTACTTGCTGACCACTCTGATTGTTTTTCGTAAAGCATATTATGCATTTCCCAATACTTACCTTGAGCACCGGCTGCTTCTGCAGCTTCTGCACTAATATGAGCATTTGGATGGATAGTATCTAGAGGGAAATTACGGAATACAAAGTTCACTTCTGGATTATCCTTGTATTGTTCTAAAGCTGCTTTGATTTCTGGATGAGCAGCTGCACATGCTGGACATTGAAAATCTCCAAACTCTACAATAGTAACTTTAGCATCCTTTTTACTAGTCATATGACTAGTCTCGCGAATCAAAGTATTACTATCAACTGGTGCGCCCGGTTCTTGTGGTTGAGGGTTCGCATAAATAGCTAGCAAAACTCCTCCAACGATTACAGCAAGTGCTATCCCGATTAAAATTTTTGCTTCTTTACTCATAAATTATTTTCCTTAATTTGAGGCTTGTTAGCCTTCCAATGAATTGTTAGTAAAACCAAAACTGTAGAGAAACCCATAAACGCTAATAATGGAATCGTCACAAATCCAAACCATTCAATAAATTTTGTTGTACACGATACACCAGCGATACAAGGCGCTGCAGCTTCTGGTAAAATTTCGTAATACAACAAGTTGTGATACACAGATATCAACCAACCAATTGCCGAAAGCACGAAAGCTGGTAACAGCATTTCTCGACTTTTTTTATAAATCGCGAAACCCAGGATAAACACCAAAGGGTACATGGCAATACGCTGGTACCAACACAGCACACAAGGTGGATAATTAGCGATTTCACTAAAATACAAACTGCCTAACATGGCTACTAAAGAGCCAGTCCATGCTAAATATAAAGCATTCTTTTTAATTATTTCTATCATGAAGTAATTATATCATAATCAAAATAAGAGGTAGGGAAAATGAAGACTTCATAAAGTCTTAATAAGTGATACAATTAAGACATGAAAAAAATATTGATTTACTCATTGTTTTTAGTGAATTTAATAGTTTTAGTGTGGTCGTGGTGGTACTTTAACCAAGTCTTAATCACAGGAGGAGATTCCACGTCTCTACTATTAGCCGTTTCTCGGCTTAGTGGTCTACTCGCAACCATACTGGCTTTAACTCAATTGCTATTAATCGGACGCATAAAGTGGATTGAGGAAATATTTGGATTAGACAAACTGTCAAAAGTTCATAAGTGGAACGGTTATGCTGTTTTGATTTTAATAATGATCCATGTTGTCTTGGTCACAAAATCATACTCTGTCATAAACCAGATCCCCTACTTTAATCAGTACTTGTCATTTCTCACAGATTACGACGATATCTTTAAAGCATTTCTAGCAGTATTAATTTTGGTTGGGACTGTAGGTCTATCAATTACAATCATCCGTCGCCAACTTAAATATGAATGGTGGTACTATGTTCATATTTTAAATTATTTAACTTTTGTTTTATTCGTAGGACACCAACTAGAACTAGGCACGAGCTCCAAGAGTATATGGTTTGAAGCATACTGGGTAGGCATCTATGCATTTACTGCGCTCCATATTGCTTGGTTTAGGTTTTTCATTCCGTTATATAATTTCTGGCAACAAGATTTTACTATAACAAAAGTTGACTCTATAAATGGAGTTGCTGTGAGTGTTTATATTTCCGGAAGAGACCTAAAAAAATTCAAACGTCAAAGTGGACAATTTATGATTTTGCGTTTTCTGCAAAAAGGTTTTTGGTGGCAAGCTCATCCGTTTTCCCTGTCTTGGGGAGCAAATAATTCTGAATTACGAATTACAGCAAAAAATTTAGGTGATTTTACTGCCAGCATGCCGAATCTAAAAGTAGGGACCAAAGTTTTAATCGATGGCCCGCATGGAGTATTTACATCCGATAAAATTACAAAAGATAGAGTGCTAATGATTGCTGGTGGAATAGGAATTACACCACTTAGATCTTTAGCGGAAGAACTAGTTGGTAAAGTCGATTTAACTTTAATATACAGCGCTAAAACTCAAAAAGAAGCTGTACTTTTAGATGAACTAAAACTCATCAGCCAAAACAACACCAGTGCCAAACATTTCAGATTAATAGAAATTTATTCTAATGAACAAATTCAAGGAGCAGAGTTTGGAATGTTGAATAAAGATAAACTCGCCCAGCTTGTTGCAGACCTCCCTGAACGTGAAGTGTTTTTGTGTGGACCACCTCGAATGATGGATGCACTCAGACCTGCATTACTCGATTTAGGGTTACCACGCAAACAATTTCATTGGGAAAGATTTTCTCTTTAGGAAATTTCTGAATTCGCGAACTTGATAATTTCTTCAGAAAATCTTGACCACATTTCCACAACCCAAGTCCTTGACTTGGGTTTTAAAATTATCTAAACTTTCTTCTTAGCCAAAATAAAAATAAACTTGTCGACAGGTTAAGTCGTCGACATTCAAGGAAAAATATGAGACTCCTCATAATAAGCGATGATGAGCTCTTCGCGCAAAAACTTAAGTTTAGTCTAAAGCAGGTTCAGTTTAATGTTGACCTAGCAACCAGCACAGAGCATAAAGAATTTTGGGCAAGAAGTACAGATTATGATCTAGTGATTGTCGAACACTCACAAAATTGCAACGCCATTAATATTTGTAAAGCTATTCGTGATAATGGTAAGAATACTTTATTATTGGTAATAACAGAACAACTTTCTAGCGAGGAAGCCATAGATTTATTCAATTGCGGAGTAGATGACTACACGAGCAAGTTTAGTCATTTCTCAGAAATGATTGCTCGCATCAGAGCCATCCTACGCAGACCTAAACAACTCACAGGCGAACAATTTTCGATTGGAGACTTAATTGTAGATTCTCGGAAGTGCTCTGTGCGACGTGGCAAAAAATCTGTTCATCTTACTAAAAAGGAATTCAACTTATTAGAATACCTGTTACGACATCAAGATATAGTTTTATCCAGAACAGATCTCATAGAACATGTTTGGGACTTAAACTCTGATTTATTTTCTAATTCACTAGAAACCCACATACTCAATTTGAGAAAAAAAATTGAGAGCTCGGGCAAACCAAAATTGATCCATACAATTTCGGGACGAGGTTATAAAATTGCCTTACAACCTTAAAAACCAACCGAACTGAATAATTAATTGATGTTGACTTATGCCCAAAATCGGCTTATACTAATAAACTATTAATTAATATTCAATTTCTATGCCAAGCAAATTCAAGTTATTTTGGTCTCTATTATGGGCAAAAATTAGAGGAGCTGCTAAATGGATTATCGGTGCTGTTATTGCACTAGCCATCCTAATTGCTGCCTTAATTGGTTTGAACAACCAAGACGACAAAAAAGACGACACTTCTAACAGACCAGAGGTGGCTCAAGTTTACGAACCATCTATTAGTACCCCACTACCACCGGATACTAATGGTTCTACTACAGAATCCTCCGGACAAGTTGCTGGTGCTACAACCACAGAGACATATAACACTACTGAAACCTCTAACTCAACGAAGTCGGTTGCAACAACCACACCTAGCCAAACTTTTACTGCCCCACAAACTGGAGTAGATATCAATAAACCAATCTATTACAGCAACACGACTATGGGTATTAAGGCGACTCTCCCAGCTCAAAGTATTATCACAGAAAAAACTAACTCAGTAGTATTTTACTCTAAAGCTGGAACCTTACTATATAACATAGACACTGTGAGAACATCTGATACTTTAAGCTCTATATACGACCAACTAAAAGCAAGTACATCAGTTAGCAATATTACTAAAACAACTTTTGCAGGAAATGATGCGTTACAATTCACTAACCAATCTTTTACAGGTTACGTGATAGTAAAAAATAATCAAGCGTACTATATAATTGGCAAAGATAAAAATCTTACCAACATTACAATCTAATTTCACAAAAGATTTTAAACATAAAAAGAAGCACGAGATAATTCTCGTGCTTTATTATTACTCACTCAAGTTTTCTACTTGAACATCACCTACGTCACTTATTTCAACCTTGTACATAGGTAGGCCTTTCGCAATTCTACTTAAAGTCGCACCAAGCTGTTTTGCAAAAACTTGGTCAATAGTTAAACGCAGTTTTGATTCATCGATCTCCTGACCTATGGAAGCTAGATATTTTGACAAAGGTTTTGCCAAACTATCCAACTGTTGTTGATGTAAGGTCTGCTGATAGATAAAAGCTTGGGCTTCATCAGTATATGGTCGAACTCCATATTTACTAGAAAGAACGACCAACACAGCCTGCTCCTCGTGATCACCATGCAAGACCACCTGCTTAGCTCCTTTTTCTAACAAAGAAGGTAAGACATTCTTGATGAATTCTGTTTGTTCAGAAGTCAGATGATAATCCTCTGGATCTATTGTAGCTTTATTAATATGACCACAACCTAGACCTGGACCAACTTGTTTATCTTCTGTGTGAGAATCTGTATGAAACTTAAAATTCTGCACCCCTCCATTATTTTCCAAAATTATTTCCAAAACCTTTTCTGGGGCAATTTTCAGACCAAGTTCGTTTAATGAACCTAATGCGATCATCAAATCACCGACATCGGAGCCTGGTTTAGACACAGCAGGTAAATATTCACCTTGTTCTGCTACTGCGGGACGACCATCAACACAACGGCTTTGTAAGTTAGCTGGAGTGATGGGAAATTTATTTTGATCAACAAACTTTTCAACTTGTCTTGAATGCATATCTCTCCTCTTATCGTGTTATTTAATTCTTAAAAAATAATAATAACCGATTTTAACGCAATCGTCAAGATATAAATAAAAAAGTCGGGCAAAATTTGCTCGACTTTACTAATAGATTACGCACTTGCTTCTCCGGCTGTTTTGGACTCTTCTGCAAGTATATCCAAATATTTATCTTCCCCATTCACAGTGATGATAAAACTCAAAACTAATAAATCAGGGTTACCTTGGCCGAAAATGCCTACTAAATTCTTTTGTGCATTGATAGCAGCTTCAGTTCGCTTTCTTCTTTTAGCCAAATAGGCTTCATCAGAATGGCCGCCAACGCAAATATCTGTAAAGATAATTACTTGGTTAATCTTTTTCTTAAAAGTCTTTTTTAAGAGGTTATAAAAATGAACCCGATCTTTTTCTGAATTGTAAGCCAAGGATTCAATTAAGCCTTGATTTACATTTAAAAAATAATTGTCGATTCCAAGTTCGTCCAGGAAATGGCAATAAGCCTTTGTAACGCGCGCGTGCCCTGACCCAATTACGAGTACATCGGAATTGGTAAATGGACATTTAAAATCACTGACTCTTTTTTCAATTATGGCCATCAATTTTCCCCCTAAGATTTTTTGTAACGAAATCCTATTGTATAGAATTTTACTAGTTTTGTCAATATTGCTTAAAAATATAGCCCATAAAATCAAGAAAATGGTAAGATATTATCATGACAGAACAGAAAACTCCAAAAAACTACCCATCATTTGAGAAACTTCTAGATTCCTATAATTACAGCTTTCCCCCAGAACTAATCGCTCAATCACCAACCTCGCCCCGCGACAGTGCTAAGCTTTTAATCTACACCCGTGCCCCAAAACCAATTCAAAACCTCAGAATAAAAAAGGAAGCGAAAGATAAACCCGCAGAAATTGCCCATGATATCTACAAAAATATTCTGAAATATTTACCCAAAGATGGTGTTTTAGTTTTAAATCAAACTAAAGTTATCCCAGCACGACTCACCGTAAAAAAACCTACGGGAGGATTAGCACGTCTTCTCTATATAGAAACCTCTGGGCAACATTTAAAATTTTTAAGCGACCGTAAATTAGAACTTAATACCAAACTTACTATTGAAAATGGTAAAGAAAACAGAGCGATTAGTTCCAATAAATCTAAAACCCCAAAACCTAAAAAATTATCTTTTACAGTTATAGCAAAGCACAGTCAATTTTATATTCTAAAACCAGCTTTCGATATTTCTAACCTCTACACTATATTAAACAAATATGGCCAAACTCCTCTGCCACCATATATAAAGAACTCGAAACTCTCTGGTAAAAAATTGTTAACCGAGTACAATACTGTGTTTGCTAAAACACTCGGCTCGGTTGCTGCACCGACAGCCAGTCTACACTTTACAAAAGCATTATTAGCTAAGATTAAACGCTCAGGAATAAAAATTGTTTACATAACCCTGCATGTAAACCTCGGAACTTTTGCTCCTTTAACAGAAGAGCAATTGCAAAACAAAAAACTACACACCGAGTTTTACGAAATTTCTAAAACATCAGCCAAAATATTAAATCAAGCCAAACAATCTGGAAAACAAATTATAGCTGTGGGGACTACAGTAGTACGCACCCTGGAATCTGCTTGTGAATCTAAATCTATAACAAAAATAAATAAACCCGCAAAACTAACTAAACTTACAGGCAATACCAACTTATTCATCACAGAAAAATCTAAGTTACAATTTGTTGATTCTATAATCACCAACTTCCATGTTCCAAAATCTAGTCTATTAATGCTCGTTTCTGCTTTCACAGGAAGAAAACAATTACTCGAGTTATACAAACTTGCCATTCAAAAAAAATACCGTCTGTTTTCGTTCGGAGACGGCATGTTAATAAAATAATTCTGTTATAATAAATTTATGCACACCCTTCGAACAAGATTTGCCAAAGACATTGTCACCGAGTTTTTACCACCATCACGACCGACCAAAAAACAACGTGTGATTATTATCTGTGGAGGTATGCCAGGTTTCCCTGGTAAAAAAGATCAGATCGAATTTTTAAGCAAAAAAGGGTTTTGGGTTTTTAATCCTCGCTACCGCGGCAGCTGGGAAAGCGAAGGTAAATTTTTAGCCAAGTCTCCACATCTTGATGTAATCGATATTATTAATTCTTTACCTAAAGGGTTTATTGATCTGTGGAATAAAAAGAAATATAAAGTGATTGCCGATGAAATTTATATTATCGGTACAAGTTTTGGTGGACCAGCGGCAATATTAAGCAGCTTGGACAAACGTGTGACTAAAGTAATGTGTATTTCTCCAGTCATTGATTGGAGCAAACCCGGCAGAGCAGAACCCTTGGATTTGCTGGCAAAGTTTACAGAACAAGCCTTTGGAATGGGCTACCGAGTCGCAACAAACGGTTGGGAGAAAATCAAAAGTGGTAAATTCTACAACCCCACAAATCATGTAGAAGAAATCGACAGCTCAAAATTACTAATCGTGCATGCAAAGGATGATGATATATGCCCATACCCATCAACTAAAAAATTTGCCACTATCACTAAAGCCAAGTTAATTACTCTTCCACGTGGTGGCCACCTAGGATCTTCACTAATACTTAAACCACGTTTCTATAAATCGTTTATCAAATTTATCAAACCTTAAATTAAAACTTTATGAAAACCAAAATTATCGTCATCATAATCCTAGTACTAGTAGTTGGCTTCACAGGTTGGCGAATTTGGAAGAGTTTTCATAATGACTCAACTACCCAAGTAACCGAACAAAAACCCAAGGAGCCAAGTATTAACGGTAATCTTGTTGACCCAGAAGAAGCTAAGCTACGCCCAATTGCAGTAGTTGTAGAAAATCATTCCGACTCCCGACCTCAGTCTGGATTAACTGATGCCGAAATTGTGTACGAAACTCTTGCCGAAGGTGGGATTACAAGATTCTTAGCAATATTCCAAACACGCCAACCTAAAGAAATTGGCCCGGTTCGCTCTGCTCGTCCCTACTTTAACTTCTTAGCCAATATGTGGTCGGCTCCAATCGCACATGCTGGTGGAAGCAAGCAAGCACTATCAGAATTATCATCCAACGTTTACAAAAATTTATTTGATGTTAATGAATCATTTTATGGTGACTATTTTTACAGAGACACAGACAAACCCGCTCCTCATAATTTATACACAACAGTGGAAGACCTACATAAATTACTCCAAAAGAAAAATGAAAGTTCATGGGAAAAAATGAATCTTTGGGAAACACAAAATACACCAACAGATCAGCTTGTACTAGAAACCACTAAAATTACAATACCTTTTTCTAATGCTAGTTATGAAGTGACTTACGAATATGACGGTTCAACTAATTCATACAAGAGATTAGTAAAAGGAGTAAATTCAATTGATCAAAACAATGATTCACAAATTTCCCCTAAAAATATTTTAGTGATGCTTGCAGATATAAGTTTAAATGCAGATGATGATCTTGGAACACAAACCATTAAATTAAATGGTTCGGGACCATGCTTTGTGTTTAAGTCTGGTAAATTTCAACAATGCAAATGGGAGTATAAGGACGGCCGCCACTCCTATGTAGACACCGATGGCAACCCACTTAAACTAGAAACAGGCCAAACTTGGATTGAAATTTTTCCAAGAGATAGGCAGAATGATATTATATGGAAATAAATAAAACAGCCCCAGATTTTAATCTTCCCGATCAAGACGGAAATAAGCACAAACTCTCTGACTACAAAGGTCAGTGGGTTTTAGTCTATTTTTACCCAAAAGATAACACCCCTGGTTGCACAACCGAGGCCTGCGCATTACGAGATAATTTTCCAGCTTTTAAAAAATTGAAGACTCAAGTATTTGGGATCAGTGCAGATAGCGAAAAAAGTCACAAAAAATTTGTTGATAAATACCAACTACCCTTCACCTTACTAGCAGATGAAGACAAAAAAACAGCAAAAAAATATGGGGTCTGGCAAGAAAAAAGTATGTTCGGAGTAAAATATATGGGCATGTTGAGAAATTCTTACTTGATTAACCCTGATGGTAAAATTGCAAAAATTTACGAAAAAGTTAAACCTTCAGCGCACGCCGAAGAAGTTTTAAAAGATATTAAACAGCTTTCAAAAAAATAGGATAGAAGAACATTCAGTATAGATTATTTATTATTCAACTTTTATGAAAAAACACGTTGCAATCACCGTTCATGGAAAGGTGCAAAAAGTAGGTTTTCGTTTTAGTGCTATAGAAAAAGCCCTAGAGTGGAATTTAGTAGGACTTATAAAAAATTATGAAAATGACAAAGTTCAAATAGAAGTCGAGGGTGAAATGGAAGACCTACAAAAATTCCTCAAGTGGTGTCATGTTGGGCCACAGGGAGCACAAATTGAAAAAGTAGATTTTACTTCTTCAGAAGAACTACAAAATTACGAAACCTTCCAAGGTGAATGGTAAAATTAAAAGCCTCTGCTATGATGCGTGCCCTAGTATATACTAACGCGCGCAAAGCAGAGGCTTAACGTTGTGCTTTTTGCATGTGCGATTATTAATGGTCTTAAAGTAGACGGCCAGGCGTTCGCGCCTGTGAGCTTATCGCTAAACAGCTAAAGCACTTTTTCCATTACGGATCTTATCATCAATAACTTTCCCCTTTCTGATTTAAGCGTACTCCCACGTCATACCTACGTCAAGACTAGTTATGCACTATTTCCCAAAAAGAACATTAGATTGACAGAAAATATTTTATAACGCATAATCAAGACAAATTTGAATTGGGGGCACAATATGAATAACAACAATCAGCTGTTAAAGACCATCTTCACTGTATCTTTTTTGACGATAGCAGTCATTGCGATTCTACTAGTCATAGCCAGTAAAATTACTAGTCTATTAACAATCCAAAACCAAAAATCAGTGGTTGGGATAGCGATAATCATCGTACTCAGCGTTGCACTCATTAATTGGCGGTTTTGCTACGAAAAGCTCAACAACATTGTCACCAAGGTTTATCAGCTTGATAAATGGTGTTACGATAACTCAACTTTTTGTTTCTTTGTGGGATTATTCTCAGGACTGATGAGTATTGCAATATTTATGCAAATATTATTTAGCTTAAAGAATTTTTATCTCACCATGGTCCAAGGGTTTTGTCTTCTTTTCTTCCTGTTTATGACATCGCTTATGATCCCCGCTTTTGAAAAAAAATTTGGTCCACTTTAACTGAACCAAAAACTACTTGATTAGATCAAGTAGTTTTTTATTTACCTAGTTACTTCGGTAAGCATAAGAAATTTGTTTGTTTACGATGGCGTTTATTAAAATCTTCCAAGTACACTTCTTTGCTTTCTATCTTATAACCACCATCATCGACATCATAGACTTCATAGAATGATAACAGGAAATCTAATATTAAATCGATTAATTCAAGATCATAGGTTTGATAAATGAACGGAGAGAACTCTATGATCAATTTTGGTTTGAGCTTAGTAATAACGTTAGTTGCACCCTGTAGTACAGCATACTCCATCCCTTCAACATCTATCTTCATCAAATCAATTTTTTGTGTATCACCAAACATATCATCAATTTTTTTGATGTCTATGGTATTTGTTGCATCTGGCTCCCAAAGTTTAACTGTGGAAGAGCCCCCAGCATTATCATATTTAGTGTAGATCTGCTTTTGTTCAGTTGAATTACCGCAAGCAAAATTAAAAACCTGAATGTTATTAAAACCGTTTAGGGAAATACTCCTCTCAAATTGCTTATAAAATGACTGTAGCGGTTCAAAAGCATAGACTTGGCCAGTCTCTCTCAAACAAGCTGCGGCAAATAAAGAATGCTGACCAATATTTGCCCCGACATCAAAAAATATACCATCGCTTGGCAAATGCTTTTGAATCAAATCTAAAATATGAGGTTCGTATGCGCCACGCAAAAAAATATACTCATCAATAAATCCATTTTTAGGGTCGATGCAAATTTGGAATTTTACACTCCCATGTTCAACATTTACAGTGGTTGGTTTTTTAAAAGACCTTAGCTTTAGATAATAATATGCATTCAGAAACTTTTTACCAATATTAAGCCATAAGGAAAATAAAAAATCGAACAGCCACGTAGGTAAATGCTTACGGATTCGGAATCGCAGTGCGTGCAAAAATGCAAAGGCATCCATATGATTAGTAATCGCGAAGTTTATGGATATCTGGATGCTCTTTAATTCGTTCTAAAGCCTTAGCTTCAATTTGACGAATACGTTCTCGAGTAACACCAAATTCTTCACCTACTTCTTCTAAGGTATGTGTAACTCCATCTTCTAAACCAAAACGCATCTTTAGGATTTTTTGTTCACGAGGATCAAGATCCTTCAAGATTGCATCTACATATTCGCGAAGTAACTGACGACCAGCCATCTCGGTTGGCTTTGGCTTGTCTTCGTCTTCGATAAAATCTTGTAGATAAGAGCTTTCTTCATCACTACTATCTTCCCCGACTGGAGCATCAATAGATACTGTTTCTTGAGAAATCTTTTTAAGATGATAAACTTTTTCTACTTCTATTCCCATTTCCGCTGCGATTTCTTCTGGTAAAGGTTCACGTCCTAAATCTTGAACCAACTGACGTTCAGCCTGAGCGTACTTGTTTAAAGTTTCAACCATGTGAACAGGAATACGAATAGTTCGAGATTGATCGGCTAAAGCACGAGTGATAGCTTGGCGAATCCACCAAGTCGCATAAGTCGAAAACTTATAACCCTTTGTCCAGTCGAATTTTTCTACAGCACGGAACAAACCTAGGTTACCTTCTTGAATTAAATCCAACAAACCTAAATTACGTCCCATGTATTTTTTTGCAATAGACACAACCAAACGTAAGTTAGCTTCTGTTAAACGCTTACGAGCACCTTCGTCACCCTTACCAATACGTTGAGCTAAATCTATTTCTTCTGCACCTTTAAGTAAAGGCACTTTTCCGATTTCGCGAAGATACATTTGAATTGAGTCATCATAGATATCACCTAAGTCAAAACCTTCAAGTAATTCATCTTTCTTCTTCTTGTTTTCTTCAATATCTAAAATACCTTTGCCTTGCTCCCAGACACTTGCGACTTCCTGATCAACTATTTCTACACCATTGTCTTCCAAGGTGTCCATAACTCGCTCTAACAAATTAATGTCATCTTCGAGCTGTGGAAAGATATGCAAAATCTCGGCTTCTGTTACGAATCCTCGACCCTGACCCTTCTTCATTAAACTATTTAATACTTCTTGAAACTTCTGAGTTTCTTCTTCTGTTAAAACAAGCTTTGCCAACTTACGACCAATGCGCTTGCCTTTCTTTTTCTTAACTTCTGGAACGACTGCCTTAACTACTGCTTTAACTGTTGGTTTCACAGCTGTCTTAACTGCGGGCTTCGCAACAGACTTTACCGTTTTCTTAACAGCTGGTTTTTTTGCAACAACCTTTTTAGCTACTGGCTTCTTCGGGGCTTTCTTGGGTTTTACCACTTTGGTTGTTTTCTTAATAATTTTCTTCTTCAACGCCATATACAAAAATATTTAAAAATTAAATCTTGTCCAGTTTTTGTTTTGCTAAACAGAGAGTCAGCAAACGCACGAGCGAAGCGACTCCGTCGCAAGCGAGGAGTGCTCTCTGTGTGCAAAACAAAAACAGGACCTATGTTTGAATTGTTTAAATTGTTTTTTGGTTTCTATGCCTCACGCAGTTTAGTTTCGATTTCGAAGCGCACATTACTCAATTGAGCAAATCTGGCGCCTAACTGCTTGGCAAACTCTACATTTTTTTCTAATTCAGCTTTCTTGATAGCAATAGTTAGCTCTTGCAAGTAATTTTTTAACTTGGCTAACTTAAACAAGAAGAAGCTTTTCTTTAACTCGCGTAAATACGCCAGTTGATTCTGTGATAGATTTTCTAAGTTAGATTCTACCATAAAGATAGCCTCTTTGACAAGCGCTTCGGGACTGTTGGATAAGTCTTCACCTAAGATAACTTTTTGGAAAAATTCCATTAATTCTTCTGATAAAAGCTGGTCGGGCAGGCCTTCAACTTGAACGAACTCCAAAAATTCAGGGAAAACAATCAGTCCTCCCAAAATTTCCTTTTCCCACAGGTTTTCTTCTGGAACATGAGCCTTCATTCGTTCTTCTGCTTTACTTGCTTCCTGTGCGCGACGCGATGTACCTTCTATAGAACCTGAATCACTAGTCGACATCTCCTGCTTAAGAGCAGATTCACCGATTACAAACTCAGTGCTAATTTTGCGAAGATAGTGATCAACCTCTACAGCACTAGTAATCTTTTTAATTAAAGGTAGGACAGTTTCGATAATAAACTGTTTTTGCGGCAAAGAGCCATATGCATAATCAACACGAGCTTGCTCTAGATAATAATCGATCACCAAAAAACTACCTTGCAACAACTTGTCCCACATTGCAGGACTTTTTTGAATTAACTCATCCGGATCTTTTGCAGACCGCAAATCGATTATACGGACTTCAAACTCCAAACCTAATGCTAAGGTGGCAGTACGTAGTGTTGCCTTTTGCCCAGCAGCATCATTATCAAATGCCAGCACAATAACTGACGCTAGGCGTTTTAATGTTCGAAGTTGATCTTCTGTAAAAGCAGTGCCGCTACTCGCGACCGTGTTTTTAAATCCAGATTGATGAGCCGAGATAACATCCATTTGACCCTCCATCACTACAACCTGACCAGCTTGGCGTATCGCTTCTTTAGCAAAATTCAAACCAAAAATTACTTTGCTCTTGTTATATACAGGGGTTTCCGGACTGTTTATATACTTTGCCTGCTCTTCTCCTGCACCAGGTAAACTTCGTGCAGAAAAACCAACTACTTCACCACCAAAATTAAAAATTGGGAATGTTATCCGATCACGAAACCTGTCAAAGATTTTTCCATTAGCACTTTCTGCTAACACACCAGCTTGCAAAGCCAAAGCTTGATTGACTTCCTTTTTTTGTAAAGCATTTAGTAGTTGATCGAAACTATTTGGTGCTAGACCAATTCGCCATCGCTCGATTGTGTCTGGGGCAATGCCACGATTTTTTAAATACTCTAAGGCCACCTGACCTTGAGGACTTTGTAAAACTTTTTCGAAAAAGCTCGCAGTGAAGTCATTAATTCTAGTTAAATCTTGAAGAACGGATTTCTCTGGCCCAGCCTTAGCACTAAACTTTGGTAGTTCGATTCCTGCCATCTCGGCTGCCATTTCTAAAGCTTCGCGAAATTCAATATTTTCGTAACGTTTAATAAATCCAAAAACATCTCCACCTTCACCGCAACCAAAACAATGCCAAATTTGCTTGGATGGTGAAACCATAAAACTAGAAGATTTTTCATGATGAAACGGACACAAACCTTTCAGATTTGTGCCACTCTTTTTAAGCTGAACATATCTACCAATTACTGTGGCAATATCAAGTTTGTCTTTGATGTCTTGGATAGTATTATCTGTCATTCTGCCTTAACTTTATCAATAAAAAAGGGTTTTGAACACTCGACAAAACCCCTAAGAAATGTTAGAATAATCAAGATTTTTGCAGAGACCTAAGACAAGGAAGCGTCGCATAGTGGTCTAGTGCGCTCGCTTGGAAAGCGAGTAACTCGCAAGGGTTCGGGAGTTCGAATCTCCCCGCTTCCGCCAGAAGTATTCTATTCAAGAGTCTTTAATTTATATTATTAAACCCTAACTATATGTCAAAATCTCAACTCAACAACCTAAGCAAGCGTCAAATTTTAGAAAGTTTGATGTACGAACAAAACCAAAGCAACGCTACTCTATCTCGTTTAGTAACTGCCGTAGCTCGTACAGCTGGTCTTGATCCAGAAAAACTTGCCGAACATTTTATTGATGACAAAGGTAATCAAGAATTTATCGATAAATTTAACTTAAGTGTAAAGGCTCAACACCCAAAAGCTCACCCAAATGGTGATGGTCAAGATCATACCGGACACGGTCACGATGCTGAACCAGGAACACCTGAAGACGCTAAAACAGAATAATTAAAAAATGGTCTTTATGAGACCATTTTTGATATATGAAATATTACAATAAACTTAAAATCTATTTTCCAATAGTTGTCTGGCCGGCATTAGTGTTAGCTTTTCATTTAATCTCACAAGAATTGAGTTTATATTATTATGTTAGATGGCTAGACACACCCATGCATTTTCTTGGCGGGATGGCGATCGCCGCAGGCAGTTATTATATTTTTAAACATCTTGAAGATAAAGGCGAACTAAAAACTACTCCTGTTATAAAAATCTTCTTAGCAATTGCTATTACCGCATTAGCGGCAACTCTCTGGGAGATAACTGAATTTGCTGGCGACACACTCCTACAAACTCATATGCAGCCAAGTGTCTGGGATACAATGAAAGACCTGACCATGGGGTTACTGGGAGCAAGTCTAGTAGGCCTGCTTTGGAAAAAATCATAATTGAAAATCATAATAAAAAAGCGTATCTCAGACTGAGATACGCTTCTTTTATTATTTTACATTAATTGCTTGAACCAAGTTCATGCGCTCCCCTAATGGGTTTCCAGCTACCAGTACCACCTTCTCGCCTCTATGAATTAACTTCATACTTTTAGCTTCGGCTACAAAATATTTTAATAATCCTTCTACATTTTTTAAGGCTGTTAAACTTTTAACATACAAAGGCCTCACTCCCCAAAACAAAGCCATTTGTCGATATACTTTCTGTCTATCTGTAAGAATAAGAATGGCTGCTCGTGGTCGTTCTCTGCTTACGAATCTGGCAGTATAACCACTTTCAGTAGTACCAATAATGGCACTGGCATCCACACCAATTGCTAAACGCAATACCGCTCCAGCAATTAATGAAGCTTTGTAATCTTCTACACCATCTTCATTGGTAAATGGTTGAGCGGGCATATCATCATAAGGAGAACTTTCTGTAGCTTCGATAATTCGGCGCATCTCCGCTACTGCTTCCACAGGATATTCACCACTGGCGCTTTCTCCGGACAACATCACAGCATCAGCATGGTCTATTACACTATTCGCAACATCACTAACTTCAGCACGAGTAGGACGTGGATTGCGAATCATAGAATCCAACATTTGCGTTGCAACAATTACAGGCTTGCCATGACTATTACATTTAGAAATTAATTCTTTTTGAATCATTGGCACTTGTGAATCGGCAATCTCTACACCGAGATCGCCACGAGCTACCATAATTGAATCTACTGCTGTTAAAATTTTGTCAAAATTTGTTAAGGCTTCTTTGCGTTCTATTTTAGCAATAATTTTTGGCGCTACCATTCCTTTAGGTAAATGTTTTTCGATAAGTTTTCTTAGGTTGAAAATATCTTTTTCACTACGTACAAAAGACAAAGCCACAAAGTCTACATCATTGGCTAGACCAAATTTTAAATCTGCTAAATCTTTAGAGGTAATGATTGGAAAAGTAATAGTGCTATCTGGTAAATTTACACCTTTATGAGATTTAACCACCCCACCATTTACAACCTTACAAGTAATCTTGCCATGAACCTTAGAACCAGCCTTGCTTGGAGTAACTTTCAGAATTTTTAGCTCCATTAGACCATCTTCGATTAAAATTCTCTCACCCTTTTTTACAGAACGGCTAATGTCAAAGTCCATATCAAAATCTTTACCTAGGGTGACTTCTCTACCTTTGGTCAATGTAAAAGGCTTTGCTAATTCCGCCACGCGAATTTTTGGCCCTTGCAAATCTTGTAAAATAGCTATTGGCTTATTAAGTTTTTTAGAAATCTCACGAATATTCTTCATCAATTTCAAATGATTTTCGTAACTACCATGAGAGAAGTTAAGACGAGCTACATTCATTCCATTTTGAATCATTTTTGTTAAAACTTTTGGGTCTTCACTTGATGGACCTATCGTACAGACAATTTTTGTTTGTTTCATATTCAGATTTAATTACCAATTAATTATAGCAAATGTGTATTTTACTCTCGCGATGTTTGCTCGACATCTTGTGGTAAATCAGGACTCTTGCCAGAAGCATAGGCATAGTATTGAGGATCACCAGGGACAATGGCATAGTTTTGTATGTTATCAGAAGCTTGGTGTAATTTAGTATTCAATTCTTCCCATGAATCTTGAATTCTGGCATTATCAAGTACGGTGAGCAAATTAAAATTATTTTGGACTGAATTCGCTTGCACTCCCATACGACCAGCAACAATAGCGGTCTGAGGGGAATGTTGTTCCTTCATAAATTGAACTGCTTCACAGCCACCCATAATTAAAATACTATGATCAGCTCGATGTGTTTTAAATTTTTCTAACAACGTAGGCATGTCTGATGTATGACCTCGCAATTGCACTATTCCATAATTACTGCCAAGGTTTTGTAAAACAGGATTATCAATTGAAATCAACACAACCCTTATGGTATCCGTACCATGAGGTCTTTCACCAGGGCCAGTATCTTTATCTTCATATTTTTTTACTGGAACTACTGCTTCATAAGTTTTATTTGCAGAATTTTTTCGAACATCAAATCGCGATCGGTTCCTGGTTCGCTCTTCACTTACCCCAGAAGCTTTTAACAGATTAACGGCGGTTTTAAATTCAACATCATTGGCACAAATAACCAAAGCACCTTCGCCAAGGTTTCTAAACTCTTTTATAGACTCCAAATTCTCTATTCCATACTCGTTCAATTCTGGACCGCCAAATATTTCTTCACCTAGATAATCCCCGGTTTTTTTTGCTGCACCTAAAGCAACAGCACCTACAAATGCCTTTGAGAAATCACCGAGAAATTTTCTCCTACTGAGCTTGCCAGTAAGACTATCCTTGTCGATATTTGATTCATCTAACGGCTCGTAGCCTGGCTTTTCTCCCATAATTTATGAATTAATGACATTACTATTATATCAGACCAAGTAATATTGCTTCGATCCAATAACCACTAAAATTTGCCCAAAATCCTGCCTATTTTACTCAAACGTAAGTTGTTGCATCAAAGCCATAAACTCGCGTTTCTGAGCCATTTTTGAGCTTATACAAGCCATTTTTAGATCAGTTTACGGGCAAACTCTAAATGTTCAGGGGTATTTATTCCATACACTTCTTCTGCGGCAATAGGTAGGGAATAAATTTTTTCGTTGTCATTGATGGCCATCTCGACAATGTCTGTAAGATAGAATTCATTTTGAGCATTATCATCTTTAATCTGAGCCAACTTGTCCCATAACCAATTTGAATTAAACATATAAATCCCTGGATTAACCTCTGAGATTAATTTCTGTTCGTCACTACAATCTTTGTATTCTTGAATCTTAACAATCTTTCCTTCCCCATCGCGAAGAATTCGACCAAAAGTTAAAAAGTGTTCGTACTGATTTTCAAAGTTAGGGAGCACAGCTGTAAACATCGAAATTTTCGCAGCGTTAGATGTGTGTAAATCGATCAATTGAGAAATTGATTCTTTTGATGTAAAAGGCATGTCACCATACAAGACAATAAAGTTTTCTGCTGTTACCACATCTTTGGCAGATAGCACAGCATGCGCTGTTCCCTTTTGATCGAACTGTGTGACATAAATAAATTTATCTCCTAAAGTTTCTTTAACTAGCTCTTGTTTAAAACCCACTACAATAATTGGAGCTGTATCTTGAGGGACGTCTTGAATTTCTTTTAACAAGTGAGCGATAACAGGCTGATCTTGAAGAGGCAATAAAACCTTAGGTACATCCGCACCCATTCTAGTACCTTTACCAGCTGCTAAAATAACAATTTGTTGTGACATATATGTAAATAAAAAGGCTTAAGTTAACTACTCAAGCCTATATAGTATATCAAAAAACTCGCCTTTAGAGCGAGCTTTTTATTAGAGGGCAGCTACCTACTTTTGCACCAGCATGCGCTGGACTATCATCGGCACGAGCGCGTTTTACTTCTGAGTTCGAGATGGGATCAGGTAGGACCGCACTGTAAATGCCACCCGGCTAGTAATTCCTGTTGCGTCTTAGAACGTATTGCGTCCGTTGCACAGAAATGATCAGCCGGAGGGCCTACAAATTGTATGCTTTGAAAACTAAATAGTGGTAACTTGCTTCGTAATTAAACTCAGCATTATTGCAGAATCGATACACTGTATCGATAAAACTTACATAAGCAACTTGTTTCGCAAGTAGCGAATGACAAATTGCTTGTCAAAGATGTATAATCTTAGTACTCGTAAAGCTTGCGCTAAACGAATAAAAGATAAGATTAAAACTTTCGGTTGATTAGTATTGCTCGGCTCAATGCATTGCTGCGCTTACACCTGCAACCTATTAAATCGCAACTATTTAATCCAGGCAAGCCCTTCATAAATAATTTTGATTGATATACGCAGTAGTCTTCTGCGAACCTTTCGTAGCCCGAAGGCTACAACGAAACCTAGTCTTGTGGACAGCTTCGCGCTTATATGCTTTCAGCGCTTATCTTAACTAGACCTAGCTACCCCGCCATGCTCCTGAAGGAACAACGGGTACACCAGAGGTCTATGCATCTCGGTCCTCTCGTACTAGAGACGCGCCCACTCAAGTTTCGTACACCCACAGCAGATAAGGACCAAACTGTCTCACGACGTTTTGAACCCAGCTCGCGTACCACTTTAATTGGCGAACAGCCAAACCCTTGGGAGCTTCTTCACCCCCAGGACGTGATGAGCCGACATCGTACATTAATCCATACTTTCATATGGTGCAGACTATATCTTCTTCTTATCAACTACGGTAGGCATGCTCATGCCATAGTATGTTTTGTTTATGTTGCACCATTAAATAGTGCAACATGATAAGAGTCGGCGTGTTACCTTGTGCTATCAAATAGCCATGCAAAGTCTCCTCTTTCGAGTCAGTCGTTACGGGGTCAATCTAAAATTTTCGTCGATTAAAAACCAACGAAGATATTAGACGACTTCCCACGGTATTTCCATGTAATACTTTTCTAACACTAACCACAGTATTACTTACGGGTTCACCGTTATAAGCCGAATTTATTTATCTTTCATATTTTATCTGTGGTGTCTTTTAGGACACCATAAGACGGAAGAAAGACCATTGGTATGAGATCACTCTCAAAGCACCCCGATTATGTTAAGGTGCCAAACCTTCTCGTCTATGTGGACTATTGGAGAAGATCAGCCTGTTATCCCTAGAGTAACTTTTATCCGTTGGGCTTTGCGTCTTCCACTCGAACGCATCGGATCACTAACTTCTACTTTCGTACCTGCGCGAGTCGCCACTCTTGCAGTCAAGCAAGCTTATGCGTTTGCACTATCAGCGCGATTTCCATCCGCGCTTAGCTTACCTTAATAAACGCCTCCGTTACCATTTAGGAGGCAACCGCCCCAGTTAAACTACCCACGAGCCACTGTCCTTGATCAGGTTAAAATCAAGTTAGAAACAACATTCACACAGGGTGGTATTTCACTATTGCCTCCACTTGGACTGGCGTCCAAGCTTCAAAGGCTCCCACCTATACTAAACAATATAAACACTGTTTCAATAACACGCTATAGTAAAGCTTCATAGGGTCTTTCCGTCTTGCTGCGGGTAGACGGCATCTTTACCGCCATTGTAAGTTCATCGGAGTGTTCGTTAAGACAGTCTTCTACTCGTTATGCCATTCGTGCGGGTCGTAACTTACACGACAAGGAATTTCGCTACCATAGGACGGTTATAGTTACCGCCGGCGTTCATCAGGGCTTGGGCTTCGAGGTTGCCCCAAAAGCTTTGACCTTCTGACACTGGCCAGGCATCAGCCCGTATACATCAGCTTGCGCTTTAGCACGGACCTAAGTTTTTGATAAACAGTCGGGAGAAGTCTTTCGCTGCGGCCTGTTTGACATGCTGGGTAAATGGCCCGATAGTTGTATATTTACATACACAACTATCGGGTGAATTTTCGTTGGAGGACACCTACGAAAAAACTGGAAAAAATTTGGGAGCAAAGACGCACTAAGTAGTGCGAAAGATACGACCGGGCGGACGTTTCTTATATATAACGCAACACTCTTCGTGCGTGCATCTTTGCTCACCTATTGAACGACAGGGCATCAGCCACCCAATAGCATCAAGTGCCACACTTTCGTTCAATCTTGGCGGGAAACTACTTGCTGTTAAATCGCATAAACAACTTACCTGAGATTCACAGGGATTCACATCTTAGCTTAACCATTATCAACTTCTAATTTTGGGTTGAAGTCGAAGTTAAGGTCATTCGCTAATTGGAATGTGGGATTCTCTTTTTTGGGTTTGATTGATTTAACAGGGTTCGTTCCCCATAATTTGTGTAACGAGACAGGATTCGAACCTGCATAACTGGATTGCGATCCCAGTGCCTTACCTATGCATCCAAATAATAAATTTGGTACCAAACTTATTACCTGTAGCAATCAGCCACTCTCGTTCCATAAACTTTTTATAATTTCTTTTCCATTTACCCAGCATGCAAACAGGCAAGGTATATACCGAAGGTACACCTGCTGTATTGCCGAGTTCCTTAACGAACATTGATCCGGACGCCTTAGGATTCTCTCCTCATCCACCTGTGTCGGTTTGCGGTACGGACAGCTACACGCGTGACCACGACGCTTTTCTTGGCACCTTGGTTCGCCCAAATTGTCCTTGCGGACTTTCTCCATATCTTCGAGATTACACCACACTAATGTCCCGGAGGACAAAAGCACAGCTAGAAATTCCGGATTTGCCTAGAATTTCTCCCTACGGATATAGCGACGTACATACTCACAGCACGCTCGGGTTACCATGATGCGTCCCGTCTTGGATAACGCATAGCTGGTCAGGGAATATCAACCCTGTTTTCCATCGGACGGACCTCTTGAGGCCCGCTCTTAGGATCGACTAACCCTGGGACGACGATCGTTGCCCAGGAAACCTTGGATATTCGGCGAAGGGGTTTCTCACCCCTATATATATTACTTATTCCAACATTCTTACTTGTGTACAGTCCACGGATCCTTACGGATTCCGCTTCTACCCGGTACACAACACTCCTCTACCGCTGCATAAAAATAAATTTCTATGCAACCCGCGTCTTCGGCACCTAGCTTAGCCCCTATATATTGTCGGCGCAGGATCGCTTGACCAGTGAGCTGTTACGCTTTCTTTAAAGGATGGCTGCTTCTAAGCCAACCTCCTGGTTGTATGAGCAATCCCACATCCTTTGCACTATAGCTAGGATTTGGGGGCCTTAGACGGCGGTGTGGATTCTTCTCCATTCGACCAATGGACCTTAGAGCCCATGGTCTAACTGCCACGCAATTTACTCTTCAGAATTCGGAGTTTGGTTCGAATCTGACAGTTTCCCACCAGAGTCCGATTCAGTGCTCTACCTCTGAGAGGTACACGTGACGCTAACCCTAAAGTTATTTCGAGGAGAACCAGCTATCACCCGGTTCGATTAGAATTTCTCTTCGACCCTCAGCTCATCCCCTAATTTTGCAGCATTAGTGGGTTCGGACCTCCCGTTGCTTTTACACAACGTTCATCCTGGCCAAGGGTAGCTCACTCGGGTTTCGGGTCTAGCGCATGTGACATTAAAGATTATATTCAGCGTCCTGTAAACAGGAAACTGAATATAACTTTATACGGACTATTAATCCTCGCTTTCACTACAACTTCGTGTTTGTTAACACTTAGTTAAGCCACATACAACTAACTCGTTGGATCATTCTTCAATAGGCACGCCGTTAACCTGTCACAAAAGCAAGCTTATGTAACGTAGGTCTTCGACTCCTTGTAAGTATACGGTTTCAGAGACTATTTCATTCCCCTTCCGGGGTGCTTTTCACCTTTCCCTCACGGTACTGGTTCACTATCGGTCACTATGAGTATTTAGCCTTACGTATTAGTCTACGTTAATTCAGTCCAGATTTCTCGTGTCTGGACTTACTCAAGAATTTAGAACAGGACTTGTATGATATTTGGCTATACGGGACTATCACCCTCTATGGTTTTCCTTTCCAGGAATATTCTGCTATATCACACTAAATGATCCTCTGTGGGTTTACTGCTCCACAACGTCTATTCTTACAACACCTATACTGCAACACCAGTAAGCTTTAAATTAATCTCCCTAGTAAACTAGTTCAAAAAATAACACATTATAGGTTTGGGCTAATAGATAATTTATTCACCGGACATCAGCATAGATGTTCAATGAATAAATTTCTATATTTTTCCGCGTTCGCTCGCCACTACTAACGGAATCGACAAGTGCTTACGCACTCTTTCTTTATTTTCCTCATGCTACTGAGATGTTTCACTTCGCATGGTTCCCGCACAATATACCCCACGGTATAAAGGCATGCATTCTTCAAATGCATGGGTTTCCCCATTCAGAAATCTCCGGATCAAAGGTTATTGCCACCTCCCCGAAGCGTATCGCCGGCTATCGCGTCTTTCATCGGCTCATAGTACCAAGGCATCCACCGTATACCCTTCTCTGTTTTAATCTAAAGATTATACAGAATTTTTGACAAGCAATTTGTTATCACGATCAGTAAGGATACTGATTATGAACAAACGCTTAATATTTGTTCGGATACAATGTTTGTAATTGGTTCGAACAACAGACCTTGTTGTTCTTATAATTCACACTTTTTTGTAAGTCCACTTCTGGACTTACGATGATTCTTACAATAATTATTCTGTTGGTTGAAGACAGAATAAAATTACCACTATTTAGTTTTCAAAGTACGTGACTGATTCCGATCACTAGTGCCGATAAATTTCGTATCGACGATCTTGTTACTGCGAACACAATTTTGCAATTGAAGATTGTCCGAGTAACGTGGAATGTTTCCAGTCAGATAGCTACTGCTCTGCTTGGTAAGTTAAACCTACCGGTAACGACTAACCTGGTTCCCTAAGTAAATATGGAATGGCATCATATCTGAGAGCAGTAAATATCTGATTAGAAATCTACACTATATATTGGTTTGAGAGGAACAAATTTGCCAAGTGAATTTGGCGACAAAAAAACCGCAAATCGCGGTGTAATCTAGGCGTTAAAAAGCGCTAGTTACATAGACCGCGTAATGTTAAGGGTAAAAAGTGTATTTAACATATTCTTGTGCGTTTCTTTAAGATTTATATCTTATAGGCATCTTAATATATAGAGTGGGGGTTGTCAAGGGTTGGCTATATTTTTATTTAGCAAAAAATGGCTTAAACACAAGAGATTTAAGACATTTTTAAAATATTCATGAAAATAACCGGATTAGCGTCATTTCAGCTTCGAAAAATCGAAATTAAAGGTTCTTCCAACACGGAATTCGGTGTATTGCCCACCACGCACCGAGATGTTAAAACTCCCCAGTTTATCGTTGAATTTGATCATTGGGCCGGCAATTAGATTAGTATTCGGTCCTGTCCAGAACATCCCTGCCGAACCCCCAACTTCAGCTATGTCAATGTATTATCTTGATCTACCTTATTAAATCTAAGAAATCATTTTCATTTAGAATTTTCACACCTAGGGCTTGAGCTTTTTGATACTTACTCCCTGGCTCATCCCCTACTACAACATAACTGGTTTTTTTAGATACACCCTCGGCAGTTTTCCCACCTAGAGATTTAATTTTTTGTTTAGCTTGATCGCGAGACATGGTTTGCAAAGTTCCAGTCACAACAAAGGTTTGGTTGGTAAACTTTCCTGCTGTTCTTTTTTCTGGGTTTGTTATAACCACACCATTAGTCAAAAGTTTAGTAATAAACTTTTGGTTCTCTGTATGATTAAAATAATCCACGACACTCTGCGAGACAACTGGACCAATATTTTCTATCTCATCTATTATATTATTCTTATCTTTTACCGCACTGATTGCTGCATCTTGCAGTTTTTGTAAACTTCCAAAATGATAGGCTAAATCTTCGCTGGTTTGCTCACCAACATTGTTAATTCCTAATGCGTAAATAAACCTTGCCAATGGAATCTGTTTCCGACTATTAATAGACTGAATAATATTCTCGGCACTCTTCTCACCAAACCGTTCTAGAGTATTAATGTCTCCGACTTCTAAAGTAAATAGGTCTGCGGCATCAGAGATTAAACCTTCATCTTTAAATCTTGCTATAACCTTAGGGCCCACTTCGTAAATATCAAAAGCAGAAACAAAATGCTCCATACCGCGTTGGTTTTTAGCTGGACAAGCTGGATTTGTACAATAAAAAGCTACACTAATTTCTTTAGATAAGTTCTTGTTTGCTTTGCCTTTTTCTCCTGTAGACTTTTGCTCGACCACAGCATCACACACAGGACATTTACTTGGCATAACAAAAGTTTTTTCTTTACCACTACGAAGCTTTGGTAAAGCTTCTACTACTTCTGGAATAACATCCCCAGCTTTTTGAATTACCACTGTATCGCCAATCTTCAAGCCCAAACGCTTGATTTGATCCATGTTATGCAAGGTGGCTTTACTAATTGTGGAACCAGCCACAACTGTTGGTTTAAAAACTGCAAAAGGTGTAAGCACACCAGTACGACCCACGTTTACTCTAATATCCAAAAGTTGGGTAGTCGCTCGTTCTGCTGGATACTTAAACGCAGCAGAATAACGTGGAGCTTTACCGACTACACCCAATTGAGATTGTAAAACCAAATCATCGATTGTAACCACCACACCATCAGTGCCATAACCAAACTTTGGTCGTTTAACTCCCACATCTGCAATAAATTTTTCCACTTCTGCAAAATTTGTAGAGGCTAATTCATGACTATCAACTTTAAAACCAAACTCCCTAAGTAAGGCATGTTTTTGACTATGGAATTGCAGGCCTGATTGTGCAAAGTCACTACTATTATCATTCTCGTCGTAGTTTATTTGTGCAATATCCCATGCAAAAAAATCTAGCTTACGTTCAGCAGCAAGTTTTGCATCTAATTGTCTTAGACTCCCCGCTGCACTGTTACGAGTATTGGCTAATAGAGGTTTACCGGCTTTTTCGTAGCCAGCGTTTAGCTGAGAAAAAACTTTTTTACTCATTACTACCTCACCACGGACTTCTAGTAATCTTGGGAATGATGATTTTTTAGATTGCTTAGGCAAACGTAATTTTAAAGGAATCGCTCGGATGGTTCGAGCGTTCTGAGTTACATCTTCACCAATCTTTCCATCACCTCGAGTAGCAGCACGAACAAGTTCACCATTCTCGTAGATTAAAGAAATGGCCAAGCCATCTAATTTTAATTCACAAAAATATTGCAATTTTTGAGAACTAGACTTTGAAGCGACTGGATAATTAGATTGCTCCGATAATAATTTTTGCATTCGTTGTTGCCAATCTTTGAGCTCTTCGATACTGAACACATCACTCAAAGAAAGCATAGGAATAGCATGAGCAACTTTATTAAACTTATCCAACGGTTTGCCAGCGACTCTACTTGTTGGAGAGTTAGCATCTTTTAACTTTGGAAATTGGTCTTCTATTGCTTTCAGTTCACGAGACAAAGAATCATACACATCATCACTAATTTTTGGGTCATCTAAAACGTGATAACGATAACGCATCTCTTCGATTTGGTCTTGTAATTTAGCTATTCTTTTTTTTGCTTCCTGTTCATTCATACCTATATTATACCTACTTTTTCTTCATTTGGGGATAAGTGCACCATAAAGATTTGTTCAAGATATGATAAAATATATGTATAGATATGAACCTACCTAACAGAAACAAAATAAAACTTTCACCAAGACTCAAATGGGGAGTCGGCCGCAATGGTTTCAATGTCAATTTCTTCAAAATTGGCGGCGGAATCTTTCTGGCTATCAGTGCGGTGCTAGTCGTCCGAGCTGGATGGTTATTAGTTTCCGGCAGTGATAAACCAGTTATGACCCCTCAAGTACTTGGAGCTGTGGATACTCAACCAACAACCCCTGCGTTTAAGGAATATAAAGTTAAAACTGGGGATACCTTATTTACAATAAGCAAAGAGCAGAACATGCAATGGACAGCCCTAGCTACTCTCAATAACCTCAAAGCCCCATTCACTTTACAAGCTGGGCAAACTCTAAAAATTCCTCAACAATAATTTAACAAAAAACCTCAGATTACTCTGAGGTTTTTTTATTGTTTAAACACTAATGCTATGGGACAGGAACATAGACTTTATAAGTACGGCTTGTCACCAAACCTGGGGAATCTGCTCGAATCTTTAATACCTTCTTACCAATGAATGGTAAACCTTTTGGACTACCACCAGAATCAAAAGAAGAAATGCTAACCTGAATGTTTTCTGGATCTCCACCCAAAGGAACATCATTCTTAAGGCTCAATTCATATTGATAACCGGGTAAAAACCCAGTGATTGAGTAAACACCATCAGCTTCATTCAACTTAACTCCGTCCATTAAAATATGATCAGCTCCAGATGGGTTCTCACTAAAACCACGAACAGACATCAGTAAATTATTACCATTGTTTGTAGGCACGCGCTGTAACTCTAACTTATTATACTGTAGTTCATAATTATTAACTTGGTATAGCGGGATTACATTGGTTGCTCCAGCATAGACAGTCTCTAAACGAACAGGATCATCAAACTCAATTGGCTGGGTGGATTGATAAGGTGGGTAAACTGGGAAAGAAATTTTTACACCGCCAAGCTCACAAACCAAGAGTTCTTTAGGCATACAACTTGGCACATCTATTAAATTAACAACAGTACCATCATCTCTTTCATTAACATACCTCTTGTACTGGAATAGAGCTTCCTCTGTGGCGCCTAAAGTTGCATACAAGGCTGGTTCACTCTTAACTACATCAGAAGATGATTTTAATTCAATAAATACAATAGTGGTTAAGCTAAAAGAAATTGCTGTAATTGCCGCCAACACTAAAATAGACAACATCAAAGAAATTCCATCCTGATTGCTAGTTTTTGAAGTATATTTAATCATTGTTGTTTGGTATATCATAAACGTCAGTAGAAATAGTGCTTTGATACGGAACTATCTTTTGATTAATAGTGCCTTTGAATACTTCGAATTCAGCTAAAATTGTAACCATGGGCTGAATACCCTGCTTTGCAGTCAAAGGGTCCTTGCCAGGTCGCACCAAAAATTTAAAAGTGTCTGGGTTAATGGTCATATTTGGTGGATTGATTGTTTCTTCTGTTGATGCTCCTGAGGTTTGACGACGGAGCTTTAAAGAATTAGTATCTGCATCGAAATAAAAACACAATCTTTCGCCAGTATAACTAATCATTGCTAAAGAGGTATTTTTTAAACTTGTATAGTCAATATTTGGACAGGTTGTACTGGTATAATCTATTCTTCCATTACGGATCTCACGCGATAAAACTTCGGTAAAATTGCGCGAAGCTTGCGCCACTAAACGAGTAGCCTGCACCTGACGATTAATCCTTAAAACATAATTAAATAGAGCAAGAATACTCGCAACAACTGTGGCAAAAATGGCTGTTGCTACAACAATTTCCATTAATGTAAACCCGCTTTGGTTTTTTCTTAAATATTTCATCTAGTAGTTCTTCCAATTAGTAAGATATGTTTCTAAGGTAATTTTACAACCACTAGAAGCAGGAACATCATCAGATTGTTCACAACGATCATCTGTCCACCAAACATCGACCCTAACCTTTATCCTAGGTCCAAGATCTTGGTTAAAAGGCGCAGAGCCATCTTCTGTAATAGTTATTTTTCTACTAAACCCAGAACTACCAGACGCAGAACCGGATGGCGTGTAAAAAAGTTTTCCATCTGGATTAGGATTATAATCTAAACCATAACCACCACTGCTTGCAGGGCTTAACTGCCAATAATCTGAACTCTCTAGTACTCCATTTGTCACTAAAGTATTGGTAGTTCCTGTACTGATCCCAGATAGCCAACTTGGGTAGCAAAGTGCGTTAGATTGACCAGAATAAAAATCATAACACCTATCTTCCCGCATTGTACTTAGCCAATTTGAGTCGCGAATATTCTTAACAGCTTCAACACCTTCCCTAGCTAAGCCGATCCCTATTAATTGCTTTGTTACACCTGATGTGGCTTGTAAGCCATAAATTGCCAAACCTACAGCTGCAGAAATACCCATGACTAAAACTAATGCTGCTACTAAGGTTTCGATTAAAGTTTGACCTTGTTGATTAATATTTTTCATTATTTAATCCCTGCCTTCTCTCTCAACTGCTGCTGCTCTTTTTCTACAGTAGCTGGATCAAAAGGTGTTGATGCTTCAACTTTTCCATTAAGACCATAGATATTCACGCCCTTAGAAACCCCTTTGTGTGTGACATTTAAAGACAAGTTAAAATTAGATAATGGCGCTAAGACAGGGAAACTCATCAAAGCATCCCCTAGAGCATCGCATACTACAAAATAAGTTTTACCGTAAGTCACGCTAAAGACTATGTCTACACAAGAACCAGAACCAGACGGAGCAACGTATCCGGAAGATTGTCCGGCAACTGATAATGCTGAGATTGTCACATCAGTAGGCAGATTTATAGTTTCTACAGCTGACAATGAATTGTTCGGCCCCACCACTGCGGACACAGGCAAAGTAGTGGCGTTTTGACTTACTTCAATTACGTAATATTTTGCTGCCTCACCTGCTGGGGTATTTCTAGATGATACTGCATAGCTTTGAACCTTGCGGATATTAGTGATTAACTCATTTTGAGCAATAGTTAAAGTGCGTGCAGATCGTTCTGAATTCCAATTAATGATTCCAATTGTGGCGACAATTGCCATAATTGCACATACAACTAAAAGCTCTATAATGGTAAATCCTGATTGTTTTTTTATATTTTGGTTTCGCATGCTAAATTTTAAGCTTTTACTCATTATATCACAGTTAGCTCAACCCAATTAAACTATAATACCACCAAGCCAAAGGCCAGCCATACCACAAAGTAATGACTGCAGAAACTGCCAAAAAGGTTCCAAAGGGCAATTTGCTTGATAACTCTTTTTTACCTGTTAAAAGCAAAGGAATAGCTACCGCTGTACCTAGTAAAAAAGCTATGAAGTAGCAAACCCAGATTTGAGGAAAGCCAAATATAGCGCCTAATAACAAACCGAACTTTGCATCACCCAAACCCATCCACTTCCCTTTCGAAAACCACCATAAAAGAAAGAACGGTAGAAAACCAGCTGCCATTCCAGACAGACTATCAACCAAATACGGAAGATAATCAAGGAAAGACTCTCCGATCATCAGGCTGACCAAAAAATCTAAGAGCAACACCACTACAATGGCAGGAAAAACTATTTTATCAAGAATTAAATAATGCTCAAGATCAATTACAAAAATTACAAGTAAAACACAAAGTATAAAAGCATATTTTATAACAGCGACCCAATCAGCAATTAACCAAGAACTAGGCCCTGGTTGAATGGTGTGTAAATCCATCCCTGGGGACACCAACAGCACCGCAAGCACAAACAACACCCCAGTTAAAACTTCCATTAAAGGATAACGCCAAGAAATAGATTTACTACAGTAACGACATTTTGCCCCTGATATTAAAAAACTCACTACTGGAATTAAATCCAACCAATTTAACTGATGTTTACAGTTTGGGCACTCAGACCGCCCAGTTAATTTTTTACCTCTGGGTAAGCGCCAGATAACAACATTTAAAAAACTGCCTATAAATGTTCCGAATATAAAGATGAATAGAAAAACTATATAGCTCAGGTCAGTGGTCATGGTTTTGATGGTGCGCTAATCTTATTCCAACCTGTTAAGTAACCTTGCACACCTTTTGGCAAACAGATCCGAAGTTCATAGTCATTCCGGAAATTATTTACATACACAAAAGTTTGAGGGCATGTTTCCGAAACAAATTCTTGAGGTGGGAAACCACTGAGATACTGCCGCATCAAATTTTGATCGGTAAATTCGTCAGATGATGGATAGCGATTTTGGTCTTGATAAAAATATTCAAAAGCTTGCGATAGTGCCCGACTGTCTTTAATGATTTGCCGGCTTTGCCCAGCTTTCTTACCATTATTAAAAGTCCACCAAAGCAACAAAACAGCCAAAAGTGTTAACAAAACTAAGCTAGAATATTTAATTACCTTCATCCAATTCATGTATATATTATACCATTTATTTGCCTCATATTTACCTGTTACTGACCCTGGAAGGTGACAATATGAAAGATAGTACGAAGGATTATTTCTAAATCAAACCACAAGCTTCGATGTTTAATATAATAAAAATCATATTGTAATTTCAACCTTGTTCCTTCTAAGGAATTAGCATAAACATGAAGCTGGCCCCAACCAGTTAAACCTGGCTTAACTATGTGCCGCTCGTCATAGTAAGGGATCTGAGCTTTTAACTGCTCTACGATATTAACCTGCTCTGGGCGAGGCCCAACTAAGCTCATATTGCCAATAAATATATTCCATAATTGAGGTAGCTCGTCTAAACGGAGTTTTCGCAACCACCACCCTACTCTAGTGATCCTTTTATCCCCTGTTTCTGTCCAAGTATTATTACTTGTCCCGCTAGTCATGGTTCTGAATTTATATAATCTGAATGGTTTACCAAAACGGCCCACACGTTTCTGAATAAAAAATATAGAACCAGGAGAATCTAACTTAATTAACAAAGTAATTACAGGCAACAACACCAAAAGTAAAATGGATCCAATCGCTCCGACACAAATATCTATTAACCTCTTGATGGCATCGCTCAATCTACGTGGAGTGTAGCTAATAGAACGCAAAAACCAAACTTCGCTAACTCTTTCTAAAGGGACCATACGCTGAGTTTGTTCAATAAAACGATGATATTCGATAAATTCAACACCGAGTCGTTTGTAAGAAAACAAGTTTTGCAACTCTTGAGTTTCGAACTCTAAGTTTATAGGCAACACCACTGTGATTTTTTGCTTCGCGCCAGCTGAAAATGCCTCGTCATCGAACTTACCAGAAAAATTCCACCCTAAGGTTTTGTTTAAATTCAAATATTGTTCAATCCCGGTGTGTAAATTTTGAGCATAGACTAATGGATGCAAATATAAGCTACGCTTCCAAATTTGTGGGAGCAACTTTTGAATCATTAAATACCAAATACCCAAACCGATCATAGTAAAAAACAAATGCGCCAGGAGAAATCGGCGTGGAGTTAAGATAAAAGCGGGTTGAAAATAAAAATATACTGTTGCAGCCACACCACTTGTTAGCATGGCACCTAGTAAGCGGGAGATAATTAATGTCGCAGACCGAAAAGTGGAAAGATCAAATAAAGTGTATATAAAAAATACTACTAACCAAAAAACGTAAATCACAGAAAAATTTACGACATGCTCCTGCATCTCTAATTCGGATAATCCACTAGGGTACCAAATTAAGATAGTGATAAATAAACCTATATAAAACCAAGCAATAGTTGGTAAAATAAGAAGCCAAAATTTTTGGGGATTTAGTGAGGGCATTACAACTTAATTAGAATTTCGTGCAACTATAAATACTTCTTGTTCAGGTCTAATAAGTCTTAGAAAAAATAACCCCAATTTATAAAAAACGAATGGCAAGCTCCATCTAGCTGCAATGTTTGCAACAAAACGCTCATAACCAAAAGGTTTAAGCCCTGAATACTCAACTGTATACCCACATTTCTCCACTAACGCCCCTAAAGTTTGAACATTCCATGAATAGATGTGATGATTGGGTTCATTACTGTGGAATTTGCGGAAGCGCCGTTGTTTTTCGTAAGGGACGGCTAAAACCAAGGTTCCGTTTTCTTTTAAAAGTTTCTTAATATTATCTAAAATCTCAGCTGGGGCAGCTACATGTTCTAAAACATGGGAACACAGCACTACATCAAAAGACAATCCCTCAATATCTTCTAAATTATTATAAAAATCTATTCCATGTTTTAATAGTACACCTCCAACATCTGATAAGTCGTAACCAGATTTTTTACTAGCGACTATCTTCGATAAATTCCAACCTTGACCTACACCAAATTCTAATACAGATTGATTAGTTTGAATGTATGGTTGAAATTTTTGCCTTCGATTCTCTGCAATAAAATCATAAGCTTTTTCGGAAATGGCATGAATTTGATGGTGGTAGTCTCCTCCCCCGCTTGATCGATAAGTTTTTTCTATACTCTTTATATAATCCATAAAAACATATATTATAGGTTAGTATACCATGAAAATTTTATATATTATAACCTCAGGTGACATAGGAGGTGCACAAAAATATGTACTCGATTTGGCTAAACATTTCCAAGGAGTAATTGCTACTGGGACAGAATCAAATTATTTACTGGATACAGCAAAAAGAGAACAAATTCGCACTATCCCATTGCGATTTATGAAAAGGGCTATTAATCCTTTTTATGATCTTTTGGCATTCGTGGAATTGTTGTTTATTATAAAAAATTCAAAAGTGGATATTGTCCATTCTAATTCTACCAAGGCAGGAATTCTTGCAAGTATGGCGGGGAAATTATGTGGTAAAAAAACAGTATTTACGGTCCATGGTCTATCATTGATGGAAACAAACTCAGCTGTTATTAAAAAAGTCTACATACTCGTAGAAAAGTTTGCTTCATTATTTAGGGACAGGATTATTACGGTCTCAAATAATGACAGTCGACTACTAATTAAATATGGGGTTGTAGGATCAAACAAGATAAGAACAATCAATAATGGAATAGCGCCCATAGATTTTAAAACAAAACAAATTTCTCGAAAAGAGTTATTAATTCCTGAATCTAAAACCATAATTGGAACAATAGCCAGACTTCAACACCTTAAAGGGGTTGATATACTGATTAAAAGTTTTTCTCTATTACCAGAAGATATCAAAAGTAACTGCACACTTGTGATAATTGGCGATGGACCAGATCTTAAAAAATTAAATGATTTAATCATTGAACTTAAACTTCAAAATACAGTGAAGTTTTTGGGGGGTAAAAAAAATGCTTCGGTGTATTTAAAAGCATTTGATATTTTTATCTTGCCTTCACGATATGAAGGCTTGCCATTTGGACTTTTAGAAGCCATGCAAGCTGGGCTACCTATAATCGCCACCCGAGTAGGTGGAGTAACTGAGTTGTTAGAGAATTCTGGACTATTAATTGAGCCTAATTCACCAGAGTTGTTGTCAAAATCTATCAGTGTTTTGATGCAAAACACAGAACTTTGGGAAGATATGGGTATAAAGTCAAATTTAGCATCGCAACAGCACACAATCGATACAATGCTAAAGAAGACCAAGCAAGTTTATTTTGAATTAATAAACTTTCTTAGATCCGATGATGGGGAAGATTTATAAGCCTTTTTTAAAGTACTCTGAGTCATATCATTTTTCTCCATTTTCTGATATATATTTGCTAATAGTAGCCAACTATCATAACTCCCGTTACTCTGAATCACATACTCACGGGCTTCTTTCAAAGCGAGGGGGTAATCCCCTAAACCTATGTATAAATTAGCGCTATTAGTTCTTGTGGTAAAATGATTTGGAAAATTTTTAACAAAAATTAGAATGGTACGATATGCTTCTTGCTTATAGTAGTCATCCTGGGTTTTATTCCATAATTTAATATTCCCCAATACAACTTCTTGCATCACATCACTAGACGAAGGATGTAAGGATTCGAGTTGTCTATAAGCTTGATGAGCACCGGGATAATCCCCTGCGTTAAATCTTTCATCTGCCATCTTTAAAATCGCAGTTATATTAGTTGGATTGACATAGCTGGAAGCATTGGCTAAGTGTAAATTTATTCTTTTGTTACCACCTAAATCTAATGAGGCTGAATAGAAAAATATCTCACTAAGCAAAAAACTAACCCCAAACAATATTAAAGCAATAGAAAAAAAATATCCAGTAATTTTATAATAACTAAATTTAGCAAAATCATTATTTTGTGTGGAATGCAAAGCCAAAGCTAATAACAAGGCCAAGATAAACCAATTAGACACACTGACGGGATTGAAAGATGCACTCACAAGCCATGATACTAAAGCAGCTGCCAAATAAAGATGAAGTGTCTTATTAGAATTCTTAAATTCCCTATACAAAAACCAAAATACCAATACAAATAGTATAGACAGTGTTAACATCAAAAACACTCCACCACTCAATGCAGTCTGTATAAAAACATTATGTGCATCGTCAAACCAAATAATATTAGCCAAATGACTTTCATTATTTTGCTTATAAACAATGCCGAAGTTACCCAAACCACTTCCTATAATTGGATGTTGAGCAATGTAGTTAAAACTATAATCCCATAAATACCATCGCTGCTGAGCAGAACTATCTGTGACTGTAATGGAATTCCCCATCTCCCTTGCGAAATTTATATAAACTGCACTCAAACTAAAGATTATGAAAATGGTGACGATAGTTGCTAGTGCATACTTCCAATGTCTTTTAATTAAAAATCCTATAGTGAGAACAACACAGCCTGCAATTGTTGCAATTACAGCTCCACGACTGGCAAATAATACCAATGCGATTATATTTAATCCACCAACAAAAAACGAGAAGATCCTAAATCGATTTGTGAATTGTGGAGAAGCTATAAACCACATTGGAATAAATAACGCAGCTGATATATACATACCAGCAAAATTAGGGTTTCCCAAAAAACTAGGCACCAAACTTCTAATAGGAGCATTTACTCCTTCGTAAAAACCCAGTCCAAAGAACTGAAGTATGGCCCATAAACTTATTATTGCACCAATGATAGTCCAAGCCTTAAGGATTACTATGAGTTTCTCTTTATCCAAAGAACTGAACAAAAATATAGTCACCAACCATAAAGAATAAAACCACAGCGAACTAGTCATTCTGTTACTTATACCAACCAAGCTGTTAATAGAATCAAATGAAAAAATAGTTGCTAATAAGGCACAAACCCACAATACAACTAGTACAACAACAATTGAAGAAGGTAAATAAAAAGTAGTCTTTTTACTTCTGATTGCAAAGAATAAACTCAACCCGATTAAAATAGACCAAAAAATAAACTTTGGGTTTTCATATGGATAAGAAAAAGCTGTCACCACAGCCATGGATACAGCCGCCAACCCAAGTAATAAAAACCCAAAAACTTTATCTTCTGAAAATGGAATACGAAACTTCCTTAGTAAACTCATGTCAAAATTGTACCCCAAATAAAAAAAGCAGTCGAATTAACGACTGCTTTTTTTAAACTAGTTAATACCACTAGGGCTAATTGTATGAGCTCCAGGACCATAACCTGCTGTTGTTTGTTCTAAACAGAACCCAATAGCGAAAGCAGATGTACCGCCGCCACCGAAGGTGTAGCTAGTACTTGAACAACTTCCACCAGTTGGAGCTGTAGGAACTGTACCAATATAACTTCCGGTTACCAACGCAGCAGCGCTAGTTGCATAGCTTCCAGAGTTGTCATTGCTGTACAATTCTTGAGCACTTGCTAGCTGACGAACATCAGCGATACGCTTTGCGTCACGAGCCTTAACACGAGCTGAGTTCAGCGCGAGTAAGACTACAGAAGCTAACAAACCAATGATGGCAATTACCACCAAAAGTTCGATCAAAGTAAAACCTTTTTGATTGTTTTGTTTCATCTTATTCACCCCCATTCTCCTTGGATTAAAGAAGTCACAGCTCCCCCAACTGATCATCTATATTAAATTTACTTAATTTGATTATACCATACAAGTAACTACCGCTCAAAAATGACTGCATAACCAGTAAAGATAACCCCGCCAACCCAAGTAATAAAAACCCAAAAACTTTATCTTCTGAAAATGGAATACGAAACTTCCTTAGTAAACTCATGTCAAAATTGTACCCCAAATAAAAAAAGCAGTCGAATTAACGACTGCTTTTTTTAAACTAGTTAATACCACTAGGGCTAATTGTATGAGCTCCAGGACCATAACCTGCTGTTGTTTGTTCTAAACAGAACCCAATAGCGAAAGCAGATGTACCGCCGCCACCGAAGGTGTAGCTAGTACTTGAACAACTTCCACCAGTTGGAGCTGTAGGAACTGTACCAATATAACTTCCGGTTACCAACGCAGCAGCGCTAGTTGCATAGCTTCCAGAGTTGTCATTGCTGTACAATTCTTGAGCACTTGCTAGCTGACGAACATCAGCGATACGCTTTGCGTCACGAGCCTTAACACGAGCTGAGTTCAGCGCGAGTAAGACTACAGAAGCTAACAAACCAATGATGGCAATTACCACCAAAAGTTCGATCAAAGTAAAACCTTTTTGATTGTTTTGTTTCATCTTATTCACCCCCATTCTCCTTGGATTAAAGAAGTCACAGCTCCCCCAACTGATCATCTATATTAAATTTACTTAATTTGATTATACCATACAAGTAACTACCGCTCAAAAAT
>CAZRKK010000005.1:61614-85440 GCA_964600695.1 uncultured Candidatus Saccharibacteria bacterium
TATATTAAATTTACTTAATTTGATTATACCATACAAGTAACTACCGCTCAAAAATATTTATCAACAGTTAACTTATCGAGCTTGCTAAGTTGTAAATTGGTAGCAACACACCTGCTACTAACAATCCTACGCCAATACCTAAAATTACCATTACGATTGGCTCTAACAAACTAGCCAAAGTGGCTATCTGTGAATCAACTTCTTTTTCATAAAAATTAGCTAACTTCTGCAAGATAGTATCTAGTTCAGCAGTTTGCTCACCTACTCTAACCATCTGAGTAACCAATGGTGGGAACTCAGCATACTTAGCTAATGAGTCACTTATCGCCTTACCATTAGTAACTTGATCTGCGGCTTCTAATAGAATCTCTCTGTAAACCTTATTATTGATGACCTCGCTAATTATCTTCAAAGACTGAATAATTGGGATACCACCTGCTACTAAAGTAGAAAGGTTGCGAGCAAATCTGGCCATGTAAATTTTTTGCATCAACGGTCCAACTACTGGAACTTTAGATTTAAAAGAGTCCCACATAAAACGACCACTGTCGGTAGACACATAATATCGCCCTAAGATCAAAACACCAAAGAAAACTAGCAACACCAACCACCAATAAACTTGAAAGAAATCTGTAAAGGAAATTAATCCACGAGAAATAATAGGTAAATCTGCGCCCTGTTCCTTTAAAATCCCCACCAAACTCGGTAGTACAAATTTAAACATTAACACACCAACAATCAGCAAAGCAGTTAATACGAAGCCTGGATAAGTGAGTGCGGCTTTAACCTTAGAACGAAGTTCATAGTCTTTTTCTAACTGGTCCGCTAAATATGATAAACTATCCGAAACCTTTCCAGATGCTTCACCAGATCTAACTAAACTCACGTATACGTTACCAAACACTTCTGGGTTACGAGACATCGCCAAAGATAAACTTTGACCACTTTCAACATCAGCGATCAAGTTTCTGGCTACTACTGTTAAACCTTTACTAGCTACTTGAGCTTCTAAAATACGTAAAGATTGAAGAATAGGCACTCGAGCAGCTACTAAAGTAGAAAGCTGCCTAGAAAACACTACTAAATCTTTATAATTAACTCGGTTAATTACTTCTTCAATTTTTGTAAATAGGTTTTCTTTTTGAACAGCTAAGTTGATAATAATCAACCCGTTATTGGCCAATAATTGTTCTGCCTTTGCAATAGTTGCTGCAATAACAAAACCTTTTTTTAAATCTCCTTTTTGATCGCGTGCTTGGTATGTAAATTTCATCTATTATCTTTTTAACCTAATTAACCTAATAGTGACATGAAGTAATCTGGGTCTAGAACATAGTTTTCGGCTACACTACGCTCTATTAAACCCTGCTGGACTAGCTGAGCCAACGCTTTATCTAAAGGCATCATGCCCTCCTCGATGTTAGTATGAATAATGTTGGCTATTTCATAAATTTTGTTATCGCGGATGACGTTACGGATAGCATGGTTTACAACCATGATCTCGCTAGCAGGAATACGGCCACCACCAACTTTTGGTAATAGTCTCAAACTAACGACTCCGAGTAAGGTATTGGCTAACTGAGCTCTAATCTGACCTTGCTGATCGCCTGGGAATACATCGACAATACGGTCCACACTCTGAGCAGCGTCGTTAGTGTGCATTGTGGCAAAAATTAAGTGACCAGTTTCTGCCAAAGTCAAAGTCGCAGAAATAGACTCAAGATCTCTCATTTCACCTACCAACACAACGTTAATATCTTCACGCAAAGCAGCTTTTAAAGCTAAGTCGAAGGATAGAGCATCTTCCCCAACTTCACGCTGAGAAATAAATGACTGTTTGTGAGTGAATAAGAATTCTACAGGATCTTCAATAGTTAAAATATGTTCGGAACGAGTGTTGTTGATCTCATTTATCATGGACGCCAAGGCTGTGGACTTACCATGACCAGTTGGACCTACCACTAAAACCAAACCTTGCTTGTACTGGGTAAACTTTTTAAGGATTGGAGGTAAATTCAATTCTTCTAAAGTACGAATGTTAGTTGGGATTAAACGGAACGCAGCATTCCAAACACCTTGAGCCTTGTAAACGTTAACACGAAAACGTGCATTATCCTTATAAGCATAAGAAAAATCCAACTGCATATTTTCACCCAAATGCTTCTTCTGGACATCATTCAACATGACTCCTACAAGGTCTGACACAGCATCGGCACTCAATATTTGATAATCTTCCAAACGGTAAATGGTGCTGTCGATACGCAAAATTGGCGGCTCACCTACTTCTAAGTGAAGATCGGAGGCGCTACGCTCTAAGGTTATTGCTAATAACTTATCTAATTCTAACTCGCTGGCTTTATACATAAATTTGTTTTTATTTCATTACTTGTTGTAACGCGATCAATAAATCGCGAGGCTGCGACAAATCACGATTGATGTGCAACCTAGCTCCTAGCTTCATAATAGCATCAATTTGCATTTCTTGCATGGTTTTAGCCATTGTAATCAAGGGTAGCTGAGGATTTTGAGCAATAAACTGACTAAGGGCATTTAGTTCGCTACTGAATTTCTCTATCTTTGGACTAAAAATTACTGCAGAAATCGGCAAAACTAAAACCTGATCAGATAAATCTAGCAAAGACTCGAATCCCACAACTTCTAAATTAGCCTGTTTAAGTTTTTGTGTATAAAAACTTAAAGATTGAAAATCACTATCAACCAAACCAACTGTCGTGCCCACTAAATCATAAAAAGGTTGATTTCGAAATGAATATTGTTTTGTAATGATTGCTTCCATATTGAGAGTTATTTTGCTTGGTTATTCTGTAGTTACGCGAGCAATTTCTTCCATTGTGGTCTCGCCACGCAACACTTTTAAAATTCCATCCTGCTTCATAGTAATCATTCCAAGTTTCGCGGTTGCTTCATAAATTTTATAAGCTGGAAGTTTACTAAAAAGAATATCTTGAATTTCGGCAAACATCGGCATAATTTCAAAAATGCCCATTCGGCCCTTATAACCAATATTGCCACATTTATCACAACCCACAGCTTCGTGAGCAACTGTATTTGCCACATCAATGCCGTCTAAATACTCTTTTGGAACAACTTTCAGAGTATCATCAATTTCCTTTTGTAAAACTGCACTGATTTTAGTAGGCTTCTTGCAATCATCACAAAGTTTTCGAATCAAACGTTGAGCCATGATTAAATTTACCGAGGCAGACAACAAAAACTCTTCGATACCCATATTAGTTAAACGTGGGATAGCACCAACTGCATTATTAGTATGGAGTGTAGAGAACACCAAATGCCCTGTTAAAGCGGCGTGAACACCAAGTTCTGCTGTTTCTTCGTCACGGATTTCCCCTACCATTACAATATTCGGGTCCTGACGCAAAATACTACGTAAACCCGATGCGAATGTTAACCCAATTTCTGGTTTAATCTGGCTTTGGTTAACACCTTCGATAAAATACTCAACAGGATCTTCCAAAGTAACAATGTTGACATCAACTGTATTACGAATTGTTAAGATTGAATATAAAGTTGTAGATTTTCCACTACCGGTTGGACCAGTGATCAAAAACACCCCATGAGTCTTATTAATATTTTCCATAACCCACTTTAGTCCGCGCCCGCGCAAACCCAATTCTTCTAAAGTTGGAACTTTGGCAGTCTTATCTAGAATACGCATTACGATCTTTTCCCCATACATCAATGGAAGAGTCGAAACACGTAAATCAACAGATTTCTTTCCTAAATCCACATGGAAACGACCGTCTTGAGGTAAACGCTGTTCGTCAATTTTTAAGTTAGATAAAATCTTTACACGAGAAACAATAGCCGAAAGGACATTTTTTGGTAAACGTAAACTTGTGTGAAGAATACCATCAATACGATAACGAACCCGGACGTCATTTTCTGATGGTTCAATATGAATATCGGAAGCATTAGCGTCGATGGCATTAGAAAGAATTACATCTACAATTTTAATGATTGGCTCTTCCTCGGTAACAGCCTGGGAAGCCTCTTCTCTAATAATTTTTTGGCCAGCCGGGCTAGCTTTTTCTGTTTCTTCCTTGGTAGCAATGTCTTCTAAAGCTTGCCCTACAACAGTTTTTAAATCTCGCTTTACACCAGCTAAAAAGGCTTCGATCCCAGACCTTGAAGATACATAAACTCTTATTTGAAAATTATTTTTTTGACCCAAAAACTCCAAGGCTTCTAAGGCTTGAATATTACTAGGGTCAACTAACGCAATTTTTAAGTCACGCCCAGCTAACTCGAATGGCACCATTTTGTAAAACATCCGAGACTCTTCTGGAACCAAAGAAAATACCTCCTCTGGTGTTGTGACAGTAGATAAATCGATATATGGTAAGTTTAAAAATGCCGCTCTAGCTTTAGCGACATCTTCATCATCTAGTATTTTTTCGCTGGCTAACAACCCAACTACCTGCTCTAATTCGAGTTTTGCATCTGCCGAACCATATTTAGCAGATTTGATGGTTAAGAACTTATCTTGCTGATACTTATTGAGGAAACCATGGTCCAATAAAAACTTTTCGAAAGAAGTTAGTTGCGCAGCCGCCGCATTAGGTTTTGCTATGGCCATAAGGTTATGTTTTAAGGAACCAAAGCTGCTGTGGGAGCACCAATCTCTGTTGGTGTTACAGCAGGGTAAGGAAACAGACGATTGGTCTTATTAAAATCCTGTAAATTATTAAAATCCAAGGCAGTACCATAAGGCAAAATAGTAGAAGACGGCCCTGTTGCCTGTGGAGGGGTTTTTTTACTTAAAGCTGAATAACCGAGTATTACAGCCCCACCCAATGCAGCAATTGTGATTATGATTGTTAAAAGTTTTCTCATAGTTGTTTATAAAGGTTCAAATGCATAAGTCAAAAGATCAACTGTAAATTTTGTGGATCCTTCCCCGCTAGTCACTTCCAAACTATCGATATCAACAATACGGCCTGAAGTTTCTAACAATTCTAGAAAGTTTTTAAATTGATCAACAGTACCAGTCACACTAACCCCTACTTTAATAGTATTTAAATCACGTTCTGATTTATATGGTTCTTCTAATACAGCTTTATTAGCGGCTGCTATGCCCTTGTCTGGGTCTTGGATATTAATTTGTGGAATTTCTAAACTTGAAGATCTAGCGTAGCTTTCTAACAGAACTGCGATTTGAGTAGGCCTGTTAGACAGAGGCAAAGCTTCATCTAAAAGCTTAACTTCTTCTTCTGATGATTCTAACTTTGCGATTAACTTGTTTAACTCTGCTTGTTCTTCTTCAAAAACCTGTCTTTGCCCACTTAAAACTTTTAAGTCTGCTCTTTGAGTCATCACAGAGCTGTATTTAGGAGAAATTACAAACCACCACAATAAAATCGTAGCTATAATCAATAACACCGATTGGAAAATTGGGCTCTGTAACTGTTTTGATTTGGAAATTTGGTTTAAATTTGGGGTTGCCATAAAATATGCCTACTTCTTTAAAAAGGTTGGATTAAGAGTTAAACGCAATCTCATGGTTGTTTGTAATAAGTCCCCAACTTGAGCCTTAGTCAAAGCCATAACCTTTACATTAGAAAATTGCTTGTTATATTCTGGTAAATCAAAAACTTGAAGATACTTTTCTGCCTCAGAATAGGAAGGAGTTATCACAGTTAATTCTAATTCACCCTTTGCATTTGCTGTAATCGAAGTATATTTTGCAGAAGTTAGGGTAACTCGAGCTAGTTCTGGTAAAACTGGAGACCAGTATTTATGAGAAGCTAGTAACTGGTTTACGTTCTTTAACTGACCTTGTCGAGTTAATAATTCTTGACGTTGCTTGTTATCTTTTATATCAGCTTGATATTGGGCGATCTCGGCCTTTTCTTTTGTAATACTACTGTTAGTAGTCCAGCCCCAGATGAATAACAATACATAACCGATTAAGGCCGCAAAAAACACTATGGTTATAATACGAAGCAACCACAGCTTACCTTGTGTTTTTATAGCACTAGAATGTGCTTGGGAATCTAATAAATTAATTTCAGCCATTTTTTAGTTTTGGTTTCTTGATTTTGATTAGTTACTGGTTTGACTGTCTCATAGCCAAACCGATTGACACTGCTAATTGCATAGAAAAACGTTTTAGCACTGGAGCCACCTGCTCTGGATACTTTAACGATTCAATACTATTTCCATAAATCACGGAAGGGGCTAGATCGGCAAAGAATTCTTTTAAACCAGGCATTTGAGCGGCACCACCTACTAGAATTAGGTTATCCACATTTACCCCATGGGATTTGTACAAATCAATGACCTGTTTGATCTCTGATTTAATACTATCAATTACCGGTTTAACGGCTTCAGGTAGAAACTCTGTAGAGTTTAAACCAAAGTCTCGTTTGAATTGTTCTGCTCTAGCTGTCTGTAAATTAAGGGTTTGCGAAATTTTTTCGGTAATTGTATCTCCACCGATGTTTAAATTTCGTGTCAGTTGCAGTAATCCTTGTTTAACAAAATTAATTCCTGTAACTTTTCCACCTATATCAATTATAACACAATTTTTGGTTTTGTCAGGAACTAATCCTCGTATTAAAGCCAGGGCTTCGATCTCGATTATTTCCAACTCTAGACCAGCTAGTTGAAATATTTTTACGTAAATATCTCTAATCTGTTTTGGTACTGCTATTAATAAAATTTTAATCGAATTTTTTTCGGTGTCTTCGGAAATCAAGCTCCAAGAGATTGAAACTTCTGATGGTGGTAATGGAATATACTTTTTAGCCTCATATTGTATTGCTGAGTCTAACTCATCATCAGTCATCTTTGGCATGTCTATTACAGAGGTAAAGACCGCGGAATTAGGCAAACTAACAACACAGCGCTTAGTCGTAACTCTCGCGCGAGCCACAAGATTAGCCAATAACTCTGCTGTTTTAGCAATAACTTCTGGAGTACTCTGCATTGTCACTGGCTCTTCCATTTCTACTATGCCATATGTCTCAACTTGCTTGTCCTCGGTACGAATTTGAATGAGTTTAATAGATTGAGTGCCAATATCTATGCCCAAAATTGATTTGTCTTTACCAAACCACGCCATCTTTATTTTTTATGTTAATTACTAGCAGTTTTGTTTCGAATTTTTTTAAAATAGTCGGTATATAAGGGCAAACCCCTTAAATGTCTTTTTTATAATACTATATTTTTAGGTGTATTGTCAAAATCCAAAAGCTTTGGTACAATATTTGAGTTATGGATATGGTATCTATAATAACTTGATTCTAGAATCACGAAGTATGGGCCCCTAGCTCATCTGGTAGAGCGCCGCATTTGCACTGCGGAGGTGAGCGGTTCGAGCCCGCTGGGGTCCACCAAATAAAACAACCACAATTGTGGTTGTTTTATTATATGAGAAGATATTTGGTTTAGAGTGTTTTAATTTTATGTAGTATAATATAGTATATGAAATTTATTTTAGGACCTCTATTAATAGTGTTGGGTGTTCTATTCATGAAATACACCGTTTGGATAACCAATCAAGTTGGTAAAGTCGGTTTTGCCGATGAATGGCTACCAGCCCCATTTGCGGGAACTTACTCTTGGTGGCGTCTGATTGGTCTAATCATGATCGCTGGCGCTTTACTCTGGATGGGTGGTTTTCTAGACTTTGGCACTGCCAATATCACCATCCCTGGAGAATAATACCGACTCTTGATTTTCCTGCGTGTTTTTGTTAATATTATGGCTACGCTAGCAAAAGAAGTATTTATTTTGCTACTAGGGCGTGTAGCTCAGATGGTTAGAGCGCGTCACTGATAATGACGAGGTCCCAGGTTCGATTCCTGGCACGCCCACCACTTAAAAAACACCTGCCGAATGGCAAGGTGTTTTTTATTTTAGTTATTTATTTTTATTTTATATAATCAATAGCATGGCCACCAACATAGCCACAAACGAAGTATTGGCTACCAAGCTTAAATGCTGGACATGACGTCTAATCGCAATTGCCAAAACAAGCAAAGTGAGTAATCCAGCCAAGACTAACATCAAAGCTTTCTCTTCCCAAATTTTTGGATTGAAGGAAGTACCGAAGACAGTAACCTGAGCACCTTCTACATTACCGTTATAACTTTGGTTTAAGCCCTTGCTAAATTCAACTACAGGTTGTTGATGCATCTTGCCATTAAGATCCGCGACTTGGACAACTAAATTATCGTACTGGTCTAATGAGCTAATTGGAATTGATGTCTGCCACAAACCATTACCTAATGGATCTAACATAACACTACTAGCACCAAAGAAGGCTAAGGCCTTAACTGCGTTAGGAGTAGTCTGAACTTCTAGGTATAAATTGTTGCCTTGCTTGGCAGTTTTTGTTTCTATGATTGCAAGAGGTTGTTCTGGACTAAGATTGATTGTTGGAATATCTTTTGTTGCAGGTACTGTGACTGGCGAAGACACAGTGACTGGTGATGTCACTGCGACCGGTGTAGGAGCTGGAGCAGAACTTGGTGCAGGTGCAACAGGTGTAGGTGTAGGAGTTGGTGCAGGTGCAGGAGCTGGTGCTGGCGCGACTACAGTTGGTGACTCCTTCAAAGTTACTGGCGCATTCAGTGGATTACCAAACATTTGCACAACAATAGTTGTTGGATGATTATCGAAAGTTCCACTAACTATACCGATTCCTACCTGTGTAAAATTTTTGTTCATTATATTAGCGCGGTGCCCTGGACTGTTCATCCAAGCAGACTGTACGCTATCCGCATCTGTAAAGTCGATGGCTAAATTTTCACCTGCGGTTGTATAGCTATACCCCACAGCTTTGATAAAACTCCAAGGTGTTGCACCATCAGGAGTGTTGTGAGAAAAATATTGTTTAGCTAACATGTCGTTAGCTTTATTCTGCGCTGCCTTAGAAAGCAAGCTACTAGTTGTAAGCTCTGGCAATCCTCCAGCAACTCGAGCGCTATTAGCTAAGCTAACAATTGTCTCGTTCGAAATACTTGATGCTAAAGTAGTTGCCGCAGGACTTAACGCAACAAAAGAGATACTAGCAATTTTTATAGAAACAACTAAAATTGAAAGAAGAGCCAAAACACGGTGGCTCAAAATATGTGGGTGATAATTATTTCGTTCGTGAGGAATTACATGATCATGCACTGACCATAATAATTTCTTGAACGTAGGAAACTCTAAAGCTCCAAAAGCCTCAGAGATACCAACTGTTCGTGGAAGGTAGCTTGCTAGATTATTCATTTGTATTTTTGTTTTTGTTTCCCTGCCCTTATCAGGCTTGTACTTATTCGAGTTGAGTTTATTTTTGACTCAATTTGAATTTAACTAATAATAGTATAGCATAATTTTCTAAAAAAATCAAGTGATTTATTTACTAAAATTACAATAAAAAAATCCCCTTCTCATCGTAACGAGAAGGGAATCTTTTATTTCCTTACTAGAATTTCGGCTGTCTGTAACTCGGTAGATTGGTTAATATCAGAGATCATTATATAGCTAACCAACGACACTCCGGAGACTAGTAAAAAAACTATTGTCCAGATAAAATAACGATTATCAGAACCACTTTTTACTTTCGTGATCATATAATAGATTACTTACTTGATAATATTATATCACGGTTCAAATAAATTATTCCAACTTTAACAACAAAGCCATAACAACAACTCCGATTACGAAACAAACAATCTGCCAAAAAGACTTTAATGGAGATCGCTCTTTGTGCAATTCTGGGATAATATCCGACATTGATAAATAAATGAAGCTTGCCCCAGCAAAAGCTAACAAGATCTGAGGAGTTTCGATATCACGAGCAAAGACCAAAACAATTAAAGCTCCAAGAATGGAAGTTAATGCTGATGCAAAGTTATACAACAAAGCTTTAGCTTTACTCCACCCTCCGTGAACCAAAATTGCAAACTGACCAATCTCTTGAGGTATCTCATGCAATACCACTGCAACTGTGGCTGCTATTCCCAAAGCTGGGCTAACAATAAAACTAGCGGCGATGACCATACCATCAATAAAGTTATGGAGGGAATCACCGATCATACTCACATAGACTAACGAGTGGACAGTTTCACTGTGCTCATTATCATGAGAATGATGCCAAAGAATATATTTTTCTAAAAGAAAGAATATTACAATTCCTATTAAAAAGTATATTCCAACCATTGGACTAAAACCTGTTTCGGATATCTCGGGAATTACGTGAATGAACACATCACCTAATAACGCACCGGCCGAAAAACTAACTAAGTATTGCAGCATCTTTTTTAAGAAGTCTTGCCTTATTCCTAACGCAACAATTCCTATCAAAGACATCGCACTTATTATTAACACACTCACTAAAGTATATAGATATGTTTCTGCCATAAATTCAATTAATTTTTACTTACCTATTATAGCTTTTTCTTAAATAACTTTCTAGTTAAAAAAGGCGCAGGTAAAATTACATGCGCCTTAAATTAATACCACCGTGCTATCTAAATAGATAGCTAGCGAATTAATCCAATCTCTCCATAATAGGTAGGGTCGAAACCATACGAACATTGTTCACTGGGGTCAACTCTTAAACCAGTTATAATCCCCGACCATTTATAATTTGACAACCCGGAGATATAGCCATTGAACGGGCCAGTACTGGAACCAAAAATAGTGGGGAAATATGCCAGTGTTTTAGTTTCATCGAAATAGGGTTCAGTGTTAGTTGTAAAATAAATCTTTCCATATGTTGATGAGCAGACATTATACAGATCGAGATACACACGAGAATAGTCCGATGCTTCGGCGGCAATAGAACTACTACAAGAACGCGAGAGCCCACAATTAGTTAAACCACTTCGGGTAATGTATGGATCATAATCCCCGTCCATCCAAAGTGCATTACCTGACACACCCCATGAACTTAAGTTATACAAATCCCATAACTCTCGGTTGCCATCTTGGGCAAATTTCCACCTATACCCTCCCTGCAACAAAAGCATTGGATTATAAGTCTTAGAGCTTACTATATAACTATCATCTCGATAGTTTAAAGTCCCAGAACTCGGGTAATATGGCTCGGAATTACCATCATCTTTATCAATCTGGTAATGCAGATGCGCCCCTGTGGAATTACCACGGCAGGCATCGCGGATTCCACCGCCGCTCTTACCGATTACTGTTCCGGCGTTGATATAATCACCGACATTCACAGCCACTCCGTAGCTATATTGCCTAGCCTTTAAATGAGCAAAGGTTTGATAGATGTTTTCCCAAGAACGGGACGGGTGACTAGAACGAATCACTAACAAACCACCCCAAGAACTATCACATCGAGAAATCACAACTTCGCCACTTAATGGCAAAACGATATCTGTACCCGAAGCAATAGCAATATCTACACCTGGATGCTTACCACATCCCTCACCACGACAACCACTACTTACACCATCATCCTGATTGTCTCTATATAAAGTGGTATAGCGTGCAGAACCTGTATAAGGACTGCCGCCATACATACCATTATAATCTGGTGCACTTGCTACAGGCTTGATTATACGAGTTTTGATTTGAGCTTGCACAGGCACAGCCATCCACGACAACCCAACAACTAAAATCAATAGCATGAACACTTCCGTAAATTTGATTAGATTAATTTTCATTTTCTTCCTCCTGAGTTTTGTAATCTAATCATAGCTAGGTGCTCATAAAACTGGCTTTAAGTATTTCTCAAATTTAGATCAAGTAGTTTAAACAAGCCAAAATAAAAAACCACCAGCATAAACTAGTGGTTTAATTCTTGGATAATATTAACTGCTACGGTGTCGGAGTAGGAGTTGGGGTTGGGGTTGGAGTGACGGCCGGAGCAGCAGCGTCTGCTGGTGCAGGCTCTGAAGGCTGGTTATTAATTAATGGTGCCAGTTCGATAATCTTTTTATCTAAGGGTCTAAATAAAATGGCTTTCTTTGCATTGGTGTAGATCAAAACTTTATCTCCTAATTGAGCCTTCGCAAAGAAAGGTTGATCCTTTAATTTATTCAAATCGGAAACTGTAGCAATGGTCGGCTCTTCATCGACTGGCAACACGATTAACTTTCCCACTTCTGCTATGAGGAGTTTATTTTCTTCTCTGATTTTTAAAGCTGGATCATCTTGTTGTTGAGCTAAATCCTGCTTAACTTCATTTAACTGTTGTCGTGTTAATAAAAATAAACCTAAAGCAGCTAAAACAATTAGTCCAGAAATAATCACAACAATCCATACCAATTTTCGTGATACACGAGGAGAGGTTGGTTGATTGCGAAGACCTTGAGTTAGTGTCTGTGGCACCACAGGCTGTGGAGCAGCTTGAAAAGAACTAACTCGAATTCTAGGAGGTTGTGAATTATTGTCTGCCATGCAAAATTAAGGCTAATTAATCTCTCTATATTATACTACATAAAAACCCCAAGCTTGAATGCTTGAGGTTTTATTGATTTTGTATAACTTTATTGCAGGTTATGGAGCTTACGGTGAAGCGCCACCACCACCGCCGCCTTGACCTGGTGCAGGAGTTGAATAATATACTGTAATTCTTGCGTGATCAATATATGCAGTTGCTGAAGGAGGATTATGAACTAAAATTCCATTTGCATAAAAATTATGATTATCTTGAACTTCTATATCCCAAACTAAATCTACTGTATTTGAAACTATTTCAATTTTTTCTATTGGATAAGTACTGAGATTAAAATCTGTTAAAATATCACCAACTTTTAATTCATCAGCTCTTATGTAATCACCGTTAACGTAGTACCGGTGATTCTCTGTAGCTTTTGTGACCTTACCATTAGCATAAATATAGAAATAACGGTTATTATCTACTTCGATTGGGAAGCTCCATGACCCAATCACTTCCTTAATTTCCATTGTCCCTTGTTTATCATTAAATGACCAAACAAAATCACCTCTTTTTAGATCCTTAATCTTTTTTTCTCCAAAAGGTGTTAAGACCATTACATCCTCATGAAAACTTCCACCTGTACCAGTAACATTGACAGAAACTGCGACACCAAAATCTGCATCATTAATATCAGCGTAAGTCCAAGACTCACCCCACAGATCTGCAGATCCCCCATAAGTAGAATAAGTATCTGAAATAGGCCAAGTTGATCCAGACAACTTATTTGTATTACCTAAAACTCCATTTGCTTTTATAATTTTAATCTCATTATCTGTAACAGTATTGGCGGCTTTTTTTTCTAATTCAACATAAATGCCATTTATAGTAGCTGTTGATGGTATAGAAAAACCATAATTAGTAGCCTTAAGATAATGTGAAACAACACCTATACCAGTAGATGTAGTATAAACATCATCACTAGTCTGTGCATTACTAGGATTGGTCCAAGCAACACTTCCTACAGTTGCATCATCAGCTAAAGTTCCAGCACTTCTGGCACCGCTATTTGTTGCGCCACCGCCTTGGCTCGAACCACCTGAACCGGCGCCACCGCCCGAACTTCCACTATCACCATCGCCACCACTAGCACCGTTGTAATAAATTCTCACTTCGCCACGACCACCACGTGGGTGATAAGCAGGTAGATAGTATGACCATGAGCCCGCGCCACCGCCAATGTTTTCACCCCAGCTATTTGTTGTAGGAGGTATATTGTGACCTACCCCTGTACCACCATGACCACCACTATTGCCTGTACCACCAGCTCCGTAAGTAGCACCACTACCATTAGCGCCATCGCTACTGCTTCCTGCACCACCACCACCGCCAGCACCCATTCCGCCATAACAATCACCTGTACCACCGTTACCACCAGAATATTTAACGTCACCAACTCCGGCAGCTGCACTACCACCAGCTCCACCAGTACAAGGTGGGCCACCGCCATTAAAACCATAAACTCCTAGACCTCCACCTTTAGCCAAAACAACATTAGTCGCCGAGAACCAAGAATCCCCACCAACGGTCTCATTACCACCGGCTCCAACAGTTACTGTATAGCTGTTACCTGGAGTTACACTAATTGCATTTTTTCTAGAATATGCACCACCACCACCAGCACCACCACTATAATAACCGCTACCACCACCAGCACCCCACACCGCTACATCTACTGATGTAATACCGGCAGGAGCAGTCCAACTTCCAGAGGCTGTAAATATTGATGAAGCTCCATCAGATACACTACTTGACCCTGCTCCACCTCCGCTAGAACCACCTCCTCCGCTATTAACTACAAATCCCCAACAAGAGCCATTATTACCTTGATTATAAACTGTAGCACTTTGAGCCGCAGTAAGACCACCAGAACAACCACTGTCAAGAACGTTTAAATATGAGAGGACAGGCAAAGTATTAAAAGTGGCAAACCATTGCTCTGCTCCTGCCATACTTCTAATCAAAATTGGATTACCACTTGAGCCAGTGATAGTTAAAGTACCTGCAAAAATATTTGTACTACCTTCTAGAACTTGTACAGTTAGCCCTGGAGTAACTATAGAAACATTGTTGAATGTGGTTGTAACACTATTTTCTATCCCAGCAGACAACAGGCCAGTGGTAGTCGGGCCAATAACTACTGTCCCACTATTATGAGTAAAGGTTCCATTGTTGACGAAATTATTAACTGTTAAAGTTGTCGCTGGAGCAACAAAAGTCCCAGTATTTATAGCGAAGCTATTAGCTACAATACTCCCTGCTGCAGTAAAAGTATTACTTGCCTTATTAATGGTCAAACCATAATAGGTCAAAGCGGGAATTGTTGTTCCTGTTGTTGAAGCCGAAGCAAATTCTACTGTCCCTGTTGAAGGGACGAAGGTTCCGCTTACTACAAATACAGAAGCGCCATTACCGGTCAAGGTTAAAGTATAACTTCCACCCAAGCTAAAGATCTTTCCTGAATCTACTGTTACAGAAGTAGCTTTTATAGAAGACCCTAAAGTTAACCCAGTGACACCATAAACATCTTCGGTGCCAAAACTGTTCATTGTGTTATTAGTAGAATTATAATTTGCTTTAACCCAATCAGATGTGCGGGCTGTGGAAGAAAACCGCATTTCATCCATAGTACCATTTAAATAACTCCATCCTCCAGAGTGATTGGGCCAACCAGTTCCATAACCAGTGCCATAAAAATACTTATAAGTACCAGCATAGCCATATTCTGGGACAGAAGATTGACTACCTACCGAAGTCCCATCCACATATAAGGTTTCTGTGCCATTATTGTAAACGTCTACAACATGATGCCAAGTATCATCGTTATAACTAGCCGAACTAACTATCTGAGCACCAGAGCTATTATGCCAATACAAAGTGGCTCGAAGTTTACCATTAGAATCTATATACATAGCCGGAACATAACCACCTGGAGCACCACTAGGAATTGTACCGTCATCCATTCCTAAAATTACACCGGTAGACGAAGTTTTAAACCAAGTTTCAAAAGTAGTTGTATAAGAACTAGTGTTTCCGGATGTAGGGTAAGATGGCTCCACTGAATTTGGAATTTCAATGTATTTAGTACTGCCATTAAAACTTGCCCCCCCACCGATTTTACCAGAGCTGGTAGCTGTAGTATTTACAATGGTACCATTGCGTGCGTTGCTAGTTGAGTCAGTCGCGCTCAAGGTAGTACCGTTAGGCAAATGCCACACAGCGCGATGACTAGAATCCCAAACACTCGTAGACGATTGATTATCTGCCACTGAAGTGTTGTTATAGTACATGTAAATATAATCGGTGTTATTGTTACTCAAAGTTGGAACCTTAACCCAAATTAAAGATGTCCCACTTTCATCCCATTTTTCTATTTCATAACTAAGGGGTGTTGTGCCATCAGCATCTACAAAACGGATATCTTGTCCATTGTTCTGAGTTTTTGCATAATCAATTTGAGATGATGTTACAGAAACCAACACTGGGAAGTCTGTTAAATTTCCTGACAAAGTTGAGTTACTAAAGGTAATTTTTCGTCGAGCTAACCAAGAAGAATTACACGCAACCGAAGAGATATTACACCATGCATCTGTTGTAGTTGAATCTTGAATTGCTCCTAAGTCTTGTTTGGTGCCATTGCTATCAGTAATAGTTTGATTACTAGTTCCAGAAAAAACCAAAGTACCAGCACCTTTGGTAACTGTTGCATTATTAGATACTGATAGATTTCCTTTAATAGTAACTGTCGTTGCAGGCATTGTGTAAGTCCCCGCAGAACCACTACCTAAAGTTAAATTATGGAATGTAGTAGCAGTGACTGTTGCTGTTGAACCAGTGTACTGCACAGTATTAGTACTGCTGGGTGTAAATGTACCAGAAATTGAAAGAGGTGTGCCTGTTCCAGACAAAGTAATGGTCCCACTTGTAGGAGCAAGGATAGCTGAAGTGCTAACAGTTAGGGTAGTTTTCACAGTATAATTGGTGTTTGCTGTAACTGTTGCTGATGTAGTGATCGTTAGATTATTGAAAGAAAGCAAGGTTCCCGAATTCACTATGGCAGAACCATTATTCATGGTGATAGTTCCACTAGATGGAGACATAGTACAAGTAGAACCATTGGTCAGAGTTCCTGCTACACTAAAACTGGTATTAGCAGTCACAGAGGTAGAAGAACACGATGTGGTTAAGTTATAGAAAGTTAAAGTTCCTGAGTTTGTAATTGTACCTCCCCCGTTTACAGTTATAGTTCCACTAGATGGAGACATAGTACAAGTAGAACCATTGGTCAGAGTTCCTGCTACACTAAAACTGGTATTAGCAGTCACAGAGGTAGAAGAACACGATGTGGTTAAGTTATAGAAAGTTAGAGTGCCTGAGTTAGTGATTGTACCTCCCCCGTTTACTGTGATAGTTCCCGCCGACGGAGTAAGTGTTCCTGTTACAGTTAATGTTCCACCGACTGTCGCTGTGGCTGAAGCAGTCACTGATCCACTAACTTTTAATCCCCCATAGGTTAAACTACTAATAGTCTGGCTTGCACCTGCGTAATCTACTGTTAAGCTAGTTAAAGTTTTTGTGGTAAAAGCATACTGCGTATTGAAGTCTGCAGTAGCAGAAGTACGGGTAACTTGCACTGTTCCAGTTCCGGTAATTGTCGCGCTGGTGCCAGTAATCACATTAGCAGCCGCTGGTGTAAAAGTACTTGAACTTCCAATTGTAAAAGTTCCACCAGACCCAACACTAAAACTACTATTTCCCGTAACGGTCGCTGATGAAGCAGTAGTCAAATTATAAAAAGTTAAAGTTCCAGAGTTAGTTATAGAAGATCCATTATTCAAAGTTATCGTGCCTGAAGATGGAGTCATGGTCCCAGTTACATTTAAGTTCCCTGCAACTGTTGCTGTCTGGCCAGTCGTTCCAGCATTTCCACTAACTTTTAGACCGGTATAAGTTGTATTTAAAATTGTTTGGCTAGTCCCGTTATATTCAACTATGCTACTTGTGCCGTTGAGAGTTGTAACATTATTTCCAGAGCCTTGAGTCCAAGGAGTACCACCAGTAAGTTTTAAGGTTCCATTTTGCGAACCTGTTGCCATGGTTACTGTTGCAGTATTACTCGCATTAGAATGTGAGGTAGTAATACTAGTGGTTGTAAACGTGCCAGATTGAATCTCTAGAGTCGGATTATTCCTCGAACTAAAATTATTATAACTATTTAAAGTTGTCCCACCACTGACTGTTAAAGTATTAATCGTGGAGATAAGTTTATTATTTGGGGAACCACCAGTTGGGACTACACTTACCCCGATAACCACAGTCGCCGCTGTAACTGTTCCATTCCCTGTACCATTTTGAATTGTTGCTTGAGTCGAAGTTAGCCCATCGGCTGGGGTCATTGTGATATCATTTGTAACCGTCAGAGTTTGCCCACTATCTACTTTTAAGACAGCAGCGGTAGCAGCAGCTGCAGTGGTTCCAAACTTTAACGCAGAAACGGTTGTGCTAGATGTGACGGTAATATTCGCTGTACCATTAATGACAGCTGTATCCGCAGAGCCAGGCGTTCCACCCCCACAACTCGTCCAAGACCCAGCTGCATTCCAGTTTCCATTACCGCTAGTAATAGACTGGCAAGTATATGAACCGGGGGTGTATGTAACAGTAATTACCACTTGATCAATGTAAGCAAAAGTTGTTGGACTACCAGCAGTCACATAAATAACTACTCCAAAGCCCGTATCATTAATATCATTAACACCATACCCTGAATTCCAAGTATTTGCACTTCCCCCATACGATTGGACATAATCAGAAGTACCCCAAGTGCCGCCAACTCCCATATTATCCCCTGCAGGGCTACCACTAACATGCAAAGACACATAAGCGTCAGAAATTACTCCGCCATTCTGAGCTGATCGCTCCATATCGACTTGTATACCATTAATAGTTGCACCGGCTGGTATACTAAACCCAAAATTATCTATAAATAAATAATAACTACAACCACCCTTGGGAACTTCCGAATTTGCATATGAATCATCACTAGACCCCATTTGATTAGTATCTATCCAATCCGAGTCACTGCCACAACTAACATTCGCCGTAGTCGCTCCCCCAGCTGATCCTGTTGCGGTTGCCGCAGAAGCATTATTAGCGCCAGCGAAAAACATAAGGCCCATAAACACAAAAATTCCAGCCAAAGCTAGATTTTTGTATTTATAAAAAGCTAAAAACAAGTTGATGTTTTTTGAACCAGTATTCATTTGTATTTTTGTTTTTGTTTCTCTCACCAATTGATACATATCCAATTAGGTGAACCTCTGGAACATGACTTCAAAAGTCATTCAGTTAATATTATTATAGCACACTATGAACTTTTTTTCAAGTCGTAATCCCTTAAATTTATAATTTACTATGGAGCAGGGTCTGGCTCTGTTACTGGTGGAGTTTCTGGATCTGTTGGTACATCCCCTACAGGAGGTTCTACTACTGGTGGAGTTTCCGGAGCAGCATCAATACTCATGAAGGTAGAAGCGTTTCTTACAGCCAAAGCTGTCCAGCTAAACTTCACATCTGTGGTAGCAACTTTATTAAGCACGATGGTAAATCCTTCCTTGGTCTTGTTAGTAATCGCAAAGGTCACACCTTCACCTAAGAAGGCTTGTGCACTCGCTATTTGAGCGGCCTGCATGGCAGCCAAAGCCTGTGAATCTGTAATACCAGAAAGGTCAGCTTCTTGTTCGAAAGTAAAGGAAGCGTTAACAATTGGCTGAGCTAAGTACTCGCGAGTAAAGCGAACATCCACTGTCTGGACACCTGCTTTGATAACAGCGAAGCCTGCAGTATCGGATGTAAAGTATGGTGTGCCGAAGAATTCAACATCATTTTGGAAGGAGATTAAATCACCGATTGAGTGAATTGAATCCACCATCAATCCCCCATTAAACATAGTTGTAGAAGCTACAGACAAACCGCCGTCGGCAGCAGCCGAAGAAAGGAAGTCAGTTCGTAATGTTTGTGTGGTTACAGTTGGAGTGATAATTTCACCGTTAGCAATCACTACATCTGTGTGAACTTGAGATAGATTATCGCTATCTAAGTTAGCTAGTTGGGTTACTAGATATTCTAAGATCTGACCAGAAGTTTGAGCACTTTGAATAGGATTAGAGTAGTCAAAGACTAATCCAGAAATTTGTTCATCAATAGACACACCACTATAGTTAGTAGCTTTAACAAAGATTATAACCATACCATTACCTGTGCCATCATAGTCATTCAAAGCTTGTCCAATTACAGGACCAGCCTTAACAGCTTTCATACCAATACCTGGTACAGAAGATGAGGTAATAAAATCACCGGCTTTAATTGGTCCGTTTTCTAAATTGACCTTAACTGGAACACGTCCTGCAAGTGCTACTGGGCGAGGATTTTCGGAAGCAGAGAAAATTTCATCTCCATAGACCGCAGCTGGAGCAGTAGAGATAACACCCATCAAAGTGTTTTGGTAAGCACCTGTAGAACGAGCCACCCATGCCTTAGAAGTATGGTAACCATCTAAGTGAAGCTCTGTAGCATTTTTACCAACAACAACAATTTCACCAGCTCCCAAAGTAGGATCTTCAGAACCAAAGTATTCCGCAACGTCACTTGGCGCTCCACTACAATCAACAATTTCATCATTATTACTTTGACCATTATTAGCATGACAAAGAGCAACTGTATTCTGAGTGCCTGTTAAGCTAACGAACAAACTACCGTCAGCTTCAAAATGAGCTTTGACTGTGTCTGCACTCTGGCCATTGCCTGTTGTGTCTGATTCAATTGCAAATAATGTTTGAGTTACCGTGCTTTCTTCACTATTAATATAGAGAGCGATGACATTATCTGCATCAGTTGTTAAGAGGTCATGACGACCAGCAGAAGAAATTGTATATTTACTGGTTGCCGCATTCTGCAAGTTCATAAAGTTACCAGAGAAAGAACCACCACCATTACCGAAGTTCATCAATAATCCATTACCAGTATATGTAGAGGTTTCTTGGTAGAAACTAACTAAGTCTGCGCTTGTAGCATTATCAGTATAGGCACGAATTGCATTACCACGAGTCTTAGTAGTTGCGTCTGTACCATTATCAAGGTCGGCAAAGATAGCGGCTGGAGTTGCTTGGGCAGCTGCTTGAGAAGTAGTGGTTGCTTGAATACCAAAAGTGTAACCGTAAGCTGCGATACCGGTATTGGTGCCGTTAACGTTTGTTCCTGAATAAGCTTGAACTTCCAAACCACGAACAGTCTGCCCGGAATCCAGCGAGGTGTTGTCTACCATGCGAATGAATTGCCCAACGTGGGTACCTGCTGTTGTACTATCGATTACGTTAATTTGGCGTCCTCCGTATAAGAAGCCACTAGCAGTTGTGTTCTTTAAATTATTATTAACTATCAGACCACGACTAGCATCATTAGTTAACCCTGCGGTTGTTGTTTTAGCGTAGGTATTTGGTACTGATGATTTTTCAACTTGTGCACCCCATGCATAAATAGTTCCTGTAGAACCACTGGTTCCAGGATAGATACGAACTCGAACATTACCTGTAAAACTTCCCACTGCTTGAGTAACGCTGAACCTTTGCCAGCTTGTAGTAGCGGTATGAGTAACTTCTGTACCAGTTCCAGTAGTTGTACCATCAACTCTCATACTAAAACTTTGTGTACCGCTTGCAGAACGAGCCCAAACAGAGAAAGTATAATCAGTTGAGGAAACAGCAGTAGAAGTGTCTTGTTGAACATAACCACCAGACCCAGAAGTAGCGAGACTTTCTGCTGTGCTGCTACCATCAGGTGCAGTTTGGGCATTGGCCGTTGGGGCAGTTACGCTAGATTTAGTCCAGTTTGCATGGTCAAACTCTTCACTCTTTGTTAAATGATTTTCAAATTTACCAAACCCACCATAAGCAGTTGTTAAGCTAGAGGCGTTTTGCAAAGTGACCGAACCATCATTTGCGATTGCTAATTTTGAGCTGCTCCCTACTCTAAAGTCTGCTAAACGGTTTAAGCCATTTAATGTAGTTGCAGCAGTTTCTGTCACATTAATATCTATTGCTGTGTAAGATGCAGTTGAAGTTTGGTTAATAACTGGGGAGATTTGTAAACCGTATTCTTTAGTAGAAGATGAAGTCAATGAATCGCCAGTCACAATCAAATTTGCAGTGGCAGTATTCTGTAAATCAGAGTAGACACTACCGTCTGTAGTGGTTAATCGAATTTGTGGGTTTGACGCATCAAGAGAATCTAATCTACGGTCTGGACCCAAAGTGGTTAAACCTAATCTGTAGTCACCGGCACCCACTTCATATAGAACCATACCTGGAGTATTGGAAGTACAGTTCAAACAAATATTGAAAGTGTCGTTGGTTGTATCATTCATGAATAAGTTGGCATAACCAGTGCTAGCGCCATTACTATCACGGATAATTACTCCATATTGGTCGTCCTCACCTTTCAACTCAATAAATCCTTGCCCTGCGGAGCCAGCTGTGGTATCAATTAATAATTTACCACTAGCTCCAACATAAATATCGGCGATTTCGGTAGTTTCTGCTAAACCTCGAATTCTGATAGAGGAAGAGTTACTATTGGAATCTATATCTAATTGGGTTGCAGGGGCAACAATACCGATACCCACGTTACCACCCAAGAAAGCAGCCGCATAATTATTAGTAGCACCAGTTTGAGCATTAACAGTTAATCCATAAGAGTTTGTGGCTGTAGAAACCGCACCACCCTGGATTAACAATGCATGAGTGTTAGTAATAGAGGCATTAGTGCTTTTAATTGGAGCCCCGGCAATTCCTACTGTGGCTGCATCTGTAATAGTACTAGCACCAACAAATGAATATGTTGGTTGAGTAATTAGTACTTCCCTCTGCATTGTTAAAGCACCAGTAGCCCACTGCCTACCAGCTGTGGTAAGAGTTAAGGATGGAATTTCTGTAGATAATGTTTGGTTTGTATTAACTGCACCGGTATAAACTATACCTTTTAATGCTCCTGTAGCTGTAGCTGTTTGCGTTATAGTAAGGTTACCGGTTAGAGAAGAAGTTCCAACCCCAACTTTACTAGTTGCAGAGTCAGCATAAAGAGTCGTAAGTGTTGGAGTACCATAGAACAGAGTTCCTGTTACACCACTACCATCATTTGTAACTTTCAAGCGATGAGCTGTACCTGCTGTTGTAGCACCAACATCTAACAATAAAGCTGATCCACTTGGTGAATTAGAAGCAAGTAATCCTCCTCCAGAGTAACCATAGCCATTGGCATTTGAGTTAGCCGCAACAACTTGTGTCGCTAAAATAGTAAGAGTATTACCGTCACTATTAGTAGACTGACGAATATAAGTGTTACCAGTCATGCCAATATCCCCGCTGACTTGCAAGATTCCGTTTGCACCGCTTGGTGTAGCTGTCCCAATTCCTACAGTGCCTGCAGGAACCACTAAGCCATAGTTACTGGAACCACCGCTCGCAGTGAAGTAACCTGCAACGTTAGTAGAAGTACCGGTATGAGTGTTGGCTACTTGAATACCATAAGTAGTTTGTCCACCAGTCCCGTTAGTACCGGCAGTGACAATGTTTAAGGCAGTCTGTCCAGTTAGAGAACCTGTGCTAGAAATTTGTAAATCTACTAGCTTACCAGAGGTTAGCGAGTTGCCAGCTGCAGCATAAATTCCAGTTCCTGAAGTTAGAGAACTTGCGTTAACCGCCATTACAGAAGATGTGGTTGTCTGAGTGGTATTGGCAGAAGTTAAGCTCATTGTTCCAGAGCCTTGAATATAACCTGTTACCCCACTAACTGCACCAGCAGTTGAGACTGTGAATGCAGAAGAGTTAATAGAGAAGGTATCGTCAGTACTGTTACCGATGGCGATTGTTTTAGCTGCCACACCAGTACCAATTTGAATGCTTTGAGAAGCACCTGTTCCACCAAGAGTTATTGTTCCGGTACTTGTTCCCCCTGCAATACTGACTCCGAAGTTAGATGAGTCGTTTAAAGATACGGTTGCACCTGTGATGGTTAAACCACCAGTACCACGGATCAGATCCCCTGCTGTGGCAGTATCAAGGATAGTTGTAGATCTAGACCAGTATCCAATAGCACCAGAAGTTGGAGCAGTAGTTGTTAATGTTCCGTTTCCTGCTGATGTATATAGAGGACCGTTTGAAGTTAGAGATGAGAATTGAATTGTGCCAGAAGAGACAATGCCAGTTGCAGCTGCAATTGCACCAGAGGAGTTTACTTGGAAGAGATCACCAGAGCCAACTGTTAACAATGCAGTAGGAGTCGTATCGCCGATACCTACATTCCCTGCTGTAGTATTTGTAATTAAAGCA
>CAZRKK010000006.1:0-61893 GCA_964600695.1 uncultured Candidatus Saccharibacteria bacterium
CTAAAGATTTCTGCTGCTCGGCCAACTTTGCTACTGCACCCACAACTTGTTTTTGTCTTCTTTTTTCTACCCCAGTAACGAAGTAATTAAATATACCCAACCACTGTTCAAAGTCGAGGTCTGTTGGCTTGGCATCAGGGCTAAAATTAAATTCGTCTGCTAATTTTAGAAATTGAATATGGCCAAATACATTCTTGTAGCCCTTTTTGAGATTTGGTCTTACTGACGTAAAACCAAACGCAACAAAATCTTTGAACAAAGCCGCAGTGTGTTGTGAAATAAGCGGCTTTTTCAATTTTTCTATTCGTAGCAATACAGAATTTACTTGTGGTATCGGGGTAAAATCATTGCGTCTAAAGTTGTAAACCACACTAAAATTAAACCACGGCTTATGCAGAATGGACAATAATGTTTCTCTGGCGTATGGCTTGCCAGCATACTTTTTAGCTGCTTCTTCCTGCACGATTAAATAGCTATCTTCAGGTGAATTTTGTGCTCCCAGCAACTTCTTAATTATATCGGCAGTTATGCTAAATGGTATGTTGGAAAAAACCTTATATTGCTCTTTAGGCAAATCGGATTTAAGAAAGTCAGTTTTTTGTATGAGAACATTCCTATACTCTTTGAACTTATCCTGCAAATAACTATAAAGGTTTGTGTCGGGTTCAATGGCAATGACTGATTTAACAGACTTGGCTAATAACTCGGTAATAACCCCTTTCCCTGCCCCAATATCAATAACAGTATCCTCTTTACGCAAAGACGACTTCTGTATCAACTCCTGAACGAGCTTTGGGTCTCGTAAAAAATTTTGAGAATGTTGTAAGTTCATTTTACTGTCCTATTATATAGGAATTTTACCACAATTGATTAAATCCCGTGAGCTTTCAATAAGATTGATATTCGAGCATAAATAGCTTAAAATTAAGCTAAATTACTATAAATTACCATTACCGTGACTATAAAAGAAAAAATTAAATATGTAAAAAACCTAATTGATGAGGCTACCGAAATCAGTCCCACAGGTAAGGTGCATCTAAATTTATATACACTCACTGAATACGAAGATGGGCCAACTATATTTTCGAGGAAAGACCAAAGCAGTGTTTTCAAAAAACTTGAAGAAGATGGTTTCGTAAAAGATGTCCTTTTTGACGAAGATGGTGTGGGCGTATGGTTTGAAAAAATAAGGAGTAAGTCTCGTCGCAGTAACCTACTCTCACACATTAAGACAACCGATGAATTTTTGCAGCAACGAGAATTATTTGAGAAATTTTTGAAATTGGTTGAAATTCGAGATGTAAAGCCAAACCATATTTACAAAATACCTACCGAAGAAAGAAATGACGACCTAATCCAGCTCTTAATCGACCTCGAAATTGTTGAATACGATTGGGACATAATGAAGGAACAAAAGCATCATCCTGTTGGTAGCAGAATTATTGAATTTAGTTTGGATGGTAACAAGGCGTTAAAACTCTATGCCCGCACCACTGGTAAAGATAGCCGTATTAAAAAACAAGCTCTTGAACTGATTTCAAAAGAAATTGGAGATAGATTTTCATTCAACAAAATCACGGACATATTTGCTGACTTGGGTGTGCCAGAGAGTATGTTTGTTCAGGACACAAAATGGCGAGCAGTTTTTTATGTGTTATCTTACTACACCACTTCCAGTTCCGACAAGGATTACTTATACGCTCTGAAAATAATTCAAGAGTTACTCCATCCCCTAATGTTTTCGGGTAATGAGGAGCAAGCAAAAGAAACTCGAAAAAAATACAAGGAATGGCTTAAATATGACGGGATAGATATAGACGATGACGGTAAGTTATATTTAGCTCCGTCAGAAGAACAAACAGAAGTCGTTATAGACGACTGGATTAGCTTGGATGGCAGGGTTGTAGAACCAAAAGCTTATCTCATATCTCCAGCACATATAGCTGAACTATGGGTGCTTATGAGCCAAGTAATACTGTTGGTTCAAACATACCAAAGCAACGTCTCCGCAGACAAGAAAGAATTAGAGAAGTTATATTTAGAAGTTATTGGGAAAATCGAACACTTAATAGAAACTGGCGATGTCGGTAAATTGAAAGAGACTTACATCAGACCATTTACATCATTATCAACCGCAGAAGTTGAGACGAAAGCTAAAAAAGCCGACACTCCATTGGATTTGGTTAGTATTAACCTACTTGAAATTACAAGCTTGAACCCCAGCCCACAGGAAGTTGCAAAGCAGATAGAAGAAAATACTCCCCTTTTTGAACGCATAACTTCTGCGACCAGAGCTATTACAGGTGATAATATCGACTACCTCAAAATCTCCTACGAGCAAGCAACCTTCTTGCTGAAAATTATTTACGGTAGAATTTTTCAAATTCTTGAAGCTATCTCTACTGGTTATATACATATGACCGATGAGCATTTGAATAAACTCTATGTGATGCTATCGGATAATCTTAATGGTCTTCTTGAACGTGAGGATATGAAAGACCTCAAACAAAATCTACCTGATTGGATGCCAAGACATCTCTTTGAAGGTATGGATGAAATGGATGTTTGGTGGGAGAATGGTGGTCAAGCCAGTATGATGAGCCTCTATGGAGATATTGAAATGGTGTGGATTAGAACTGCACAACAGACCTTCCCCCTGCCACAATGGTTTGGTTCATTTTTAGACCAAGTTGATAACGCTATTAAGAAACACAAGGAAACAAAAGCAGCACATTGGTCACGAATGATGAAAAATGTTGATGAGGAGAATAAACGCAATAGCTCTAATTCTGGTAACGACAAGTTGGGTAATCAACAAGGCGGTAATCAAGAACAACAACCCATACTCGTTAAATTGGTTACAGGGTCAGAAGTGAATATAAATAAGACTGAAAAAATACGCCGAACTTCTGCTCCAGCTAATTATCCCTCTCAAACAGCAGCACCAGAAATTTCAATTGGGAAACTGGTATCTTACAGTGATGGCAGTATTAAATACGATGGCCAAAACTTAATGATGCGTCCACAGCTTACTATCTTATGCAGGATATTTATGAGTAAGCCAGATATGCTCGTAACAATTGACCATATAAGAGATGAGGTCATATCCGCCAATAAAAGAAAGGTTACCTCATTTTCTACCATAGCTAAATACGTCAGCGAGCTACATAGTAAATTGCAAGTTCATTTCCGAGAACCAGTAATTTTTAACCAGAAAGAAGAAGGTTGGTATTTTAGGCCACCAAAGTAAATTCAATTCTGGTTCATAAACGAAAAATGAATGAAGGCACTCCCGCATAATGGGAGTGTCTTTAATTTTGGCAAAAAATAATTAACAAAAATTTATGACCAGAAAATTACAAAAGGGTCAGGTAGATACCCAAAATGCTACCGAAGATTATCGCAACTATCTCTACACCTATGATTTAGGTGCAGCCGCAGCATTGGTTTCGGCTGGCTTTCAGCTTGCCTTACTGGATAAGACAAATCCGCAAAAAGTGCAATTCGCTTTCGTAAGAGAAGCTGGGATAGAAAGGATTGTGGATAACTATTGGGCAGACCGCCTCGATGTCAAAGCGAGGTCTTTTTTCGACAACCTAAAAATGCTTAAGAACCGCCTATACAGCGAATAATTTTATGAAACACCCAAAACAATGCCATAACTGCTCTGTGCCGTCAGTTAAATACAAGTGCTCACTGTGCGACTGCACAGGCAAAATCGAAATCCCAAAAGACATCATCTGGCACAGCGATAGAATTGATGATTTTACAACCATCGGCACTGATTATTTGCCTTGTGAAAATTGCAAAGGTAAAGGCTGGATACTACTGCCGCCAATGATTGCAAACCAGTATCCAGAAAACATTTTGGAGTATTCCCCGAAATTTCGGGACAACAAAAATGGGAAGCCAAGACAAAACTAACCGCCCAAAAGATAAACAAACGCAGGCTTTATGCTCGATACAATTGCCATCAAAATTACATATCCGAGCTTTATGGTTGGGAACCCCAACCTTTTTACGCCTGCGTTAAATATCAACGCCAAAACTGATGATTTTAGTTACGGTCGCCATAAGTTCCAAAAGTTCATTCAAAACGCTACTCTTGCCGACAAACAGGCTGGTATTTACCTACCACGCTTAACTGTCTACCAGCGTTTTGAGGACTATCGAATAATTTATGACCTGCATATTGAATTTTCAGTTCCAAAGCTTTGGAATGGCAACAGCGTTCAAGAATATGACGAGACCGACTTTGACCAAGTAATTAGTATTCTAAAAGAACGCCTTACTCGAATGGAGATAAGGATTTTTGAGGCTCTGCTTCGTAAGGCAATAGTGGTTAAAGCACACTTCGGCAAGAATATCGTACTACCTACTCCATTAACCGTGCAGGACGCAATTTCAACGCTTTACAAGGCTGATATTGGTCGAGCTAAAGATGTAAACATTCGACACTTCACCAACAATGGACAAGCTTTATATTTTTATTCTTCTTCTGTAAACATCATCTTTTACGATAAACTCAAAGACATCGCAACGCCAAAGGCAAAAGCCGTTGATAAAGATAAGCCCAAACAAGAAAAACTTTTCGTTGACGCTTTAAGCCGTGAACAAAAACCAGAAATACTACGGTTTGAAATCAGGCTCGCCAAGCAGCAAAGCCTGATTGCATTCCTTTCAAGAATAAAGGGTGAGAAAATCAAACACGTTACCTTTGAAGACCTATTCAAGAAAGAACTTTGGCAAAAGGCTTTGCTCGCAAAATGGGCAGAAATCATTAAATCGCCCGCAAGCCAACTGGCTTTCAAATTGGAACGACCGCTCGAAGAAGTTTTTGATGCAATGATTGCAGGTTTGAGTTCTAAAAAGAAAAAACAAGCTCATTCGCTAAATACAGCCCTTTGCAGTCTTGGCCTTTATACCTTGATTAACCAATACGGGGTTAGGAGAACAAGAGACAAAATCGAAAAGAACTGGACGAGCAAAAGCTGGTCAAGGTTGTCGGATAAAATCAAAGTTTCAGCCACTACTCTACGAGGACTACCGCCATCGCTGGCAATCAGCGACATACAATTAGCATTAGAAAAATTTGAACGGTATGACTTCAAGCAAGACTAAAAAACGAAGTCAGCCTTCAGTGAAATATAAACTCGCCGAACAAGCCAGCGAGATTATTGATAGTGCCTTTGACATTTTATTTGAAGAAACCTTCAAGGAATATGGCGATTTGACAACTAATGACAATTAGGATTATAATGAATTTATGGAATTTCTCACATTAGATGAAGTGGCAAAAGAGTTAAGGGTTCATAAACGCACCATATTGCGTTGGCTTAAAAGTGGCTCTTTGAAAGGCTATAAGCTGGGTGATGGTAAGACTTCCCTACTTCGTATTCCTAAAACCGAAGTTAATAAATTTTTAGAAAAACATAAAATCTAATGACTACTGAAACAGATAAACAATTAAAGCTGATTGCTACCTACTCTCGTGTTTCTGAAAACCCTGATGAGGAAGAACAAACCATCAGAAATCAGTTGATGACTTTCGCTGAACAAGCAGAAAAGAATAACTGGCAAATAGTTCAGGAGTATAAGGACGATGACTGGAGTGGTGACATTTTAGAACGACCTTCACTTGATAGGCTACGATTGGATGCGAAAAGTAAAGACAGGGCTTGGGAAGCCGTGCTTATCTACGACCCAGACCGCTTGGCTCGCCGTTATTCCTATCAAGAACTGGTAATGGACGAGTTGCGAGAAGCAGGCGTTGAAGTAATGTTTGTTACAGTCTCCGCTCCCAAGAACAGTGAAGATAAAATTTTGCACGGTGTTAGAGGTTTGTTTGCTGAATATGAGCGTGCCAAAATCGCCGAGAGATTTAGATTGGGCAAGCTTCGCAAAGTCAAAGACGGGCATATCCTTACAACCCAACCATTGTATGGCTACAACTATATTCCGAAGCTGGAGAAAAGACACGGCTATTATGAAATCAATACAGAGGAAGCCAGAGTAGTTAAAATGATATTCTCTTGGGTTGCCAATGATGGAATGACTTTAAGAGCTATTGTAAGAAAATTGCAACAACTTGGGATTAAACCACGCAATAGCAAAAGAGGAGTGTGGAGCACCAGCACTTTGAGCACAATGCTTCGACATAGGGGTTACATAGGCGAAGCACATTATGGAGCTTCTTATGCTGTTGTTCCTAAAAATCCTCACAATACTGAAAAGTATAAGAAGATGAAGAAGACCAGTCGTAAGTTACGGCCGAAAGAAGAATGGATAACCATACCTATTCCTACAATTATAGAGCCTAAACTTTTTGAAAAAGCTGGTCGACAGCTAAAAACCAATTTCGCTCTCTGCCAACGCAGTAAGAAAAACGAATATCTTTTAGCTGGCAAAATTCAGTGCGTTTGTGGCCAAAAACGGGCTGGCGAGGGATATTACAATAAACCAAATCTATATTATCGCTGCACAGATAGAACATTAAACTTCCCGTTACCGCCCAATTGTTTAGAGAAAGGACTTAACGCCAGAGTTGCCGATGAATTGGTTTGGAAAAAAGTCGCAGGTTTGATGAGTTCTCCAAAATTGTTAGCCGAACAAGTAGAGCGTTGGTTCAAAAGCAAGCATACCAAATCAAAGTCTGATTTGGTTGATGTAGAAGCTCTCAAAAAAGAAATCAGCAAATTAGCAGAACAGCTTGAGCGATACAACAAAGGTTACGGAGCAGGAGCATTTACTTTGGAGCAGCTAAAAAATTATACTACCCCACTTCAAGAGAAAATCAGCCAACTTAAAACGCAAGTCGCAAACGCCAGTAGTGAGGCGAACCAAATACGGTTAGAAACGCCCAGCGAGCTTGAGATGAAATCATTTGCCATAAAAGCCAAAAAGACTTTACAGGATTTGAAATTTGAAGCTAAACGAGCAATAATACTTAGTACTGTCGAAAAGGTCGTCGGCAATAGAGACCACTTACAAGTAATCGGATATATTCCAGTTAATCAAAATTATGTCAGGAAACTCTCGCTCCATCGGAATCGTAGGCTTACCCAACGTTGGTAAGTCCACACTATTTAACGCTATTACAAAATCCTCTGTCGAAGCCGCCAACTACCCCTTTGCGACTATTGATCCTAATGTGGGTGTTGTTCCTGTTCCCGATGAACGTCTGAGCAAACTTTCTATTCAGGAAAAATCTAAAAAGATTATTCCGACTACAATTGAATTTGTAGATATTGCTGGTCTTGTTAGCGGTGCCCACAAAGGTGAAGGTTTGGGAAATCAATTTTTAAGTCACATTCGCGAAGTTGATGCCATCTTAGAAGTAGCTCGCCTTTTTACTGATAACGATATTATCCATGTTAATGGTTCTGTAGATGCCAAGCGTGATATAGAAACAATTGGAATCGAATTACAACTTGCGGATTTACAAAATGTAGAAAAGCGTTTGCAAAGCAACGAGAAGATGGTTAAGAGTGGAGACCGTGATGCCAAAATCCGTCAGGCTGTTCTAGAAAAATACAAAGTAGCTTTAGAAGCTGGTAATATGGCTAATTCTGTGGTGTTAACAGATGAGGAACGTTCTGCAAGCAAAGACGTTCAATTGCTAACAACAAAACCTTTTTTGCTTGCTGCAAATGCAACTTATAATATTTCTTCTAAGAATTATGAAGATGTAAACGGCAACCCAATCGACACTTCCCTTTACGGACACAACTCTGGTAGTGATTTTGGTGAAGTAATTTTAGTTGATGCAAAATTAGAAACTGAACTCGCGCAAATTGATGACGCAGATCGCAATGAATATTTAAATGAGTTAGGTTTAGACGCTAGTGGCTTAGACCATATCATCAAGGCTGCTTATAAAACTCTAGGACTTGTAACATTTATAACTTCTGGTGAGATGGAAACACGCGCGTGGACATGCCCAGCTGGCACAAAGGCGCCACAAGCCGCCGGCGTAATCCACACCGACTTTGAACATGGGTTTATACGTGCCGAGGTAATTGCGTGGGATAAATTGTTAGAAGCCGGCGGCTACGTTGGTGCTAAAGAAAAAGGCTGGCTCCGAGTAGAAGGTAAAGAATATGTAATTCAAGATGGTGATGTGGTTCACTTTAGGTTTACTAGTTAAATTAGCAAAATAAAAAAGGCGTTCCATAAACGGAGCGCCTTTTGTCTAGCCTTAGCTAAACAAAACAAACTATAATGCGATGCGAACTTGGCCAGACGGATCGATCTGAAAATGAAAAGATATTTTCTTTGTTCCTACCATCTTTTCTCCGATCAGGAATTCGACACGGTACTGTTTTCCCAACCTAGGATAAAAGGGTTCCCTAAATCGTACATGACCGTCGCCTAAGGTAGAGTGTCTACCAACGAATCGGAACCCAACCACTCCTTGGTTGTTGTACAGAATATACCCATCTTCATCTTTCAGAGATATGATCCCGTACTCGCCATTTGACTGTGACTGCAATACCGAATACACTCTTACCACCTCTTTAGGTTCAATAAATACCCGAGTAGAATGGCCGAAACTGCTGTCGATATCGAAACCTTTGAGCTCGCCGCAGTCATCCTCAACGAAGAGACGAGCATTTTCTGCAGTTGCAACTGCTGTTGCACCATCAGTGATAAGAGCAACTCCTTCGCTAGAAGGAACAGTAACGCTTGCGTTAACGCAAGGCTGTTGATCGGCAATACGCTTGCGAGTGCCAGATGCGTTCTGCCCAAACATTGTTTGAGTCAGTCCAATAATTCCAAGAACCAACAATAAGATCAACCAGAAGTTTTTCATTAATTCCCCCAAATTCAAAATTTATTCTAACTTTATATTATATCATAAAATTATACTTTTGTCAATATATCATAAGCTTTGGTTTCTCTACTGTCCCCCTTGCCAAAACCCCAAAATTGAGATAAAATTAAGGAAATTTTGAATGAAAATACTATTTTCTTTATCTGTTCTTGAACACCTATAAAGTACAATATATTTGAGATCTCAAAAGAATAAACAACAATTAATGTTCTCTGCGCCAATTGGGGTGTAGAGATAAGGAACCATCCTTATGCCGCGATATGAGTTAATGTATATTCTCGCGTCTAGTGTATCTGACGATCAGGTACCAGAAACCTCTAAACAGGTAGAAACTACTGTTTCCGACTTCGGTGGAAGCAACCTTATCCACGAAATGTTGGGTAAGAAAAAACTAGCTTACCAAATTGGTAAGACTCGTAATGGACACTATGGTGTTATTAATTTTGATATGGAAGGAAAAGATCTAGCCGCGCTAGAAGCTAAAATCCGTACACAAAAGAACACTATCATCCGTCACTTAATCATCAATACAGATGAACATCTTGAACGTCTCGAAAAAGACCGAGTTGCTCAATCTAAGATTAAGCGTCGTCCACCAGAAGAAGTTGCTGCTAGTGCATCAACACCAACAACAACCGAGAGCAAACCAAAGCCAGTAAAAAAAGCTGCACCGGTCAGCAATGAAGCTTTGGATGAAGAAATCGAAAAAGCTCTTTCGGAAGAAGTTCTCTAACCTAGAGGTTCAATAAAATAATTAAAAAATAAATTTATATGGACTTAAACAAAGTAATGATCATCGGTCGCCTAACTCGTGATCCAGAACTTCGCACTACTCCAACTGGGACTAGTGTCTGCCAATTAGGCCTTGCAACAAACTTCGTTTACACTAATCAACAAACTGGTCAAAAAGTAGAAAATGTTGAATACCACAATGTAGTGTTATGGCGTAAACTTGGTGAAATCGCTGCTCAATATTTAAAAAAGGGGCAACGTGTTTACATCGAAGGACGACTTCAAACTCGTAGTTGGGACGGAGACAATGGTAAGAAAAATTACAAAACCGAAATTATCGGTGACAACATGATCATGTTAGACGGTGGTGGTGGTGCCGGCAGTAACGGTGGTGGTGCCGGTGGTGCAAGCAATAGCTTTAGCCAACGACCATCTACCCCCACAGCAAACAATGCTGACGAACAATCTTACCCAATCGAAGAACTTCCAACCATTCAACAAGGTGAAGACATCAATGTTGATGACATTCCCTTTTAGAATGAAATAGATCTGCGACACTTAAAATCTGTTGCCGATCATCAATTAACTAATAATATTTAACAATGCCAAGAGATAATCACAACAATAACCGACGTAACGACAAGCGCGACAACGCACCTGTTGTTAAGAAAGTTTGCTATTTTTGTTCCAACAAAATTAGCACTGTAGACTACAAAGATGCGCAAACATTGCGTCGCTTTATGTCCCCTCATGCCAAAATCATGGGTCGTACTCGTACTGGTTCTTGCCCTAAGCACCAGAGAATGATAACTACTTCTTTAAAGAGAGCAAGACATATGGCTTTACTACCTTTTGTAGCCGCTTAATACTTTTGATTGAACATCTAATAGATACGCAGAAACCTTTGTCACGAAAACATCCGTTCGCTACGCCACCTACATTGCTTCCGCAATGGGTGTCTGAGCTCTCGAGAGTTTTCTTAGACTAAAGGTTTCTGCTTATCAATAAATCTTAACAAAAAATATAATGGATCTAAATGACGTCAAATTAGGTGCTGTTATTCTTATGAACAAGGAACCTTTTCAGGTGATTTGGTCTAATAGAATGCGTACCGCTCAAAGAAAACCCGTTATGCAAGCAAAGTTGCGTAATGTGATTACTGGAAAAGTTTTAGAATACAGTTTCAAGTTTGGAGAAAAAGTTGAAGCCGCAGATGTAGCCCGTGAAAATGCCAACTTCCTATATGCAGACAGTGATGGAACTCACTTCATGAATAACGAAACATTCGAAACAATAGATTTTGATAAAATCGTTACTCAGGAACAAGAACCATTTCTAATCGAAGGAACAAAAGTAATCGTACTGCGCTTTAATGGAAAACCTGTTTCTATCGAACTCCCTATCAAAGTTGATTTAAAAGTTATTGAATCCCCTCCCGGAATTACTGGAAACAGTGGTGGTAATGTTACCAAACCAGTAAAACTTGAGACTGGATTAGTTGTGCAAGCACCAATGTTTATCAAAGAAGGTGAAATTATCAGAATCGATACTCGCGACGGTGCTTATGTAGAACGTGTAAACAACTAAATAAAGTTTTAGGTTAGTTATAAACCTTTTACTAATTAAAAAAAAAGACCCTTGTGGGTCTTTTTTTAATTATCTGTAACAGTCTCGATAATACCACCACCAACCAGTGTTACAATACGGGTTAACCCCATGAACTCCTGGCTTTGCTGGCGGAGTTGCTGATACGCTTGCACTCGAATAACTTGCCTTACCTCTAAAAGGTAATGAATGGCTACCCCATACATATCCAAAAACAAATGAAACTACAACAATTAAAGCAGTAACTATCACTTTTTTAGGATTTTTGATTTCCATATAATATTCTTTTATTAATTAACCTTTACATAAATATTATCACAAAAAAAACTAGCTAGTTAAATTATCGCAATTTAGTTAAGTATTTACTCACAGCCATAGCAGCCTTAGCGCCTTCGCCTGCTGCAATAATTATTTGTTCTCCCCAATCATCATTAACATCTCCTGCAGCGAAAACACCTTCTATGTTAGTAGATAGATCACTGTTCACTTTAATTTCGTTGTGATCATTCTTTTCGACTAAGCTTGCAAAACTTATATTAGGCTCGTAACCAATTTCTACAAAGACTCCACTTACAGATAAGATTTGCTCATCCTCACCAAAGGGGGCAATACCAATACCTGTTACCTGTTTATCACCTTCAATTTTAGTAACCTTGGTTTGCTTGAATATTTTGACATTACTTAAATTTAAAACCTTTTCCCTAACCATAGATTCTCCTGAAAGTTCTTCGTTAACATTGATGACATAAACCTGTTTTGCAACTTTTGATAGAGCAATAATAGCGTCTAGTGCAGAATTACCGCCACCTACAACAGCTACGTTCTTCTGCTTGTACAAAGGAGCATCGCAAGTGGCACAGACTGCTACACCTTTTCCGTAAAATTCTTTTTCTCCAGGGACTCCTAGATGTCTAGGGTCTTTACCCGAAGCAATGATCACTGTTTTAGAATAGTAGACTTCACCTTTTTTATCCGTTACTGCAAAACTGGTGATGTTCTTCTCTATTCCAATAACTTCTGTATCTAGCTTTAATTCGAGATCTTCTTTTAATGATTCTAGGTGCTCTTCGAACTTTAAAGTTAAATCGGCCCCAGTGACCATAGTAAAACCGGTGTAGTTTTCTACATCACTGCTCCAGATCATTTGACCACCAACGTTTTTAGATAACAGTAAAGTTTTGAGTTTACGCCGTGCGGTATAAATTGCAGAAGTCATTCCTGCAGGCCCTGCTCCAATAATAATAGTATCGTACATGTGTTAATTATATCACGTGATGAACTTTGTTATTTTACAAACATGATGTGATATCATTTAGTTAGGAGGATAAATACATGTTTCATCCAACAAGACCGATTACTTACGAAGAAATCAATGCCATCTTAGAGCGATCTTGGGACAAAATGTCAGTTGAGCAAACAGAAAATCATATTAAAATGAAGATCTGTCGCTTTGAACTCTCCGTTAGTTTTGATTATTCCGAAGAAAATCATTATATCTCTATCATCACCCCACATAGAACCTTAACTTTCCATACCTGGTATGGGTCACCTTGTATTTTGGATGATAATGGCCATCAAAGCCACTATAAAGAATGGGATGAAGGATTCTATAAAATGATTCGCAACATCACCATGTTTATATACGAAAAAAGCCGGAACTTATTCCGGCCTTTTATTTTTTTGATTACATCTTTTCGATAATACGTTGACTGGCCACTATATATGCCGCGGTGCGCATAGTAGTGTTATATTTTTCTTGAGCCTCTCGCACTGCCTTGAATGCAGCCACCATATGATCGTCCAATTTTTTAAGAACGGATTCTTTGTCCCAGTTTTCGCTATGCATATTTTGATACCATTCAAAATAACTTACACAAACTCCGCCACTGTTAGCTAAAATGTCGGGTACAACAATCACATTATTCTTTGCAAAAATAGCATCCGCTTCTGGAGTAGTCGGACCATTAGCCATTTCTAAAATAAATTTTGTTTTTACCTTATCTGCATTCTCGGCAGTTAAAACATTTTCTAACGCAGCTGGCACCAACACGTCAACATCTAATTCTAATAGTTCTTGATTACTTATAGCAGTTGTTCCTGGTAAACCTGTTAAAGATCTGGTTTCTTTCTTATGAGCTGCGGCTAATTTTAGATCGATTCCCTCTTCGTTATAAACTCCGCCTTTACTATCCGACAAAGCTACAACTTTAAATCCGTGCTCTTTTGCATATTCAGCTAAGTAAGTTGCTACATTACCAAACCCTTGGATAGCGATAGTTTTTGTTTCGGCGGCAGGACTTGTAACCAAACCGCTTGCCAAAGCTTCGCGAAGAATATAACCACCACCATAACCAGTGGCTTCGGTACGACCTTCACTACCGCCATTGTCTATAGCTTTACCTGTAATGAAAGCAGGGGCGTTAGTATTGGTTTGCTTTTCGAATTCATCAAGCATCCAAGCCATGATTTGACCATTAGTATTTACGTCTGGTGCAGGAACATCGATCTCGGGACCAAAGTTACGCCACATTTGTTTTATATACCCACGAGACAAGCGCTCTAATTCTGCCTCGGATAATTCTTTAGGATTAACAATAATTCCACCCTTACCACCACCAAAAGGAACATCAATCACGGCGTTCTTAAAAGTCATCCAAAAACTTAAAGCACGAACTTCGTCAAGATTAACATCTTGGTGATAACGGATTCCACCTTTGTATGGACCACGCGCGTTGTTGTGTTGAGAACGAAAACCTGTGAAGATGCGTTGGGTACCATCGTCCATCATCACAGGAATAGAGACTTCAATGTAACGGTCAGGGTTATTTAATTGCTGGACTTTATTTGGATCGATGTCTGCAACTTTTGCAGCTTGTGCTAACTGAGCTTTGGCGGATTCAAATGGATTATTCATATATTTATTTAATCTTAGTTGATAATGATAAATGCTACTCTGCGCCCATTTCGGTTAAATATTTTTCTGCGTCTAGTGCAGCCTTACAGCCTTCGCCTGCAGAGCTAATAGCTTGGCGATAGCGGTGGTCGTGCACATCACCTGCTACAAACACTCCTTCGATATTAGTTTGAGTAAAGTGCTTTTGAGCGATATATCCTTTATCATCTAGTTCTACACCTGCATCTTTAAAGATCCCAACTGTCGGAGAATGACCAATGGCTACAAAATAACCCTGAGCCTCGATAGTGCGTTCTTCACCTGTATTATTATCTTTAACTACAATACCTGTAAGTGAATCTTGACCAAGAATATCTGTGACTGTGACATTAGTTACAAAAGAAATCTTTTCGTTATCCTGAGCTCGTTTGAGCATGATCTTGGAAGCTTTAAACTCTTCGCGGCGATGGATGATTGTTACGTGCTTGGCAAATTTAGTTAAGAAGGTAGCTTCTTCCATGGCGCTATCCCCACCTCCGATAACAACTACGTCTAGGCCTTTGAAGAAAAATCCGTCACAAGTGGCACAAGCAGTAACACCATGACCACGCAAACGAGTTTCATTTTCTAAACCGAGCCATTTTACTTCTGCACCAGTGGCAATAATTACAGTCTTTGCTGAATATTCATTATTATCTGTTTTTACCCTGAAGGGACGAGAAGAGAAATCTACACTAGCTACATTTTCTTGAACAATCTTGGCACCAAAACGTTCGGCCTGCTTAGTCATTTTTTCCATTAACTCTGGGCCCTGAATGCCTTCTGGAAAACCTGGAAAATTTTCTACATCTGTAGTGATAGTTAGCTGACCACCAGGCTGAAGACCGGCAATGACCAAAGGTTGGAGTTCGGCACGACCAGCGTACAGAGCGGCTGTTAATCCTGCTGGACCAGAGCCGATGATAATTGTGTTGTATGTTTCGTTCATGTTTTCCTTTCTATATATATCGCGTTATACACCACGCGGGATATTACTTTTTAGTGTAAATTTTTACTAATTCTTTCACAGCTTCCTTGCGCTTAGCCGCACTCTTATTATTTACAGCATCCAGTGCACACTCCCCAAGGTAGCCTTCTAGGATGAGTTCGTTCACTTTTCTCAGAGCTTCTATGACAGCATGGTTTTGATTGATGATATCCATACAATAGATATCCTTCTCCACCATTCCTGCCACGGCACCTAAGTGCCCTTGAGCGGTTTTGATGCGTTTGATGATATTCTGCTGTTCGGCAGTGATTGTATTGGGCATAGAATTAGTTTAATAGCTGACCCCCCTATGGGGGGGTCAAAATTAGTATACTCTACTGTTAATAACTGGTCAAATCTTTATCCAACTTTAGGTTTTTCTTAAAGTAGTCTTGAACAAGGTTATGTAAAACTAAAGGTACGTGGGCTGGGCCAGTAGTGGCAGATCAGGCTTGTCACCCTTTCGTAGCGGGTGCAACTCCCGTCCAGTCCACCACTCTTGAAAAAGAGTTCATATGCATGGTATGATGTGCATGACAAGCCTTTTCTGCAAAGCCACTGATGGCTCGAACAAAGCCGCCCTATTGGGCGGCTTTTGCAATTCCTTTTCTCCCTTACCCTTGACAAATGTCAAATTCAGGAGTATACTCCAGTGTCCGGCACGTTGCTGCTGGAAAATTAACGGAGGATTCCCGCTAACTATTGCGGGAGGAAAGGATGCTATGTTTAGCTTCTTCAAGAGCTATGCTCATCACCTACTTGGGATAACTATATTAGTTGCCCATGCATCGGAGATCGGGCACGTGGCCACTCATTTGAGCTGGTACCACGCAGTTATAGCTCTCCTCGTATTCGGGGCGTGGTATACAACCCGCACCAATCATGACGCTTGTGAAGAACTAAATTAGCGTCATATCTAAACTGTTCACAATTTGTGAGCAGTTTTCTTTAAAGCCTTGCAAAAACCCATGTTCTGTGGTAAAATTCGAGAGTTAACTCAATTTAACAAATAAATAAGGCGCTATCGTCTAACGGTTAGGACAGGCGGTTTTCATCCGCCAAATCGGGGTTCGATTCCCCGTAGCGCTACCAACGTTGAATCATCGATAACTGAAGCACCCGCAAGGGTGTTTTCATATTGTTTTACTTGGAAGATATGCGACACACTAGGGGTTGTAAATCGTAGATAGTTATAGACCGGTTTTTCTGGAAAAATTAAACTCATCAACTTTAACTTCTGCCAGTAGTTAGCTCGACTCCAAAACTCCGGTAGTGTACTAATAAAATCAAACACATAGCTTACTGCACGATCAATGTCGTACTCCTCTAACTTCGATTGATCTAATTCCAGTTGCTTACTGGTGATCAAATCATTAACTTTAGCAAACTCAATTTTAAAATCTTGATCGCTAATTAGTTCTTTTTTAATTAAATCTAATACTTTACTCTTCTGATCCTGAAGGCCATTAATTTCTGTTTCAACCTGATTGTGAAAGGTGTTAATGTCTTTATACCTGTTCTGCCATACATCTATAATCACTGCTTTAAAAGTATCTAACAGGGGCTTCTTAGGTATTACATCGCCTAGAAAGGCCTTAAATGCCTCCTCTAGCTTATCTTTGGCAACAGCCTTTGTCGCAGTACAATTCTTGTAATAGCATCTATAGTAACCATACCTACCACCCATCTTACCTATAGAGTAACCAGCAGTAAGGGGACGACCACAATAACTACAGATCACTAAATGACGAAGAGGAAAATCTTCCGTACTTCTAGCATTAGATTCGGCATCGCCTTTTGTGGACTTCCTTAAGAGTTGCTGGTTCTTCAGATAAGTACCTTGGTCAATCATTTTTGGTTGGCTACCAGTAAATTCCTGACCTTGATACTTAATAACCCCACAATAGAATTTGTTTGTAAGTATTTTATGAATCAATTGAGCCGTGATCGGTTTACCGGATTTATTTCTTAATCCTAACTTGGTAACTTTAGATCTTAACTCTTCCGACATATAAATTCCTTTAGAAAACTCAGTTAATACAAACTTTACTAATTCTGAGCAGTCAGGATCTAAAATGATATCTTTCTTGCCGTCAGGGTGAGTAAAGTTGATATAACCAAACGGTGGACGATGTGGTAGTCTTCCCGATTCGACACAATTAACCATTCCCTGTTTTACTCTCTCACTTCGCATATCGTTATCTAACTGAGCCACACTTGCCATTATGTTACCTAAAAACTTTCCGGATGATGTTTCGTTGATTGCTTCTGTCGCGGATAAAATATTTATCCCTAAGTCTTTTAAGAAAGATTTAATTTCGTAAAAATCCTGAGTATTTCTGGTCAGCCTATCCAGTTTATAAATCACCACAAAATCAATATTATTTTGTTTAGTAGCACAGAACTTTAACATGTCCTGTAGACCGGGGCGATCTGTAGTTTTAGCGGATTCCCCTTCGTCAGAAAATAACTTTACAACATCAAATTCCTCTTTGTCTGCATACTTAAGACAGACATCCTTTTGGTTATCCAAACTAAAACCCCGCTCAGCTTGATCTGATGTAGAAACTCTATAATATATTACTGCTTTTTTATTCATGGTTACTAAATTATTTAAACGCAAAGGGCGACCTCTGGTTGATCCGACGCACAAAACCAAAAGGTTATGATTGCTGGCAGAGGCCGCCCTAAAAGCAGCAAGGCAATATAAAAACCTTTGGTTATAAATTATGCGGGATCAACATCATCATTATACAACATCATTTACATTTTTTCTAGACTGTAGACTTAGATCCTTCTCCCAAAAATCAAACGAAATATCAGCTAAGACATACATATCTTGCCGGATTTTCTCTATCTCAACATCGGACAAATCCTTGCCATAGTCGTTTAATATTAGTTTGAATTTAGTTAATGGGATCATAAAATTACCAAACGAAATTTAGTCTTCGTTCAACTTTTTCTCATGTTTACATAGGATATTACTTGATTTCATATTTTTGTATTCGTTTAAAGAACGATAAAAGCTTCGATAAATAGATGCATGATACCTTAAAAGGACGTCAAAAGATGGATTCTTCCTAACAAACATCGTAAATTGATCCATAAAATCGCTATCGTCTAAACCAAACTTGGGTTTGCTGATGAATAAAAACAGTTCATTCTCAAGCTTTGAGTACCGCCTTAACCGCCAGTAGTTAATAATTACTTCTTCTACCATAACCATTTCTAAGGCAGACTCAGGCTGTAATTCGGCGATTAACTTCTTGGCTATTTTATTAAAGGGTCGATTCTCAGCTGGATTTATAATTACTTGCTTAGCTAATAAGCCGTGTTTTATTGCGTTGAATTTACTAGTGTTATTATTCGGCATTGATTCTAATAAATTCCTCGGGTTCTAAAATAAAGTCTTCTAATTGATAAATTTTCCACCCATTAAGCCTAAATCGTAAACCCTCTCTGTCATAGTAGGAATAAGTAATTTTTTTGACTAATGATTGTAATACCTGGAGCTTAAACCACTCATATCTCCAATTATCACCAAACCTTTGTTGTAAATTTTTTTTAATAACTTTTCTATCTATATGTGCTCTAGACCACGGAACCCTTTTTGACTCCACAAAAGTGCTCAAACATTTAGGGCAAGCGAATTCACGATCGGTATCAACCCCAAAAGTATGTTCGTTAAGTTTACATTGCATTGTTTTTTTCTTTCTTATATATACATGCTGCCACTTTACCAAGTTAGGATCACCTGAAGAGAAATAATGAACTTGGCAACTTGGCAACACATATATAATTAATTAATAAAAATTCATCTTTACCAAGTTAGTCATCAACTTTTGGTTGATCGAACAAATTAACGGCAACCATCCTAAAGGTGTGGCTACGCCCCTTTTTTGATTGTTCAAGTATCCCAGAATCGACCATCTGCCTTAGGGCTTCCCTACAGTACCTCTCAGCAATATCATGATTTTTAGCCATAATTTTTACAATGTCATTTGTTGTCATAAATTCATTGCCCACTATCTGCGGAATAACTAACTTGGCTTCATCCATTTTAGTCGTCATTTCGTCTAACTCTCCTTCATAATTCATCTCAACTTTGACAACTTGCATACCCTCTGTACTAGACAGTATGTCTCTAATCCCTACGTTAAATGGTTTAATTTCAATCCCGACTCTGTTTTTTACCTGATGCACAGTAAAATACCCTGGATTGACATCACCTTTAATCATTAGTACCATTTCTGCGTTTGCAACTTTGTCCTGACTCCCTAACACATATTCCTTACGTGGTCCACCATGGCTTCCTCTGTCGGGTTTTCTGTTGTGGTCAAGTAATATGATGACTTTCCCATTATTTTTTAACCTATTAAATCTTTGATAAAATTCCCGAACAGCTCCTGCATTATCTTCATCTAATCGCCCAGCGACAGCTCTTAAAGTATCTATAACCACAATCTCAATTTCGTTTTCCTCAATTAACAACTCCAGTGCCTCAAACATACCATCCTCTTTTAGGTTTACCTCATGACCTGTAACAATTAGCGGTGCATATTTTGCTGGAATAGAGTCAAAACCTAGAAGTCTACACCTTTTTTGAAGTATTTTGGGGCCCATCTCGGCATCTATATACAGGGCTTTACTGCGATAAGTTTTAAAACCCTCATGGGCAAGAAAATGACTACCACAACTAATGCTTTTTATAAGTTCAAGAGCAAACCAAGTTTTCTTTTCACCTGATGGTGCTGATATAATCACCACCCCCTGCATAGGAATTAAACTTTGTACCCGCCATTCTTCTTCGGGGAACCTTAGATTGGAGAGTTCATTCCAAGTCAGCAGTGGCAAATTAAATGAGCCATCACTAGCTTCATCATCCAATATTTTTTTTGACCGTTTTGGATAGATACAATCTCTGGAGAAAGTGAAATCTGGCAACTTAGCTACAACTAGACCGTCCCTATTGTAGAGCAATGATTGGAAAAGTGTCTCTACTCCAGGATCGCTGAGTTCTAAGCTAGGTAACGACATGATTTCATCCTCAGTCAAATTATTAGAATCTATATATTCCATAAAACAAGCACCTGCAGGCCCAGGTTCGTCTGCCATAAATGGCCCCGGGGTTTGCAGGTGCTTATCTAGCAGACGAATCGAACCAAAATTAAAAATACTGAACTTTATATTCAGTATTGCAGGTATTTAAATATCTACTATTAGCGATAAATTATCACTTAGCCCTAAATTTTCTTCTGCTTATTCCTAGCGCCTTGGCTTGTTCGGTAATAATTCTTTCGATATTTGTAAGATCGAGGTCTACACCAAATTCAGATATGACGACTTTCCTAATTTCTCTAGTGCTTTTCCCTTCTAGGTTCAGTTGAAATATTTTGGCGTCTCTAGTAGATTCACTTTTCACTTTTTTCCTAACTCTACGTAAATTCTCGGGCTTCAGCGAGTACAAAGCAGTCTCAACATCTTTTAGAGTAGTTTTAGGAAAAATAATTAAGCTATAAATCCTTTCTTCTGTTTCTGGATCAATTTGTTGTCCATTACCATTATCAATAATAGGAGTGTCTGGATCATCAAAGCTTGTACCTTGTAATATATAGTCTTGGATAATCATTTCCCACCCAGAATGCTTGTGATACTTAACAGCAAGTTTCGCACTAGCATCCCATACCTTAGCCGTACGACGTCTATAAACACGGTTTTTAGTTAGTACTATACCTAACTGCTGCCTAAGCTGTTCTACGTCTTTAACAAATAAAGGATTATTAAATAATGTTGACAGTTTTTGCTGCAAATACTTCTCATCATTCTCTGTTGGTGGATTTGTCTTCATATTTAAATTATGGCATAAAGAGCGTATAATTTAAACATAACTTAATAATTACCTAAACTTACAGACTTCTGGCTTGAGCATGGCCTTAAGCCCAATGAAGAATACTAAACCCCGCGTTCAGCTATCTTCATTGGTCATACTTGGAAACGAGTATGGAGTCGCAAGACTCAGCCGGTGTTAGGCTTTGTGTTTCCGCCAGCAAAAAATGTGACCTAAAAATATTAAAGCATTCAATATGAAGTTGGACAACTACCATGGAAAAAAAATTATATTTATCCTACTGATTTCAACATTACTAGCAGGGATTTTTTATTACCTATGGGAAAATCAAAATATTGGCATCAATAAAAAATATGTATTGAGTAAGTCTGTCAAAAAATATTCAGAACTAATTGAAGTTGGGCTACCTGATCAAGCATATAATTTATATTTAACAACGGATGCTAAAAATCGTGTAACTTATAGATTTGAGGATGCCCCTCTTACTGATCAAGAAAAAGAATTAGAACGTATAAGAATCCAAAACTGTCCACGGTACAAAGATGGTCGTATATATAATGGTATTATAGATTGGTCTTGTGTTTATGATGGGCCGAAAGAAAAGCAAATCCAGGTTGAAGTATCATCGCTAGAAAATTTTACAAAATATGCTACTAAAAGAAAAAATGAATGGAAAAATGTACGGATAGACAAAATCATTTTCCCTGGAAAAAACAGAGCTGATGTAAAATTGTTATATAGTAATGGCGATTCTATTGAAACATGGTTTTACATTAATGGTAAATGGTTAAGGGATTTTTGACCCAGATGAAACCTATAAATTTTGTGCTTTTGATAGTACGACTAAAAGGAGTATAATTAGCTTAATTAAGCAAAATATATGAAAAAAATACTTGTCTTATTGATATTACCTCTTGCCTTGTTGGCTGTAGGTTGCAATAAGGAATCCGGCACAGAGACCGATACACTACTACCGGTCAGTTCTACGTCTTCTGATAATACACAGGATAATACAAACTGTGATATTAAAGGTAATATAAATAGTTCAGGCGAGAAAATTTACCATGTACCAAGTGGTCAATATTATGGAGTTACTCAAATTGATCGCTCAAAAGGTGAGAAAATGTTTTGTTCTGAAGACGAAGCTGAACAATCTGGTTGGCGTAAATCAAAACGATGAAACAACGAACAATCTTCAGTTTAATCACTATTGCAGTATTATTATTTCTTGGTTTCAATACAGGATCATATGTCTTACTATCAAATAAAATTGATAAGCTTCAACGCGTAGCTACCTCTGACTTAATCAAATTAAACAATAGACTAATTGATTTGGGTGCAGATGCATCAAGTATCACAACCCCATTGAAGACACCAGAATATGGGCAGTTAGTCACTGTCACAAAAGTTATTGACGGCGACACAATAGAGCTAGAAGATGGCGAACGGCTTAGGTATATTGGTATTGATACCCCTGAAAAAAATGATCCTAGAAAGCCTGTCCAATGTTTTGCAGACAAAGCTACTCAAAAAAATATTACCTTAGTCGAAGGGAAAAAAGTCAAGTTTTATAAAGACGTAGCAGTTAGAGATAAATACCAGAGACTACTTGGTTATGTGTATTTAGAAGATGGTACTTTTATTAATCTTGAGCTGGTAAAAACAGGATTTGCATTTTCATATCCTTACCCTCCTGATATCTCAAAACAAGAAGAATTTAACAAAGCTCAATCAGCTGCAAGAGAAAATAATCTTGGACTATGGTCTGGATGCACTATCACAGAGACAAGCACAGGTAGACAACAAACAAATAATGTTATTGATTAATTATGCCGAGTAATATGAAGACAACTATACTAATAATTTCTTTGATGTTATTAGCATCAGGTTGCACCTTTTCTACAGAATGGACAGGGTTTTACAACAAGAATGGGAACACAATGGCAGATCCGATTATGCAAGCTGGATTCAAAGATTCTACATCTTGCCTTACTTGGGCAAAAAGCCAGAAAGAATTATTGCATGATGAGGAGGGAACTTATGAATGTGGTAGTAACTGTAAAGTCCTAGACTCGACATATGGTACTTATGTCTGTAAAGAAACATTAGATGAATAATAATTTATGTATATAATCAAATCTTACAAAAAACTATTTTTTGGTTTTACTTTAACAATTGTTTTGGTAATTATTTGCTATTATCTTTCTAGTGAATATGCGAGTCAGAAGGTAATAAAGAATTTTTTTATAGCAGCAAGTAATGAAAATTGCCAAAAACTACAACCTATACTTAAGTACCGACTATTAAATCATGATATTTTATGTCCTAGAGGTGATGTGGGAAATTTTATGGTGATAGATAAGGTAGAATACAAAGTTAAAAATATTTTAGGAAGCAAACTGAGCGGGACCAAACAAGTTTTGATTTCTGTCTGCATAGAAACACATGGTGTAGCCGCATGGAATGAGGGAATCTTTAAAGACTGTACTACTGACCCGAGAATAATTGAATTTGATAGAAAACAATTTAGTTGGCAAACAGATATCAGTCAATTTACTAATATTTCTAAGCTTATAAATGAATCAGGTGCCAAACCTGAAAGTTTCGATAGATATTACCAACAATGTTGGGAAAATAGGATAACAGAATTTTCATTTCATGGCAACTCAACAATAAACTGTAATAATGTGGTTGGTGATGAGATTGAATATTCGATCAGAACCCACAAATTTGTACAGACTGGTAATGCACGGTAATCTTCTCTTTATAGTTTTTAGAGCATAGCTAAAATCACCCAACCAAACGAATCCTCAACAAACCCATATGAAAAATCTAATTTTACTACCAATTATTTTTGTACTAGCCATACTTCCTCACCCCCCTGAAGCCATGGCATATGGTGAGTGTACACAATATGGTATTTGGTCTTACTATGACTCAACCTCTAGAAGCTGTAAATGCATGAGCGGGTACATGTTCGGCAAATTCTTAGGATCGGATTATTGTGTTTCTAGAGACCAGTACTGCACAGACAAATATGGTTATAATTCTAAATATGATTCTCTTACCGGTTCTTGCGGATGCAGATACGGATATATAATGGATGGTGGAAAATGTACTGATGGCAACAGTGTCTGTAGAGCAGATCATGGTTGGGATTCAGAGTACAATTCACTAAAAAATGCTTGTGGTTGTAGATCAGGATACACGTTTGATGATTCAAATAGATGTGTTAAAAAACAAAATAATGTTTATTTTACCGTCAAAGAAATTAATACGGATGAGAAGCAAGCCATAATTCGGAGTCAATATGACTATGGCTACTATTTAATCAAATACGGGTACGGCTGCTATTCGTCAAGCTTTAATCGATATCTAAATGACAGCATCGTTGTCAACTTGGGAACAGACTTTTCAGTAGATACTTTTGATAAAATTGTTTTACAGGATGATAACGAGACTTGCGATATAATTAAAGTTTCCAGAGCTAATTCCAGCACCACTCTCTATCCTGATGATGAAGATACATCCTCACCATACATACTTAATACAAGTCCGAAATTTACGCCAACCCCTAAACCATTAGATAAACCAATAGAACCTGTGAACAACTTATCAATCGAAAAGACCAAACCAGAGTCATTACTACTAAATGTAACTGATACAGATGAAGGCAGTGTAACCATAACTAATGAGGAGAAAGGGAATAATACAAATAATATCGAAGCTCAAAAACCCGAAAACAAAATAATCACCTTCTTTAAAAAAATTGGTGAATGGTTTAAGAGATTGTTTACCTAGCAAAATCTCGAAATTACTTCGTACAATATTTCAACCCTTATATTGTGCAAGAGTACATACTAAGAGTATTTTCTACCACTAGCGGCCTAAAAAATGGGAATATAATATGAACCTTAAAGTTAGCCTCGGCAAAGACATTGATAAGCAAGATTATTCAATTGACTTTGCCAAACAAAATATTAACTTAACTCTAATTGCCGGCTCAAGTGGCACTGGCAAGAGTGTTTTAGGATACCACATCTACCAGCAACTTGTTAAACAAAACAGCCCAAACGAGATTACTTTTGTTCTCATAGACAATGTTCATCTAGAGTTTACGCAATGGAACCAAAAATCCCCTTACCTGTACTGCCCTAACATAACTGACCAAACTAAAGCCTTAAAAGTTTTAGAAAGTGTCGCAGAACAAATCGACCAAATTAACTCCAGCACCAAACACTATTTTATTCATATCGAAGAGTGTAACCAATTTGCAAGCGACACAGAGCGAATGAAGCAAATTTTTCAAAAGCTATTCCAAAATAAAAGTGACAGCAAAATCCACCTGATATTTTCCACCAGTCGTCCATCTAAAGAAATTTTTGCAGATTGGTTATTAGAGATTTCAGATCTAAAAATCATATTTAAACTACCCAAACCCGATGATTACATTACCGTAGCTGGTGAAGATTTTTCTAATATATTAAAAGGTGTGCCAAGTTATAAAATTGCTTGCCTTCGTGACGAGTTCATTCAACTATTACCATTGTCAGTGGAGGAAGTTATCTCTGCAGAAAAGTTTAGACTCTAATGACTCATGTACTAAAAAACGTCATCATCCCCTTCCATTCCAGTTATGACGGTAAGAATATAAACAAAGATATTCCTGCCGTAGTTCATCATGGGAATAAAAACGGTGTAGTTATTCTTAACTACCCAGGTGCTAACGGCGATATTGATGGTTATGAAAATAAATACCAGAAAATGGCTAGTATATTATCCGATGGTGGTCATGGAACAGTGGTGAGATTAGCAAACGAAACTGTGGATAGAATGGACTGGGAAACCGCCACACAAGAAGTCTTACAACACGCAATCGAGTATGTCCTAGAAAATGGGCAAGAACTATCAGGAAGTGATTCACCTACCTTATACCTAATGGGTTTTTCTGCTGGAGCGAGTGCTATTGCTTCGATCTGTGGAGTTTACGAGGAAGTTAAAAAAGTCTTACTCATAGCACCATCAGAAGACGCAGGATGGGATGCCATGCATAACAGTCTATCTCTATACAAACACGAACTCTACATTACCGCCGGCGAAGACGATACTTATATTGGGATGCACACCGCCCCAAAAATTGATGCAGTAGCTACGAATACCTCCAAAAAGGAGATAATCACCATACCAAATTGTGACCATCAATTTAAAGGCAGGGAAAATGGTATAATCCTAAGTAAAGCACCTCTCTGGGCTTTTGCAGGTGACACAAGTTATCCTAGTCCTGAAGGTGGAATGGTGTTGTATGAATAAATAATCAGTAATGAACATCTACCTAGACATCGATGGAGTTTTACTAACGGATTCATTATCCGATCGTGGCAATCCTACACCACACTCTTTGGAGTTACTCAAGTTCCTCACCGAGAATCATACCGTCTATTGGTTAACTACTCACTGTCATGGCGGTGAAAATCGTGCTCCAGAACACCTCTACCAAAAATTCCCACCGGAAGCTAAAATATATATAGACAAAATACTACCCACAGACTGGGGTACCTGGAAAACTGATGCCATAGATTTTACTCAAGACTTTAGATGGTTAGATGATGATGTCTACCAGCCTGAATACGATACTCTAGCTAAACATAATTGTAGTGATAAATTGATTAAGGTCGATCTAAGGGAAAATCCAAACAAGTTAAAAGATATTATTCAATTATTAAATACTTAACTTTACAAAAGAATCACACTCATGTTAAATAAAGTAATTATATTCGTACTAGTAATTCTAGTATTTGGTGGGTATCTGTATAAAGTACATCATGTTGATACAAAAGTAGTGCCTGGTGAAGGTGCAGTGAAAGAAGTAGAATATTATAAACATTGGATTAACGTAAAACTTAAACCAGATGCAAATTCCATTGATTTAGTTGATCTTAAATTATTCCATGGTTTTGATCCTAAAATTACTACTAATGAAGCGCGCATCAGATTTGGAGAACCATCCAATGTTCAAAAAAAAGAATTTTACGAGGCATATGAATATTCCTTCCCAAATGCTAGAATTGAGCTTACATTAGAACAAGTCAGCGACGGGACATATTCATACACAGACAAAGGACTTTACTCTTATCCTTATGAAGTTGAATATAGTGAATTCTTTAATGACAATATTAATAAGTATATTATACCCAATGTAGATGAGACTGTTGTTACTCTAATAGATGATAAAGATGAACCTAAATTTTTAGCTTCTATAAAAGGCACTAGAATTGACCATATAATTTGGTATAAATAATAAAAAATCCATCTTTAATAAATTAGTAACTAAATTGTATAGGCACCTTAAAGACATAGTTCGATAATTTGCTCCGCTCGGTACCCCGCCTTTAGGATATACAAAGGGGTACCGGCAGGGGTGGCTCCCCTCCCCCCTACCAAGAGTTGTAACAACTATCACGACAGCGTCAGTAACAATCTATATACCAGCCTGCAAGATCTGTATTAACGCCTGAAACTCCTTGATTTCCTTGACTAGGGGGTTGTAAAACTTTTTCGTAAAGACTACCACGCTTAAATTATATATACAAAACACCGCTTAACAGCGGTGTTTTAGTTTTCCAAATAAGAGTTGGGCTATATCCGACTTAATGATCCAATTGACTCGTTATAGAACTCTGGGAATAGAAGTTGGAGTACTCTATCTAACTCCATCCAAATAGCCTGTTCATTTTTACTAATAGCAATCTGGTCAACAATATCCCTGGCCTCAACTTCGATATCTGTCAGCAATTGGTGTAGTCGAGATAATTCCATATATTTTTCATTATGTTTGGCCTTTAGTTTATGATGACCAATGTATTGATAATGATGAACAGCTTCTTCCCTACCCGCATTTCTCAAATACCTTAGATAGTTAACCTCTCCAAGATCTTGCCCTTTAATCACACCTATTTTTTCAGTACGTTCCAGTAAAGGAGTATTTAAAGTTTCTAATTTTTTAAAATATTGTATTGGTATATTAATTACTTGCTGGTCAGGGACATAACCGATTGTATCCAAATTATCGGAACTTATAAAACTGAGACCATCATCATTCCCGCGACCTAAAAATTCTTGAGCTTCTTGAACCCCAATGGATATCTCGGTAACCATAAGTTCGATATCAGAATCTTTTAACCTCACACCTCTTTCATGTAACAGTTTGTATTTTGACTCTGGATTAAAATCTAGATCACTATTTGGTTTATTCATTTTAACCCCCTAAAGTTTTTACGTTAACAAAAAATTATACAGAATCAAGGGTAGTTTGTCAATGTCAGCCTTTGGTAAACCTCCCTTACCAAAGCCAGATAAGTTTTCCACCTGTCTTGTTTTGGTCTACCAATAAAAAAATTAAAACGCCTGTTTGGGTGTTTTTGATTTGGTTTTATATATGCGAAAATGGTTTTCCAAAATAAAAGCGCTGGTTGTAAAACCAACGCTTTAGAAATTCGACTCTCCAAGATTCTTAAAGTGTCTTAACCTAAGGCAGTTATTGCAACCTCTTGCTTGGCTACCTCTAATGCTAAGTCTTCCCAACGGCATATACTAAAAGTTGGGTGATCCTCTCCGATGGCTTGCAGAACTTCCTTAGTTTGTTCGAGCCAACGTTCATCTTCTTGAACAAGACCAGAGGTACGAGCACATTTTAACGAAGCCTCTTTATCTAAGAAAAGGGCAACAATGCGTCCACTCTGTTCTCCCCACCACACTGTATTACACTTTTCTATTTTACGCTGGAACGATGTGATACCACCACCCTCCGGAATGAACTCGATCAAACGAACACCAACTGACATCATTGGACCACTGAATGTTCTACCGACAGGTGAAGTTTTACCAACCGATTCAAAAATACATTCTGCGATTGGTTGATACCCACCATGACCGTCATTAGCTTTAACCGAATAAGTACCCCCAAGAGTTACTGCAAAAAATTCTTGCAACTGATTATCTCTATTATTATCTTCCATATATCCTCCAAAAATTTATAGCTACTAATTCAAGTGTCATCACAAGATTAGATTTATCACTATATTAAATTATAGACTCGTTGTCAACGTCATCAATTTATAAACCTCCCTTACCAATGCCAGATAAGTTTTCCACCTGTCTCGAGATGGTCTACCAAAAAAACAGGGGCTATGCCCTATTTTTTGTTTTTCGTGTAAAGAAGTATGCTGCTAATAAAGTTGATATCGGCACAGCAAGGATTAATGTTGTACTACCAATCAGTGACCTTATCAACTCTTCGGCAATGAACTCACTATTTAACAACACCCAAATGGGTTGAGATTTTTGTAGAGTTAGCAGTAAAAATAATGGCAGTGCCGCACCAGCATAAACCAATATCAAAGTATTAATCAAAGATGCGATATGTTCTCTACCAATTGATAAACCCTTTTGATATAGAATTACAATAGATAAAGTTGAATCTGTTTTATGAAGTTCTTCTACCGCAGCTGTCTGTGCTGTGGTAACATCGTCCAACACTCCCAAAACAGAAATTATTATTCCTGCTAATAATACTCCTCGAAGGTTTATACTTCCAAGAAAACCTGTTTCCAAAAGAAAAGCATCACTTTGCCCAAAACCAAACAAATTCGAGAGATATACAAATATGTATGCAGTAATAGCCGAAAATGCCAAAGCGATAATAGTGCTAATAGCGGCAACTTGGATACGTTTATTAAATCCGTGGGAGATAAACATGCTCACTAAAATAATTGCACCTGCTCCTACAATTGCTACAAGAAAAGCATCTTTACCAGCTAATATTTGCGGAGCAATAAAAAATAACAGTATACAGCCAGTGATACCTAGCCCGATTAACGAAGTTAAACCTCGTCTACGTCCTACCGCAATCGCTAAAAACAAAAACATTCCGATTACAATATAGACTCCTGGTAATCTATATCGATCAATCACAACATATTCATCACCAAAGTCAGAAGGCAACAAACCCAGCACCACTCTATCCCCTTGTTTATAGTGAACACCGCCCGCTTTATCTAAAATTTGTGTGCTTTCGATATTTACCTCTTGGCCGCTTTTATCTGTGTCTGATAATTTAACCTTTAATTGTTGGGTGATTGATTTACTATTTTGAACATCATCAATTTGCTCAAAAACTACCTCTTGCACCACACCTTTAGCATAATTTTTAAATGAGCTAGTATCTTGTGAAGCGTTGTCTTTCTGGAAAGCCGAATTATTTGATGGCATCTGAATGATGTAAAAACCAGCGCCTGCAATTAACACAGCGCAAAGAATAAGAATATGAATTAACTTAACTCGATTTAACATACTTATAGTGTACCGTTGTCTTAAAAAATAAATAATATTTTCTCACAACTATTATAGCAAAGTACGTGACTACGCTTGATATTTGTTTTTTGTTATACTTTAAGAATGACTGACACAAAACATCATAGAGAAAAAACTGAGCCACATGCTCATAACCATAATGGCAGACTAAATTGGCTAAGAGCAGCGGTTATGGGAGCCAATGACGGAATAGTTTCTATTGGAGCTTTGGTTATAGGTATAGCTGGAGTGTCTAATTCGCCTGAGTTTGTACTGACCGCTGGTATCGCTGGTGTGATCTCTGGGTCTATATCCATGGGCTTAGGAGAATATGTCTCCGTAAGCACTCAACGAGATACTGAATTAGCTTTAATTGCTAAAGAGAAGAGAGAACTTAAAGAACAACCAGAACTTGAACTTGCAGAGCTTGCCGAAATTTATCAACATAAAGGCTTATCACCAGAGACAGCCAAAATTGTAGCCCAAGAATTAACCGCACACGACCCTATCAAAGCACACTTAGAGGCAGAACTAGGAATCAATGAAGAAACATTAACCAACCCATGGTACGCAGCTTATGCTTCTGCTGGAGCGTTTCTATTCGGAGCCATCATACCAATACTGATGATTACCATACCACCAACATCATTACGAATCCCTGTGACTTTTGCAGGGGTTGTTCTTGCTCTATCTTTAAATGGGTCACTTAGTGCTTACGCCGGTGGTTCTAGTAAAAGAAAAGCTACTATTCGAGTTGTCGTAGGAGGAATTCTAGCTATGGCAATTACCTTCGGAGTCAGTAAACTTTTTGGAGTTACCGGAATCTAAGAAAATTCCTTCATAAAACCGCCTATTCTGAAAGTAAAATCTATGACATAATACCCCTTAAGGGGGATGTATGAAAACTGATAATGCTCGTTTAAACGTTGATTTTTTGTTGGCAATAGCCTTTTTCCATGCTGGTGCTGCTGTTGCGATATTCTATTATGGGCTGAGTTATTTTTGGATAGCATTGCTAATCTGGCCATTCAGTCATGGTATTGGTTTGGCAGTCGGTTATCACCGACTCTTAACCCATCGTGGGTTTAAAGTTCATCCATTCTTGGAATATCTCATTACCATTTGTGGCACATTGTGTTTACAAGGCGAGCATATTAAATGGGTCGCCATACATAGAGTACACCACAAATACACTGACGAAGGTGGTGACCCACACTCTCCCCGTGATGGCTTCTGGTATGCCCATATCGGATGGATGATCTGGGGTGATCGAGAATTTAGAACTAAAGAATTTTTAATCAAGTATGCAAAAGATCTTTATAATGATCGATGGCATTATTTGATTAACAAATTCTGGATGGTGCCGAGTATGGTCCTTGGCCTGATCTTATTCCTGTGGGGTGGCTTACCGTATGTACTGTGGGGAATTTTTGTCCCTGTAACATTTGGTTTACACTTTACCTGGTCGGTCAATTCACTTTGTCACTTTTGGGGATCACGGCCAAATGATACTGGCGAGGATTCGACCAACAATGCATTAGTTGCGGCTGTAACTTTTGGTGAGGGTTGGCATAATAATCATCACGACCAGCAAACCAGAGCTAGACACGGTATAGGTAAATACCAATTTGACCCGAGCTGGATGTTTATCTGGACGTTGGGCAAACTGGGCTTAGCCACGAAAATAAAGACCTAAGTACAAACCCGCGTAGACAATTACGCGGGTTATTTTTTAAAATCGGTTTTCATCAATATTCTTAGATGTTCTATAGCCTCTTCGTGAGTGGTGATCTGTTCGTGATCACGCAAAGTTTCTATGATTCTAATATACTCACCGAATTGCTTCCCTGGTTTTATATCTACTCCAAGTTCTGAAGCAACAGCAAAAATATCCTTACCACCGATTAAATCTTTAGAGCCAACTGTATCTAACTGGTGTTCGGCCACAGCTTTAGCCATAGTTTCCCCTGGAAGGTATGGGTCTACATCACAACCAGGAATAGTGCGGCCACGGCTGTCACTTTCAGAACAAGCTACTAAAACTTTCCAAGAAGTTGAACCTAATCTCTTAATAAATCTACGCACAGCGTTAGCGTAAGATTTTTCGTCCAAGGCACCTTTTTTAAGTTCATTATATAGTTGAACTGGTTTTAAATGATCACCCGCTGCTGCAGCCATCGCATCTACTACGTCCTGACCAAAGCTTAACCGCTTAGCAAATTGTTTTACTGGTTCACGACCTGCTTCTTCGTGACCTAAGGCTCTAATCTTTCCATCTATTATTTTAGTGGTGGCTGGTTTACCAAAATCATGACCTAAAGAACCTAGCATTACCTGAATCTTTTCTTGATTTGTAAACTCTCGCTCTGGTTGACGAATAATTTTTGCGGCTGCGTCTACAACCATCATCGTATGAACCCAAACATCCCCTTCTGGGTGCCACTCTTTTTCTTGTTGAACATCAATTAGGTCGTGTAACTCTGGGAAATGCTTTTCTACAATACCTAATTCTCTAGCCACTTCAAAACCAACAGAAGGCCTTTCTGATTTAAGTAATAACTTCTCCATTTCGGCTGTGATACGCTCGGGAGGTAATTCATTTAACGCACCGTCTGCAACCATTTCTTTCATTAACTGCAAACTTTGTGGTTCAATTTTAAAATCTAAGCGAGCGGCAAACTGCACTGCTCGCATAACTCTCAAAGGGTCATCTTTAAATCTCTCTGGGTCTGTGACGCGAAGAACCTTATCTTTTAGATCCTGAATACCACCATAATGATCAAACACTTCACCAGTCATTACGTCGGCAGCTAGAGCGTTCCAAGTAAAATCACGACGACGAGCGGCTTCAAATACAGTCATTGTCGGGTCACTGTTTGTAACAAACCCTTTATGACCACTACCGGCTTTTGATTCGCTTCGTGGAATGGAAACATCAAATTCTACCGCATCACTAACTTTAATCTTCAAAATTCCAAACTGCTGACCTACTCTATCAACCTTACCAGGAAATAACTGGTCTAATAATTCCTCTAGTCGCTCTGGGGACAAACCTAAAACTTCAATATCAGCATCCTTTGGATGACCACCAAGTAAGGCATCGCGAACAAAACCACCAACCATCAAAGCTTGGGGTTGAAGTTCTGGATGTTTAGGGTCTGGCGGGCAAGAATAAACCTTGGCGGCAAATTCAGAAATTGGTTTTAATAATTCTGGATCTTGTTCGTGCAACAGTGCGCGCTGAACATCAGGATTAGAGATGTCCCGAGCTTGGGTATTTGATTCAAAATGTGAACCCTCTGGAGTCTTCATGTTAAGTTAAGTATACTATAAAACTAAAGAGTGTTGTCTAAACCAACTGCCTCAGAAATGTTTTTTAAACCATCTCTTTTAAGTAACTTAACCAAACCTCGATTAATCCCCCCTATTACCTGCGGGCCTTGATAAACTATTCCTGTAATCATTTGCACTAAATTTGCTCCTAGGCGAATTTTTTTATATGCATCTTCGGCTGTAAATACCCCACCAGAACCGATTAGAATATACCGGCCTTGAGTTTTGCGGTAGACATCACTAAGTAGTTTGTTAGATAGCTCCTCTACTACCTTACCGCTCAAACCACCTACGTCTGGTAAATTAGTATCTTTTATAGAGGAAAGATCACGCTGTTTGGTTAAGTTCGTGCAAACAATTCCAGCAATTTTATGTCGGGCAATCACCGACAATAATAAATCTAAATCGGTTTCACTCATGTCAGGAGAAAACTTTACAAAAGTTGGTTTGATAGTAGGAATTTTATCAATCTCCGTTAAAAGTGCTTCGAGCCGATCTGGACTAGTAAACGGTTGACCACCGAATGCGTTTGGACAACTAATGTTAATAGTGGTGTAGGCTCCGATGCTCGACATTAGCTGGTGCGCTTTTACATAATCCTTAACACCCGCATCAGTTTCTACTGTTGCTCGACTATTAGTTTTGGCCACGCTAATTCCGACTGGGAAAGCAAACTTTCTATTTTGTAAGCGCTGACTAATCACTTCGGCACCATCATTTTTTAAACCATAGTACACAACTAGTGACTTTGAATTTGGCAAGCGCCATAAGCGTTTATTATCATTCCCAGCACAAGGTTCACCAGTTATCGAACCGACTTCTGCAAATCCAAAACCTACACTAGGTAAAATATCTAAGAGCTCTGCATTTTTATCAAAACCAGCAGACAAACCAATAGGGTTAGCAAAGTCGATACCTAGAATTTTTTGCTCCAACATAGCGGAGCGAAAATTAAATAGTTTGCCAACTAACAATTTTGTGAAATTAAACTTTCCTAAAAATATTCCAATTTTTGTGATCGAGTCGTGAACAAATTCTGGATCTAATCTAAAGGCAATTGGTTTGAATATATTTTGATAGAAAAAGTTTATTATAGCCATAATTATATGATGACCCCACTCCATATTAAAGTCAACAGTCCACTTTAGGTGTATAATTACAACATGATAACCAAACTAAAAGAGTTACTAAAAGGTGATGTAGAAGACGGTGCTAAAATAAGATCCACTTATAGCCATGATGCTAGCCTTTTCGAAATCAAACCAGAAGCTGTGGTCTTTCCTAAAGATTCAGAAGATTTATGCAAACTTGTTAAATATGTGGCTAGCCAAAAATCTGAACAGCCAGAGCTATCTTTAACAGCTAGAAGCGGTGGTACTGATATGTCTGGTGGAGCCATTAATAACTCTATAATTGTTGCTTTTGAGAGGTATTTTAACCATGTTGGCGAAGTATCTAAAGGACTAATTACTACCCAACCAGGGGTTTATTATCATGATTTTGAACCTAAGACCTTAGCTCAGAATCTACTTATGCCTTCCTACCCAGCCTCTAGAGAAATCTGTATGATGGGTGGGATTGTGAGTAATAATTCTGGTGGTGAAAAATCTTTGATCTACGGAAAGACAATCGACTATGTTAAGCAAGTTAAAGTTGTTTTAGCTGATGGTAACGAATACACTTTTGGTCCTATTAATAGAGAACAGTTAGACGAAAAGTTAATAGCACCAGGACTCGAGGGAGAAATTTACCGAACTGTTTATACCCTTGTTGCCGAACACGCACAATTAATAAAAGATGCTAAGCCTAAAGTAAGTAAAAATTCTACAGGCTACAACATATGGAATGTTTGGGACGGAACAACTTTTGACTTAAGTAAATTAATTGTTGGTGCTCAAGGAACACTAGGATTAATTACCGAAGCAACATTTAGTTTAGTTCCTGCAAAACCACTTTCTGGAATGATGGTTGTCTTTATGAAGTCTCTCGATAGTTTAAGTGATGTTGTAAAAGCATTACTACCTCTCAAACCAAGCAGTTTAGAATCGTTTGATGACCACACCCTAAGGTTCGCATTTCGTTTCTTTTATACTTTTAGAAAAACTTTGGGTTGGAAGAAGTTTATATTCTTAGCCCTGAGTTTTATTCCTATCATAGATAACATGCTCCGATTCTTACCACACTTTCCGAAGTTGGTAATCTTAGTAGAATTTGAAGGAGACACTCAAGAAGAAATTGATGCCAAATTAGTTGCGGTAGAAAAAAGCTTAGAGCCATTTGATGTAGACACTCAACTAGCCGAAGACAAAAAGCACGAAGAAAAGTTTTGGATTATGCGACGCGAAAGTTTTAATCTACTTCGTAAAAACGTAAAAAGAAAACACACTGCCCCATTTATCGATGACTTAATTGTACCACCAACAGATCTACCAGAATTTTTACCAAGACTAATAAAAATATTGGAAAAATACAAGCTGTTATATACAATTGCTGGTCATGTTGGTGACGGAAATTTTCACGTTATTCCTTTAATGGATTTAAGCGACCCTAGAGAACGAGAGAAAATTCCACTAGTTTTAGAAGAAGCAGTGCCACTAATTTTAGAATACGGCGGATCTCTTTCTGGAGAACACAATGACGGCTTGATAAGAGGACCGTTTTTAAAACGAATGTACAGCCCAGAAATAATGATGATGTTTAAAAAAATTAAAAACACTTTCGATCCATTGAACATATTCAATCCTCATAAGAAAATTGATGCTGAATGGGATTATTCCAAAAACCATATTAGAAGAGGGTTTTAAAGGCTGGATTTGCCAAAAACAGCCTTATTTGCTATAATATTTAAAAGAAATTAATTAATGTTATAAAAAGTTCTATGGCTAAGGGAAACAACTCTCATAAAAAAGAGGTCAAGAAACCAAAAAAAGACAAAAAAAAGAAGTAGTGCAAGCTACTTCTTTTTAAACCCTAAACTTTAGATATTGGCGCCGATCACTAAACTAACTTACGAAATTCATTCTTAGCTAATTTACCAACAACTCAATGAAAATTAAATCTACACAATTAATTACTCGCGTTACTACTGGTGACGACATCCCCCACTCAGATTCCGGTGTTGATTACCGACACGTGGCTTTTATTGGTCGCTCCAATGTTGGAAAGTCTAGTGTGATTAATGCGCTTGCCAGTAAAAAGGATTTGGCAAAATCTAGCTCCTCCCCAGGATTCACAAAGTCTATTAATTTTTATTTAATCAACAAAGATTTCTATTTAGTGGATCTTCCGGGTTATGGTTATGCTCAAGGTTCTTTAAAAGAACGTCATCGATTACTTCAATTAATTGAATGGTACTTAACATACCCAGACTTAACAGACAATCAACTTATAGTTTTAATAGTGGACGCAAAAGTTGGTCTAACCAAAGATGATTTAGAAATGTTAGTATTGCTTAGACGCCTTAAGAAACATGTTGTGGTTATGGCAAACAAAATTGATAAGCTTAAAAAGAATGCTGTGGCCAAACAAATTGCTGAAATTACCAAATTAGCAGATCCTTTTATGGTTATCCCGACTTCGGCTGTAGACAAAATTGGTATCCCAGCACTTACAAAAGAAATTTTTACACATGCAGACTAAGCCAAAGAACAGCGGCAAAAAAAATCAAGGTGCGCATTATGATGTTATTGTAGTTGGTGGTGGTCCTGCGGGGATGATGGCAGCTGGTCGAGCCGCAGAACTTGGCGCACGAGTTGCATTGATAGAAAAAAACGATAAGCTTGGCAAGAAATTACTAATCACTGGAGGTGGTCGTTGCAATATTACCAACGCCGAATTTGATGTTCATAAAATGGTGGCTAAGTATGGCAAAAAGGGTAAGGCCTTGTTTGGTTCGTTTAGTCGATTTGGTGTAGAAGATACAATCGAGTTTTTTGAGGCGCGGGGTTTAAGTATAAAAGTTGAGGCAGAACAGCGCGCGTTTCCTAAAAGCAATAAAGCTCAAGATGTTTGGAAAACTTTAGTTGAATATCTAAAGAGCACGGGCGTGGATGTTATCTCTAACTCCCCTGTTAAAAAGGTGTTGTTTGAAGAATCTGGTGCAAATGATGACGTCTTTGGAAAAATTACCGGCATTGTCACCAGTACTGTTGGTAAAAAGAAGGTGCAAACAACTTACACCGCCTCCAATTACGTTATTGCCACAGGAGGCCGTTCTCGACCCGAAACAGGCTCTACAGGTGAAGGTTTTGAATGGATGACCAGCTTAGGCCATTCTGTGGAAGAGACAGATGCCGCGCTAGTACCAGTTAAAATAAAGGAAGATTGGGTTAAAAAGCTGTCTGGGTTAAGCTTCGCTAATGCTAAATTAACTGTTATTCAAGAAGGTACAAAACAAGACTCGCGTGTAGGCAAAATGTTGTTCACTCACTTTGGAATTAGCGGGCCATTAGTTTTGAATATGAGTAAGAACATTACTGAGTTATTTAAATACGCACCTGTTTCCTTAGAGTTAGATTTATATCCAGACCTAGACTTAGTCGCTTTGGATAAAAAAATGTTAACCGATTTAAGCAGTGGTCTAAACAAACAGATTAAAAATAATCTTGGCGGTCTGGTTCCTCCAAAGATGATTCCAGCTATTTTAGAGCTGACAAAAATTAATCCTGAGACAGAAGGTAATAGTTTAACCAAAGAACAACGTCGCAAGATAGTGACTTTAGTTAAAGCTTTACCTATGACAGTTGATGGATTACTTGGTGTAGAAAAAGCAGTGGTAACTTCTGGTGGTGTAAGCCTAAAAGAAATTGATTTTAAAACCATGCAGTCAAAACTTTACGATAATTTATATCTCGCTGGGGACATTTTAAACTTCGATCGCCCCTCTGGTGGATTTAGTTTACAAATCTGTTGGACGACAGGATATCTAGCTGGTGAAAACAGCGCGAAAAATAGTGCAAAATAAAAAACCGGGTCTGTGTGACTCGGTTTTATTTTAGACTCAGTAGCAAATATTAATGCGATAGAATCTTCTCAACCAGTGCAACAGTTAGGACAGCAATAGGAAAAACTAAAACTAAAATGCCCGCGCCGAATGAAAAGAAAAATATTCTCTTTTCCATTTCTTCCTTTTTTTTAATCCACTCTTTATTTCGGCTGTCTATTTCTATCCTCTTCCAATAATCTTCATTATATAATCCTCCGGACTTATATTTTTCTATCCACGGCGCAAGTAATTGCAAAGCTACGTGAGGGTCTTCTGAATTGGGTCGAAGAGTACCATAATATTCTTCGTCCAATGCTCGGCAAAATTCAATTTCTTTTTCGGAGATTTCCTTATACCTCAACGCGACAGCAACTCTAGAATTATCACCACCCTCAGCAAGACTTTGTTTATACAAACCTTGTGCCAAGAGCGTAATCCCTTTCATCACAGTGACTTCTTGATTGCTTCCTTCTAATACTTGAGCAAAAGTATCCATTTCGGACAGCTCTTGTTTAAGAGATTCTTCTATGGATAGATTGTCTTCTTTAGCTCGTTTTAGAAGTTGTTTGAACAACCCATCCGAGAACTCTTTTAAACCACCCAACATCTGTTGATTAAAACCACATAACGCCATTATCTTATCCTCCAAATATAGATTAACTGCATTGTCAAGATAACAAAATATTGGTATACTAAGCAAAAATATCAGTATTTTTGAGTATTTAGTCAACTATTTGTTTACTTATGATAACCATGACTTTAGAGAAATTAATAATTAATTCATTACAAAAAGGTGAGCTCTTAAATTCAGAGCTTATTAAAGCTATTCAAAAACAAAGAATCGGGACGACCAAACAAGGTGTATATAAAGCCTTAAAAAAGCTAGAAAATGAAGAAATTATTATCTCCCACAAACAAAGCAGTGCCCTAAACCTAAATTGGATTTTTGAAACTCAGGAATTTATGGCGCAAGCTCAGTTTTACTATTCCAAACAAACTAATAACTCTCTAAACTTTTTAACTTTAAATAATAAGAGTAAAATTGTATATCACTTCCCTACTTTAATCGAACTAGACTCTTTCTGGAATCAAGTATTATATATTCTCAATGACGCAGTCCCAACCAAAGAGCCGTTATTTGCTTACAATCCACATCAATGGTTTTTTTATTCTCGGAAGAAGAATGAAAAAAACTTAATTAAAGCTTTTCAACTAAAAAACAGGAAGTGCTTAGTAAGTTTAGTTCATAAAGATTCACTGAACATTAATCTAAAGCGCAATTATAACGGCGAAGATGTTCAATATGCATTTGAGACTAAGCTTTTGTTTGATAAACCGAATTTATACTTTAATTGCATAGGGGAATTTTTGATAGAAACTCTTATTGACCCAAGTATTAATTCAGAATTGGATAAATTCTTTAAAAAGCATAAGACTTACACTCAAGAAGCACAGAATGAATTGGATTCAATAGTTAGATTAAGTGGTAAACATAAAATGATGATCAGCAAAAATAATAAAAAGATTTCTCTCTACAAAAACCATCTTGCTAAAAAGTTTATAATCAACTTAAACAAATAAACCGCCTAATGGCGGTTTTATAACAACTATTTATTTTAAAGATTGTATCAATTCTAGCTTCCTTACACGCAACCACTTCTTTACCTCTGCTTCACGTTTTAGTGCCGATGACAAAGTCCTAAACTTTTCGGAATGAACTATCTTACCACCACCATGCGCTCGAACATACTTGGAACCAAGACCAGAATTATGGTCCTCCTCACGTTTAACTAAATCTTTTGTATAACCACAATAAAGAGTTTTATCTTTGCATTGTAATATATAAAAGTAATGCATTAGAGCGAAGCCAAATCCACAACCTGGTCCACTCTTACCTGAGCTACAAAGTCTGGAACGTGAGAAACCATCAACATTGCGCCTTCATATTCATCTAAAGCCTTTGCAATAATTGGTAAATGACGGAAGTTAATATGGTTAGTGGGCTCATCCAAAATTAACAATCCTGGCTGTTGAAGCATTAATCGGCAAAACGCCAATAAACCTTTTTGTCCTTCGGATAATGATCCAATTTTATTACCTAAAAGCTTGCCGTCTAATAAAAACCCAGCAGCTGTAGAACGCAAAGTATGTTCATCAAAAATCTGCATTACGTTTTTAAGCGCGTCGAAACCTGTTTGCTCGAAATCAAAGTTACTAAAATCTTGTTTGTAATAGCCGATCTTTACTTCTGGTGCGATCTTAAAACCTTCACCCTTTCCTGCAGCGATAGTTTCTAACAAAGTACTTTTACCTATGCCATTCGGACCGCTAAATAAAATATGGGTATTTTTGCGCACTACTAACTCTATATCCTTTGATACTTTCTCCCCGTCTTTAAATGCAGAAACATGGTCAAATTCAATTATCTTTCCATCAAAGAAAGAGTCAAACTGTTGGGTGGGAATGTTAAAATCTCGAATCGTTTTATCTTCTTTGCGAACATCTACCATATTCTCTTCGGCTTCTTCTACCGCATCTCGCATACGCTTAGCTACAGCACGAAGCTTTCCACCTTTGTGAGCAAAGACTTCAGCCTGAGAACGCTTTTCTTTAATTTGCATCTGAGCGCGAGCGTTTTGAGCATTTTCACGTTCGATACGCTTGCCAATTTCTTCTACTACATCATAATAGTTGCCTGTGTACTGCTCGATCTTTTTAGTAAAAGAGTCTAAATACAACACTCCGTCAGAAAATGCATTTAAAAAGTCGGCATCATGAGAAATTACCAAACAAGTTTTTTCGTACATCATCAAAAACCCCGTAAGATGTTCGATTCCTTGTTTGTCTAAATTGTTAGTCGGCTCATCTAGTAATAAAATATCTGGTTCCTGAATTAAAGCATGAGCCAAAAGCAAGCGAGCTTGCTGACCACCAGAAAATTGTTTAACTTTTTTTACACTAAATTGCTCTTGAGGTAATTCTAAGTGAACAACTTCCAAAACATTCTTAATGTGCTTATCCAGCGAGTATTCTTTTTCTGTAAAAGCTGTCGCAAAATAATCATGGACAGTTAAGTCCATAGCTTCTTGAGGCATTACCTGCCGAGCAATTCCTACAGTGGCATCACTAGGTGTTCTATATATATCACCTTCTTTAGGGCGAAGCTCCCCAGTAATAAGTTTAAATAAAGTGCTCTTGCCAGCGCCGTTCTGCCCCATCAAAGTAATACGACTACCGGTGCGCAAAGAAAAACTAGCTTCAGAAAGAAGCTGTTTATGAGAACCATGTTCAAAAGTGACGTCGGAAAAACGTAAGATTACATTGTCTGCCATTTGGATAGTTTAACACAAAACAATCAATAAATAAAGACCATTAGTACTTAGCCCAAAGACCGTCAAATAACGACCGCATGGTTTGAGCCAATCTACTACTGTTCCAAACCATAACAATATTCTCACTGCGGGAGGAAATTAACAGCACTTTATCCTTAGAAAAGACCACTGTATAAGGTAATTGCATCTCCGAGGGTAAAAGCTTGGATTCACGGTTTTCCTGCCGGTCCTTTTTTATGATTTCTCTACCGTAAGGTAAGTCGGTAATAAGCTGAAAGCTTTTAACTTTTAACATTTTCTTACGGCCAATTATGGTCTTGATGATATATTTCTCCCGTACATAATCTAAGAAAGATTCACCGGAAGTAATAATTCTATATTCCTTATCTTTGGTTTGGAGCAACCCCTCCCAAGCCAATTTAAAACCTTGTGGCCCATGTAGAATTTCCACACTTGATGTTTTTGCACGACCTGCTTCTTGCTCTAATTCTTCCATACTCTCCGAAGCCTCTACTAAACGATCTTTAGCTAACTCTAGTAATTGCCTTGGTGAGATTGCTTGGTAATATTTACGCTTGCCATGCCTAGACTCGACCAATGCACCCGCAGACAGCAACTCCTCAAGCGTATAGTACAAACTAGTCCGTGGTACATCTGTATTAGAAGCTATTTCCTGCATAGTACCACCACCGAGCTTAAGAGTTGATAAATACATCTTAGCGGCTTTATCTGACAGACCTAAAAGTTGAATTTTAGCTAATAACTCAGATTTCATCTTATATATGAGTTAAATTATTATAGAAATTTGACGAAAAATTAGTCATTTTATGATGTATTCCGTCCCCCACTAGAATATCATATAAGTAGTTCTTTAACAAAGACTAAGGAGAAAAAATGATTACACTGTTTGAAAGTTATTTAATCGCTCATATTATTGGTGACTATTTGCTCCAGACAGAAAATGAAGCAAATCAAAAAGCGCAATTAAAATTCTTTAATTGGCCGTTAGTTATTCACGTTACCAAGTATACATTGTGTTTGGTTGTTCCTACCATTTATTTTCAAGTTTCGCCTATGTGGTTAATTTGGATATTTGGTACTCATTATCTATTGGACAGACGGGCTTTCGTCATTTGGTGGAGAAAATCTATAATGAGGAACTCGAGGGAATCCATTAAAAATACATTCTGGTTAACTATCGTGGTGGATCAAATCTTTCACATATTAGTTATTACAGTAATTTGTATATTTGGGTAAGTTAAAAAGCACTCTATAATTAGAGTGCTTCTTTTTTAGATGCAATATTTATTGAAGTTAATTTTTTAAAGTACCAATTTTGTACTTGCCAATAGTAGCTTCTGGTTTTGCCTGACCTTCATGTTGATTATTAAAAGCACTGGATCCATCTTTTCCGCAAATGGCTAAAATTTTTGCTTCACCTCCTGGGTGTAAACCAATCCATGCGGTTAAATCGTAGACCATACCATTTACTGCCGAGTAACATTTACTAGCAGAGTTAGCTTGGGCAACCTGTGCCATAGTGTAACTGGCATCTACAGGGTCGGACGGGGTCGCAGTAGAAGAACCTGAATTTGTTTCTGCTGTACTAAGATATTATCTGTGCTTTGAGTGTTAGTAGCTTGGTTACACCCAACAGCAAGAAGTGCAACAACCACAAATATTGAGAAATGTTTCATACATTTAATTATACACGATTACTCTAAATTTTATAAAATTACTACTTTCTACCAAAACTTTCTTTGTCTCGTAATATGGCTAAATTAGGAGTATAATGTAGGTGAACGAAACTTACCCGAAAGGGGGTGATAAAATTGAAATTTTTACACATAATTGCCTTCATTCTATTGGTAGTAGGTGGTCTCAACTGGGGACTAGTCGGTGCTTTTGACTTTAACCTAGTAGAGAAAATCTTTGGCAGCATGCCAACAATCGAGACTATTGTTTATGTCTTGGTTGGTTTATCAGCGATTTATTTAGCAGCGACTCACTCCAAAGATTGTAATACTTGCAAAACCTCTGGTGGTAGCGCAATGTAATTTATATAAACTACAACAAAAGCCGTACTCTGCAACAATGAAAGACGGTTTTTGTTTTGTCTAAAAACAGCTATAATTAGCTATAAGTAATAATTGATACTGATAATATTGAACCAATGCCAAGTTTAAAATCTTCTCAGAAATTTTCTAAAATTTTAGCCATCGAAACTAGTTGCGATGAAACCGCAGCTAGTGTTTTAAGTTGTGACATATCAAGCAAGAATCCTCAATTCAAATTTTTATCTTCTGTAGTCAACTCTCAGATGTTGATTCATAAAAAAACTGGAGGAGTTGTCCCAGAAGTAGCTGCTCGAGCACACATGACAAATATCTTACCTGTGGTCCAAAAAGCCTTATCTGACGCTAAACAAAAACTTACTGATTTGAATTACATCGCAGTGACTAGCGGGCCTGGTTTAGCAGCTTCGTTAATTGTAGGTACAGAATTTGCAAAAGGCTTGTCGTTATCAACCAACATTCCACTATTGCCAACAAATCACATGGACGGACACTTATATTCTGCGTTTGCAGGTGAGACAACTTCAACATCAAAACAAATTGAGTTGACTCAGCCCAACGTGCAATTCCCTGTGCTCTCTATAATTGTTTCCGGCGGTCATACCATGTTGGTGATAATGAAAGATTATAAGAATTACAAAGTTATAGGTTCAACTGTAGATGATGCGGCTGGTGAAGCTTTTGATAAAGTTGCCCGGCTATTAGGTCTGCCCTACCCAGGAGGACCAGAGATAAGCAAACTAGCTTTATCAGGTAAAACCGATGTGGACTTTCCACGTCCTATGATAAATAGTAAAAATTATGATTTTTCTTTTTCAGGATTAAAGACTGCGGTTCTCTATTATATAGACAAGTTAGGAGACAAGTTAGGCACTAAACTCACACACCAACAAAAAGCTGATATTGCTATGTCTTTTCAAAATGCTGTGGTAGATGTTCTAACATCCAAAGCACTAAGAGCCTGCAAACAATACCAGTGCAAAACAATCAGTTTATCTGGCGGTGTGGCCGCAAATAGACCTCTTCGCAAATCCCTTGAAAATCTGTGCATAACTAATAATATGACTTTTATCGTCCCAGACTTTGAACTTTGTACTGATAATGCCCAAATGATTGCCTTAGCTGCTTATTTCAACCTTCGCTCTGGTATCAAACCAACTCCACCAGCCAAAGTTAAAGCAGATCCATCATGGGAAATTCACTAAAATTTGATATAATGTAATCAAAGCTTAAAGCATAAATTATGTCTTACAAATCTAATAACTCTCCGGCTGACTTTAGTGGTTACTCCAAGAATCAAAAATCAGATCAAAAACCCCAGCAAGTAATCTTTGAAGTTAAACCAAGGTTAACTAAAAGAACAAAAATATTACTTACCATTTTAATTATTCTTGCTACAGCTCAAGGAGTCTATTATTACATTACGTACAAAAAGAACAATCCTTCTGTTCCTGCCGGTTATGAATATGTAGATAATAAAAATGGCCCTCCTACGATCGCACCAATCTCAAAATAAAATCACAATGACAAAAGACCTTAAGACACAAAAAGGGTTTACTTTGATCGAACTATTAATAGTAATGGCAATTATTGGAATTTTGTCCGGTTTTTTTGTTACTAACTTTGTCACTGCAAGAAATAAAACCACGGACGCTGTTAGAAAGAGTAATTTAGCTCAATTACAAAAAGCTCTAGATCTTTATTATAATACCAACGCTACATTCCCAACTACTGGAGGACTATGGTACGGACTTGCGGATAACGCCACTCCTGGCTTTAAAGACCTCTCGGGTGCAAATGGCTATATACCAAACCTCGCTCCTACATATTTACTAAAATTACCAGTGGATCCTAGTGGAGACACATCGGGATGGTCAGGATTCTTATACAGATCAGATGGAACTGATTACAAAATTCTTGTTCATGAAAATGGACCAAAAAGTTTTCCTGCGGCTGACGACCATTTTTATGACCCGGCCAGACCAACCACGGCATGGAAAGTAACTAATAATGATACTGCCACAGCGGCTTGGTAAGTGATTTTACAATCTCCATAGATTAGACTATACTTGCATATATAGAATAGTTTGAAGCCAAAGTAGTAGTTGTCGCTATTACACTCAGCCAAATATGGTTGAAAAGGCGCAGAAAGAAATTGCTTAAAATTCCACTAACAAAAAAGTGGTAGCAAGAGTAGAATCTGCCGGAGCCCCCGAAAACAGGCAAAATTAAGCCAAAAATCTAGATGGTACCGCGCTAACTACCCAATAAGCGCTCTAGACACTCTTTTGAGTGTTTTTATTATTCTAATTTTAGTAAATCAACTAACATATCAACATGAAGGAACTCGACAAATCTTATAACGCTTCTAAGTACGAAGCCGACATCTACAAACTTTGGATGGATTCAGGGTTTTTTAACCCTGATAATTTACCAGACCAAAATGGTGATCCTTATACAATTATCCTACCACCGCCAAATGTGACAGGAACGCTTCATCTTGGACACGCTTTCGAAGATACCATTCAAGATATCTTAATTCGTTTTCGCCGCATGCAAGGACGAAAAACTTTATGGTTACCAGGAACAGACCACGCTGCAATTGCCACTCAGACAAAAGTCGAAACCATTTTGCAAAAAGAAGAAGGCAAGCGAAAAACAGATTTAGGACGAGAAGCTTTCTTAAGCAAAGTTAACGACTTTGCCAAAACTAGCCATGATACAATTGTTGACCAACTCAAACGAATTGGAGCATCTGTTGATTGGAGCCGTGAAGCTTATACTTTAGACGAAGCGCGAGAATTAGCAGTGCGCACAGCTTTCAAAGCTATGTACGATGATGGTTTAATTTATCGTGATTATAAAGTTATTAACTGGGACCCGAAAGGACAAACAGTAATTTCTGATGACGAAATTGTATATACAGAAAGAGATAGTGTACTCTACACATTTAAATACAGTAAGGACTTCCCTATTTCTATCTCTACAACTCGTCCAGAAACTAAAGTTGGTGATACTGCCGTAGCTGTTCACCCAGATGACAGTCGTTACCAGCAATTCATTGGTAAAGAATACGATTTAGAATTTGCCGGTGTTCCTATTCATATCAAAATAATTGCTGATGATTCTGTAGAAAAAGATTTTGGTACCGGAGCGCTTGGAGTTACTCCTGCCCATAGCCATATAGACAGCGAAATCGCTCAACGCCACAACTTAGAAACAAAGCCAGTAATTAATGAGTATGCGAAAATTGCTCTACCCGGAGTTAACAAAGCAGGGCTAGAACTAGATGGTAAAAAAACCAGTGAAGCGCGCGAAATTATTGTTGAATGGTTGAAAGCCAGTAACCTACTAGAGAGCGAACAACCAATTAAGCAAAATGTCGCTACTGCAGAACGCTCTGGTGGGGTTATAGAACCCCTGCCAAAAATTCAATGGTTTATGGCTGTAAATAAGCCATTTATAATGAAGCACTCAGAAATTGATGGGATAACCTCAGGGCAAGAAGTGACCCTAAAACAACTAATGCGCACAGCACTAGAAAGCAAACAGATTGGGATTTCCCCTGATCACTTCTCTAAAACTTATTACCACTGGATAGATAACTTACGCGACTGGTGCATCTCTAGACAGATCTGGTTTGGACATCGAATTCCTGTTTGGTACAGAACCAATCCAAGCTCTGGTGATACAGATGAATACTGTGGTATCCAACCTCCAACCCAGACAGATGACAGCGGTGAATGGGTACAAGATGAAGACACTCTCGATACATGGTTTTCGTCTGGGTTATGGACCTTCTCTACTCTAGGCTGGCCTAATCAAACAGAAGATCTAAAAACTTTCCATCCGACATCGGTAATTGCACCTGGGTATGAAATTTTATTTTTCTGGGTAGCACGAATGATTCTCATGAGTGGTTATCACTTGGGACAAATTCCTTTTGAGCAAATTTATTTGCATGGGATTGTTCGAGACAAAAACGGGAAGAAATTCAGTAAGTCAGCAAATAATGGAATTGATCCAATTGAAATGTGTGATAAATACGGAACAGACGCCTTGCGTTTTGCGTTAGTATTTAACGCTGCTGCTGGTAATGATACTTTGTTTGATGAACAAAAAGTAAAAGGCATGAAGCATTTTGGTAACAAGCTTTGGAATATCACCAGATACATCTTAATGAACATTGGAGACTCAAATTCAGCCACAGCTACTGGACCAGCACCACAACCAACTACCCCAGCAGACAAACTAATATTAGAACAACTACAAAGTACAACCTCTGCAATAACCAAACACTTGGACGAGTTCAGAATTCACGAGGCAGCACAAACACTGTATGATTTTATCTGGAAAGATTTTGCAGATGTGTATATTGAAGCAAGTAAACCTCAACTGGGCCTAAATGATGACCAGACAACATCAGAGCAAAAACAAAACACTCAAAACATCCTTGTTTATGTTCTAAAAAATTCTCTGATTCTTACCCATCCATTTATGCCATTTTTAACAGAAGTACTATGGCAAGAATTATTAGAAGCAAAGTTAGTAGAACAAAAACATTTGTTGATTCAAAAGTGGCCACAATAAAATTATGTGTGAAAGATAAAAACCCGCGTTACGCGGGTTTTTTGATGGAGTCTAATTTGTAGTCTAATTTAGAGTCTACTTAATGAAACCGGGCACTAGAAAGTGAATATATAGCCCAATAACTGGTTTTTAGTGTCGTAAACCGGCTTTATCACCATATCCGTTCGAATTGTCTGATCAGCTTTATTCAACAGATTCCAACGAGCCTCCTCTTTTCCGTCAATCAAACAATTAGTAATAACTGCATCAAAATCATTAGTGACATTTATCCCTGTTCTATTGTGAGTAGATTCCACCTTTTGTTTGAGTTCAGTCTTTAAAACAAGATTTAGAAAATCCATCTTATTAATTACGTCCAATTCTTTATAACCAAGAATTTGCTCAGCCTTTTTGTTAAAAACAGTAATACGACCGAACTCATTAGTCATAATGATCGCTTCAGTAGAATCGTCCACAATCGCATCTTCGTAAATAAGCTTTTTTGCATAAGACAAACTCTGTTGATTTTTTGCAAAATACATGAGCAGTAACTTTCGGACAAAAAGAATTAAAAGAATTGATAATAAAATATTAACAGCAGCAACCAAATTAGGAGCAAAGCTAAAGATTTTTCCCAACTGGGCATCTGGTACAGCGGTGAATCTTAAATACCAATTAGTGTTTGGAAAAATAATCGTTGACTTACTAGAGTAATTAGGAGAATAGCCTGCTGTTAAAATTTCGCTATCACCAGAATTATACAAAAGGCTACTTTCTGAAAAGCTTCCCTCGCCTGAATTATCAAAGATTTGAAAATCTAATGCAGGTGCAGCATTCAAAGTTAAGTCATTCAATAAAGTGTCCATTTTTACGGAAAATGAAACAAAACCTTTGATGTTTTCTCTTCTAGCCTCAACAGTACTAATATCAGAATTCCTTTTATAAACTGGATACACCATCACCAAACTAACCGGTGGTGTTTTTTCTTCCTTATCAACAACTAAAACCAATTTATCAGTAATGGCGATACTATTATTGTCTCGGGCATATTCTAGCGCAGCCCGCCTTTTAGGCTCTGAGAACATATTAAAGCCAACAGCTTTAAGAGTGGTTTCGGTGGCAGGAGCTGGGTAATGTATAACCGCTATAGATGAAGTGTCTGGGGTAGGAAAAATTTTAGTATTGGGTAATTTTCTTTTGGCCAATTCCTCATTATAACTATATATTTCCTCCGGTTTGACTACCTTTAAAAATGCAAATGTCTGCACTGCTGGAAAATTTCTTTTTGGTTCTAAATGCTCTATATAAGTTACCCAATCTTCGTTAGTCACGGTTTCACTAGAAGCAAATAAAGCTGCTGCGCCGTATAAAGCCTTAGAATTCGAGCTAATCTTTCTTTCAATAGAGGCTTTGATATCTAAAGTTGCAAGCTCTAATCTACTACTGGCAACACTTTTAGAATACCTTTTGACCATCTGGTACCCTAAAATATTGAGTATTACTAAAAATACAACCAGCAAAAATAGAATCTTATTATGTAAAGTCTTATTCATAAGTTAAATAAATTATCGCTCATTAGCTAGACCGAGTTGGTAGTTGTTCGAAAGTTTCGATCTGCCACACCTCTTTACCGACAAGCTCTTCAATATTTTTTAAGTCTTCCTTGAGTTGTTGTTCACGAACTTTTTGTTCACCGCTTAATTCCTGGTTCAGATTTGCTTGTCGCATCAGAACTAATTCTGCTTCAATATCGCGACGCAAAGAAATAAATCCGCGTTTGATGGAATCTTCTGTTTGGCGCAAATTTGCGGCAAATACTTTTCGACGGCGACGGACCAAAATAGCATGCACAATTATGTACGTGATCAATCCTACCAACATAACGAACAGACCAAGGATCAAACCAATGTACAAACTTTGATATGTAATTCTAGAATTACCCCAATTTATGGCGATTGGCTTAACATCTATTTCTACCTGAGGACTAGGACTAGATAATTGAGCTCCCATTTTTGTATGAGCCCAGATAATATATTTTCCACCTTCTAAAAATCCACTATGACGATATGTCCAATCCCCGCGCTTGTCTGATGTGGTTGTAAAGTCAAAACTTCCACCATCTACTAAGCTTTGCAAATGCACAACAACATCTGCTAGAGGTTCTGTGGTTCTACCGGAAACATAAAATAATTCATCATCCTTAATATTGGCAGAGTAACTGGCAATTACTGGTGGTGAAATTTCTTGAGCTTTGACGGTAGGATAATTTTTTAACAATGAACTTCCAGCAAACATTAAGGTAGCTCCAAAAATAATCATTACTAAAAATCCTGACATCATTTTGCCATACTTTGAACGATATTGTTGTAGCTCACTAAGCTGAGATTGGATTGTTTGAGGTAAGTGATTATCTACAACTCGACCATGAGCCAACTTGTACCAACGACGAACAACATAGGCAACTACTAACAATAACAATAAGAGAATTAGGAATACTGGTAAAATAACTACCCATTTAACTTGCTGACCAAATGGCAACACTACTCCATCTTGACTTAAAAACCAAAACCAAGAATCAGTAACTTCCAATTTCTGGCTTACTTCTCGGAAGTTTCCAGCCTTATCATAGGCCCTAACGATCACAGAATAAGAACCATTTAACAATTCTGGAATCTGATAAGGGCTCTGTGCGTCAACAAACAATTGGTCATCAATAACTGCTTTTGGCTTGCCCTCTATTTTTAAAGGAAGTACTTTAAGTTCAAACCTATCCAAACCAGACAAGCTGTCAGAAGAATTAAATTGCGCAAATGGATTTTTTACAAAAGTCCTACTACTTGGTGAGATTGTAATTTTGAACTCTGCTGGAGCTAAATTATCTATCTTTAAACTATAATGACTTACCCCGCCCCAACGGCCATCTCTAAATGCCTTAATATGAAAATAGTTGATACCGTCTGGTACCTGCTTATAATTTGCTTTAGTGTCTTGGGTTTCTGGGGTATCGTCTGGTACATCTGTTGGGTTATCACTAATTGTATAACTATAGTTTGTGGCTGGAGGTAAACCTATGTCCCATATCAAACTTACGTTATTGTTTTTATACCAAACTTCTTGATCTGGATGAGTGTCCGAAACAACCACAGGACCCTGTTGTGGAGGTAACTCTAATTTATAGGATGCTCCAAAAGTGTTGTCTAAAACATTAGTTCCGCGACCGTCGTTTAGCAAGATTTGAGATTCTCCAGCAAAACGCAATGCCGCTGTTCCTACTCCTTTAACACGGAAAGTTAGTTTTGTTATTAATCCACTAGAAACATTGATTCCATTTGGAATACCACCAATGATTTCTATTTTCCCTGCACTGTTATCGTACTTAGGTGGTGTTGTGTAAATGCTGATAATTGAATTCCCAGTTGATGGAGAAACCAATTGAAGTTTATCGGCAGGAAAAGATAAGTTAACTTGAACCGCATTTATAGTTTGTCCCTTAGTATCTGTAACTACAGAGACTTCAAAAGTACTACCAACTGTATAAGTCCCAGAACTTGGAGTTATAGCAAAGTTTGCAGCTTGAGTAGTGTTGGAAATCAGAAACCAAAGAATCACAACCCCCAACAAAGCCAGAGCTGAAATTAAAATCCTCAAAAGACTATTCTCTACTATTCGATTGTAAGATATAAAGTTCATAATCCTCTATCTATAAATTAGTTTCTTCCAAATTATTTTCTGTCATCCTGCGCTTATTTAAAATATAACTCACTCCAAGAATAAATAATATCCCTAATAACCATAATAAACTATTGCCATATCTGAACCACCATGACTGAGGATATTTAGGAAAAACCTTAATAATACGTTCATTTCCTTGTCTGTCTATGGCCGTAATGTAGATATAACTATGAAGGGCTTGATCTTCTAAAACATAAGGGCTCGAAGCCACCTTCCAACGCCCCTCTTCGATACGGCCACCTAGCGATTCTTGAATTTCATATCTATCAATACCACTTTGCTTATCTGTTGTAGCGAAGTTAATAAACCATTGACCATCAAACACTCTATCGTCCCGAGTAACTTGAGGACTAAAAGTTTCTGGAGGAATGTTATCTGGTTTACTAGTGTCTATATATAACTGCTCTTTAATTTCTGGGTCTACTGGACTACTCCCAGAACCTAATACGAATTGTTTAATACTAATTTTTGCAGGTGTTCCAAACCCATCATTTAAATACCCTTTTAAATTTGTGATAGAAATTGCATTGGCTAATTTATTTCCAGAATAAGCAGGCATTACCAAACTCATCAAAATTCCATTTTTGCCGGTGTAGCCACCTGGGATAGTGCCGCTAAAATTAATGGAGCGAGTAGTTTCATCAAACTGTGGTCGTGTAACCCAATAAGTTATTACGGAGCCACTATCAGTAACTATGGCATTACCAAGCTCTGGAGCAATAACAATTGTTCCATCGATAGCATTAAGATTAGCTCCTTCTGTATCGATTGTGATTGTAACTGTAAACGCTTTCTCTTGTGGCAAACTTAAATTTTGTGGTTGAAAACCAACAGATGCGGCATTTGCCACAGATGGCGAAACTACTACACTTCCAATGCTTAAACTAAAAACACTTAACACAACTAACAGCAAATAAATTGCGTTAAAGTTTTTCTTTATGCTTTGAAAATATTTTTCTACTATCATGTTTATTATCTTGATTATTAACCAGTCCAGAAATACATTAATATAGAGAAGTCTTTAATATCTATAACTGAATCACTATTACAATCAACACTAGGAGGAACAGGGTTCTTTCCAAACCAGAACAACAGAATGGAAAAATCAATCAAGTTTACTCGGCGATCCTTATTATAGTCTACACAAGATACATACTGAGGGGGAGGAACTTGATCCGGTGGTAAATTTTCACTATAAAATAAAACTTGAATTGGTTTGCTTGGCAAACTAGTACGTCCATTTAGATTAGCAGTTGCACGTAACGAATGAATACCTGCCGCAAGATTTGCTCTAAGACTTATTCGATACAAACCACTGGAATCAGCTGTCGCAGAACCTAATCCATTCCCATTAGGAGCTAGCAAGGTAACAGTGCTCCCAGGTGCAGAATAGCCAAAAACACTATAAGAATCGCCTATTTTAATTAATAATCCACTTGCAGATAAAGTTGGTGGTAAAATAATTCCAGAATAAACATAAGGCTGTGAGGTAAATGCCGAAACATTTATTACATGTGCAGCAGAAATTTGACCAGTAGGATCTTCTGAGTAAAGAGAAAATTGATAGTTGCCAAAATTTAAGTTATTAATTGTGATTTGAAAAGTTCCATCTGGGTTGGCAATAAGAGTTGTGGAGATACTACCATCTTTTAAGAGAGTGAGCTTCGCATTAGGGAAGACTGTGCCAGAAATAACCACTGTGGCAATTGGAGCAGTGACAGTGCCTCCACTGCCAGGGTCTTCTACCGCACCAGGAACAATAGCAGTAACATCTAAAACTTCTGAGTCGCTAACAGTATCCGCAATTACTAGATAAGTTCCAAAAGTTGCACCTACTAATAACCCTACACTAATAAAAAACCAAGCTAAGAAAATAGATTTATTAGCCTTGAATATAACCCTTCGCAGACTCAACAGTGTCTTACTACTATTTTCTGTTTTTTGTTTTAAAATTCCCAGATTTTTAGTATCTTGTAAATGATTCTTATAGTTTATTATACCATATAAAATGAAAAAATCAAAAACCCCAACCATCAAGTAGGGGTTTAGAAAAATTAAACTAATTTTGAATCTTGGACAATAGGTCTATTTTGGATTAAGGATTTCATCACCTGCCACACCACCAGAATTTATCCCGTCCGTATTTAAAGGAGCAATTTCGATAACTTTATTATTTGACGGGCGATACAAAATTGCTCTTTTTGCTTCTTGATAGATTAAAACTTTGTCACCAGCCTCGGAATTAATAAAGAATGGCTGATCTGATAACTTTGCAGGGTCTGTAACTGTTGCTATTGTGGGATCTTCATTTTCTGGTAAAATTACCAATTTCGCGACCTGCTCGACTATCTTCTTAGCTTCCTCCTTTGCCTTTGTATTTGGATCATTCTTGATTGCATTTAATTCCTTTTTTGTATTACGAAGCTCAAGAAATGATTTAGTACCAAAACCCACGATAGATAAACCGAATAGTGTTATGAAAACAACTATTAGTAATTTCTTTTTACTAAAGCTTTTAATTTTTAACTTCTTAGTAATCCCATTAGAATTTTTGATTAAATTTGTATCCGCCGGAGCAAATTGAGAAACAAATTCATCGGGATTATGTTCTAGTTTTTTTTGTATCCCTTTTTTTTGTGTTGACATTACTCTTTTATTATAACAAAGACTGGAAATTACGCCAATTTTTGTTAACATATTTTAAATATTATTCAAGTCCCAGGGAATCACTCCCACTCAAAGCATTATTTGGAATTGATTGATCCGATACAGGCTGGTTTTCGTCTGGAAGTGTTACATCCGATACAGGCTGGTTTTCGTCTGGAAGTGTTACATCACCACTTGTTTCCGAACTTCCTTCACCTACTGCATCTCCTAACCGTGGGCTACTTAAGTCTACCGGTAACTCATCTACTGGTGAAGATGTTGAGATCAGCTCATCTTGTGAGGTTGACTTAGTTGGTACCTGAGAAGAAACCAATCGCGGCTTCTTAACCGCTAATGCTATCCAACTAAAAGTAAGGTCCTGTGGAGCTGGTTTATTCAATATGATACGGAATCCATTAACGCTCTTACGTGTTATGACTTGCTGAAGACCACTACCAAACAACTCTTCTATTTTAGAATCATCAAGTACGTTAATACTGTCTATAATACCTTTGTCAGTTTCCTGAGCTAGTCTTGGATCCTCTTCTTGAGTGATCATTGCTGTAACAGTTGGCTGCTCTAAGTATGGCCGTTCAAACACAATATCTACAAATCTATCACCAGTGACAATTTTAGCAAAACCACCGCTATCTGCATTAAAGTATGGTCGCCCAATAAAGGTTACATCAGCAAGAATATCAATATTCTTACCATTTGAACCAATCGTTAACACTTCTAAGCCATCTGCGACCAAGCTCGGGGTAATCACTTCAAAGGTTGCACTTAATCTATCAGTTAATATCTGAGAAGATACACCTGTATTCAATTTTTGAGACTTTATTGCCCTCAAGAAAGCGAGGATTTTTTCTTGCTTGGTAGGTTCGACATCTAAGAAGGTGTTGTTATCGAACAATACACCATCTTCATCTGGTAATTCTGTTAGGTCTGAACTATCTAAACTAAACTGCATTTCTTCCATTAACTGTTCAATTGGTAGGCCAGAAAAATCTCCATGCTCAACAAATACCAATACAGAACTACACCTGACTACTGAGGTAGTATTGGTTTTTAAAGATTCATCAGAATTTTCTGATTCGATATTTATCACAGGTTCCCCAAAAGCACATATCCCTGCCTCTGATTGATCTGGGCTATTTGCCAAAGCTTTACCAATAATAGAACCTGCTCCGGTGGCACGCATGGCATATCCTGGAATAGAAGATGTGGTTAAGTAATCCCCTGCTTTGACAGGACCATTTTCATAACTAAACTTTACAGGAACACGTCCAGTCAATGCTACAGGATAACCATTTTCTGCTCGGGCACCTAAAATTATTCCTGGTCTAGTGGCCACAATACCAACTATGCCACCACTATATTTTCCACTAGAACGCAAAATATCATCCCCATCACCATCTTCGTCAATTACAACCACATCACCATAATCCAAAGTTTCTGTTGAATAATAATACTCAGCTAAGTCGGCACCTTGTCCTAAACCAAGGACATCTTGCGTATACCCAAAGTTACCCATAGCTACAATGGCTTGACGAATATCTTCAACAGCTGAAAGAGTATCTCCTTGTACCTGCTTTAAGCTAGTATCGTTTCTGCTTACTCTAAAGAACGCACCATTACCAATGGCTAAAGTTTCCGAATAAGAAGACATTGCTGAAATATTATCAGCCCCGGTACCGGACCAAGAACTTCCCAGGTCATCATTTGGATAACCAGCGTCTGTATGAATTACTTGTGTTTTAATTGAACCTGCCCCAGCATTTGTATAGACTGTAACGCCGCCGCCGTCAGCACCATCACTAGTACCAACATAAACTTTTCTGGTTCTATTTAACTGGGTCGGTGAATCTACACTAATAGCCGTAACATTGTTACTGGAACCATAAAGTCTGGCTGGTGAAACCTGATAATCTGTCGTCGTATCTGGCGTCACCGTGAACGCTGGGTAAACCGTAAATGTTGTTGCAGTATTTGATATAATGTTTCTTGTTTGTCCAGCCCCTGTACCTCCAGTTAATTCGACAACTAAACCCACAAATGAGTCAGGAACATAACTCTCTCCTGAATCACCGATTGTTGTGCTACTAAAAGTGGTGGCATCGGTTACAGTAGCATTTGGCCTAATCATATGGGCCCTTCCATCTAAGTACAATTTATTTGCACTTTGTGCAGTTAAACCATCACCAGTAGTACCACCATTTGAACTCCATACCATATCATCAATTGATCCATCCCAGTAGTTTGTACCTGTAGCACAGTTAGCACCAGAACAAGCACCACCCACAGTCAATACTTGTGATGCATCTAGTGTGGCAGTTGCAGCCAAAGATGTGTCACAAGCGGCGGCCTGACGACCATCTATATATAAACATATGTCGGTATCTGTATTAGTATAAACTAAATGGTGCCATTGCCCATCGTTGTAAGTGGCGCTAGATGTAACGGAGTCGTCATAAGTGGTTTCATAAGTCCAAGTTGTAATACTATCTAAACCAATTTTAATGGCTCCAGTAGAAGTCATACCAGCCCAAATACAACCCACTGCCACTGCTGGAGTTGCCGGTGTATAACAGCGCTCGAATAAAGTATCTGAAGCAGCAGTCACACTATGCTTAAACCATAGCGAAACAGTGAAACTAATAGTACCGGCATTAAATATTGTATCAGCATCACAAGTACCATCGTCATTAGCATCTGAACACAAGTAAGAGTTGTTATTAAAGTTAACACTGTTACCGCGCACACCACCACCACCATAAGTAGGAGCTGTTGCCCCAGCTTGGTCCAAACGAGCATTGTTTGCACCAGTACCAATGGCACTGTTAGAGTTTGTAGATCCAACGGCTTCGTCAAACGGAAACGCTGCGCGAACAGCTCCTACCATGTATGGAGTGGCTACCGTAGTAGTAGTTAATTTTGACCACGAAGCAGCTACTAAGGTTCCACCAGAAGTATGCACTTCTGCCAAACCCTGGTTGGTACCTACAAATACAATATCACCAGAATCGGTTTGTCCAGCAGCAGCAGACTCACGAGCACTTGAAGAACGTTCAATCACGGCTAATGCACCTGGAGTAGTTGCCATAGTTGGTGCTGTTCCTGTTGTAATGGGACTTTTACCTATGGTTTCATCGTAAACCCTACCAGGAGTACCGTTTGCTTGAGTAGTTGAAACTGTATCTACGCCTTTCCATTCTTCAAGCTGAGCTTGAGTTTCGTTTGTAGCGTACATGCGACCACGAGAGGTCATAACCACCTGGTTGTAGTCATCATTAGTAACGTCGGAATAGTTAATAACTTTTCTAGTTCCCATATTGATTACAGAAACTCCAGAATCATTAGCTGCAGCAATTATGGTAACACCACGTAAGGGTCCACCTTGAGAGTCGATAGGTGCAACCAAAGTACCAGCTGAGCCTTCATTTGAACCCGACTGCACAGCAATCGAAACATCATTTACTATGTTATTTAGGATGGCAAAACCTGTTTCTGCATTATCAGAATAAGTAGCCGTACTATTTCTATTACCAATATCTATATCTGCTTGAGTACGATTAGTTGTATTGTAGCGATACATTACATCTTGTTTAAAATCTATCGCATACATACCAGTACCCGCAGAACCGTTTGTTCCAACTACAACCACTCCATTCTGAGCTCCAACTCCAGAAGGATTATTATTTGTATCCGCTCCTAAAGAATATGTTCCAGCTTGAGTAAACTTCATCCACAGAGAGTTATCTGACCCATCAAATATATACAGGGCGTCAGCAGTGGTTACCAAGATTGCTTTTCTTGGGAAAACAGAAGTTCCACAACGATCATCGGAAGAAATAACACAAGGATCTCCTATACCATCATCTTTAGTCTCTGTTGCCCAAGACATTTGTTGAGACAACAAAGAATTACGCCATTCACCACCATCTGAATCCCGTGAAGTATCGTAAACAAAAATGTCTATAATCCCAGATAAGGTTCGTTGGATATCTGCGCCAATTAATTTTAAATCACCGTACACAGTTATATCACCTCGGTTAGCAGCAGCACCGACTTGTAACATACTTAAAGGAGTTGCTGTACCGATTCCAACATAACCATTAGTAAATGCCGCTGCATATTCCGTACCAGAACCACTACCTGCATCAACAAGTAAACCGTAACTGGTTAAATTAGAAAGTGACCCTGTTCCGCCAGTAAACCTCAAACCAGCAAAAGTACATGCTCCAGTAGCACACCCTGTGAGTGTAGGAGTTTCTATATTCAATGCATTGATTTGTTTTGTCCCAGCAGCTGTTGTATCGATCGTTGTTGCAACACTCAAACCATTTACTATACCGGTTCCACCAGAATTATCATTACTAGCAGTAATATTAATTTTTGAACCATTGGTGGTGGTGGTTCCTGATGATGCAGAAGAGTTATCTGTGACTGTAATGCTATCCAAGCTCCCTGTTTCCGCAGAAGCATGAACAAATGTAGACGATGCACTTAACACACTACCAGTTGTCATACTTGATCCACCAATAATACTAACAGCGGTTCCTGTTGTTAGAGATGTACCAGAGAATTTAGCGACCACTCCTGCAGTTGTTGAGTTAGCTGTTGCATTAAATAGACCGCCGCTACCACTAAAATTCGCTGACCCTAGAAGCTGAACAATTCCATTTGATACCGAGCCTGTTGTTGCAGATGTAACCTTAAAGGCAGATCCGGAGGTTAATCCAGTAGCAGAAGAGGTTACGGTTAAGTTGTCTGTAGTAGTGGTTGCTCCCCAATCCAAAGTTTGTGCAGTTGTACCCATGTTAATTGCACCATTACCAGAAGGGTCTGCGATGGTATCAAAGGCAGTAGAGCCGCCAGAGCCACAACCTGCATCGGTCGTGTTACACAAAATTTTTGTAGTACCATTTTCGTTAATCTTGTATTTATTTGCTGCTGTATCATACCAAATATCCCCTGCTGCAGCGCCAGATACACCAGAAACAGCAGTGTTAAAGAAGTCCCCTGTTGCTAATCCTGTACGACCAGATGATGAATCGATAGTTAAGGTACCACCGGAACTCATCAAGAAGTCAGCGTAATTTGCTGCGGAACCATTCGCATCGTTGTAGGTTAATCGAAGGTTTGCACCAGTTGATGAGTTAATTTCTAAAGCCTTGTCCGGGGCTGTTGTACCAACAGCGACTCTACCCCCGTCTTGAACTACCAAACCAGTTACACCTGCATTAGTACAATTCAAACAAACATTTAAGTAGTCCGTTGCCACATCATTCATATAGAAGTTGGCCCATCCTGATGAAACACCGGAGCTATCACGAAGGACCAAACCGTATTCGTCGTCTTCGCCTTTCAGATCAATGAATCCAGAAGTAGAAGAACCAGCAGTTGTGTCTATTACAATACGTCCACCAGATTGTACATAAATATCAGCAATTTCTGATGCTTCTGTTGCTCCGAGGATTCTCACTGAAGAAGTATTACTGTTTGAATCAACTGTTAGTTGAGCTGCTGGTGTTGCAGTTCCGATACCAACATTACCACCTGTTAATATAGCGGCATAGTTTGTTGTGCCACCTGTGACTGCTGAATATATTCCATAATTTATATCTGCTGTACCTGATGCAGTAAAGTACCCACCATAATGAACAGTGGTTCCAGTAGTAGTTAAGTTACCAGATGCTTCACCGTATGCACCATAAGAATTATAAGTCAGTGAGGCGTTCCCTGCAGAGCTTGTGGTGTTTTGGCCAAACAATCCATAAGAATTAAATACTGTAGTACCACCAACTGCTGTAAGTGTTGGGGCTCCAGAAACTGAGGAGTAAGTTCCGTAACCGTTTGCATTTTTTGTGTTTGCGCCAGAAGGATCATTGACAATAGGACTAAATGTCACAGCCCCAGAGTTTGCATACACATTAAGAGTCTGTCCATCTGATGCAGTAGTTGCCATAGTGACAGAACTTGCATCTATAATTTGCTCGTTACCATAAATATTTACTACCGCAGGAGAAGCACTACCTTGAACTGTAACAGTTGGTGTGAGTGTTGCTGAAATATTTTTTATACTTTGTGTGGCTCCCCAAGGAGGGAAACCAGGACTTGCTGTATTAGCAATATTGATTACAGTACTATCTTCCTGCGCATTGCTCGCTTGAGTTATATCAATAATTCGAGAGTGATCATTACCTGTAGTTCCAGCAAGAGCAAAGAGATAATCAGAAACAGGAGCTTGTTGTGAACCGATCTGACCAGTGGTATTAATTTGGAATAAATCACCAGAACCAACAGTAAAGAGAGAGTTTGGAGAGGTATCACCAATACCAACATTGCCTCCATTTGTTACGAGAGCGTAGTTTGCAGTAGTTCCATTTGTAGCAGATAGTTGCAATGCGACATTTGTAGAAGTAGAACCTGCGTGAGCATTTGATATTTGTGCTCCATATGAGGTGACACCACCGGTTCCATTTGTACCTTGAAGAGAAATATTTAACCCTGTCTGAGATGCACCTGCTGCTGTTCCGTTAGATTGTAGATCTAAGAGCTTACCGGTTGAAAGCCCATTACCTGTTATACTAGCCAAAGTCCCAGTAGTAGCAGAGTTAGCAGTTAAGTTAAAGATACCAGTACCAGTGTAGACACCAGTGTTGGTAATACCAAGATCAGCTCCTGTAGTATTTGCGGTAGCTTGTAAGATTATGTCGTTTGCTGTGGTTGGAGAAATTGTAGTAGATGATCTAGACCAGTATCCAATAGCACCAGAAGTTGGAGCAGTAGTTGTTAATGTTCCGTTTCCTGCTGATGTATATAGAGGACCATTTGAAGTTAGAGAAGAAAAACGAATAGTGCCTGAAGAAAGAATACCGGTTGCAGCTGCAATTGCACCAGAAGAGTTTACTTGGAAAAGATCTCCGTTACCTA
>CAZRKK010000007.1:0-41788 GCA_964600695.1 uncultured Candidatus Saccharibacteria bacterium
CTCCGCGGCGACGGCACACTGTGGCTCAATATGGGCGACCGCTACACAAGCGGTGGGCGCGGGGGTTACGCCGGAGACCTCGCACCAGGAGCGCAGCACTACTCGCGCAAGGCTGGGGTGATCGGCAAATGGCAGAGCCCTCCGCCGGGCTTCAAGGATAAGGAATTGATCGGCCTGCCGTGGCGACTCGCACTTGCACTGCAGGCGGATGGTTGGTACCTGCGCAGTGATCTAATCTGGCACAAGCCGAACGCGAAGCCCGAATCCGCCAAGGATCGGCCTGGATCCGCACATGAGTACGTGTTCCTTCTGGCCAAGTCGAAGCGGTACTTCTACGACTGGTGGGCAGTCCGCGAGAAGGCATCCGACAGCGAGCGAAATCGCCGCGCGCGTCAATCCACCAGCACGGTTCGACACTACAAACTGAAGCGTGACGTGGACAGCAGCTTCAGCCCGGTTCATCGGCCGAACGGTGGGAACAGTGTCTTTCGTTCCTCGATTGTTCGTCAGAAGATCGCGATGACAGGCATGCGCAACCTACGCAGCGTGTGGTCGATCGCAACACGGGGCTACGCCGGCGAGCATTTCGCCACGTTTCCGGTGCAGCTTGCGGAGCGCTGCATTCTGGCCGGCGCAAGCGCGGCCGGATGCTGCACATGGTGCGGTGCACCCTGGCGGCGGGTGTTTGAGCGGGGGCGTGGTACCGACTGCGCTCAGCCGCAATTGAAGGCCGCGGGTATCCACCGCATCGGCAACACCGAGGGTGCGTATGAGCCGCCGCGGTTTGTGGAGTGGGTGCGCGGCTGCGAGTGCCAGATGGGCGAGTTCGCGCCATGCACGGTGCTGGACCCCTATAGCGGCGCCGGGTCTGCAGGCGTTGCGGCTGTGGGGTTAGGACGTCGGTACATCGGTATCGAGATCAACGCGGCCTACATTGAGCAGGCGCGGGCGCGACTGGAAACCGAAGCACAAACAGCACGGAAGGTCATCGCATGAAGCCCAGCCTCATCGCGCGCGAGCGCGAGTATCAGCTCGAGCAACTCGCCTTGGCGATGGCACTCCGCGGCGCGCCGCGGACACGGGGCAATGCGCACCTGTGGGCGCCGCAGTCGTGCTGGGGCGGGCGCACGTGGGTGGAGTACATCATCGAGCAGCACGGCCACCTGGCGGAGCAGCTCGTAAACCGCGACGTCAAGCGCGGGGAGCAGCAAAAAATGTTCGAGGAGGATGCAGCTTGAGTCAAGAACAGCAATTGGCGACCTTTGAGGGTTACGCCATCGTCGAAATCATGGGCCACCAGCGCGTGGCAGGGTATGTCACTACCCAGTACTTCGGCAGCACTGCCGTGTTCCGCGTGGTGCAGCAGGAGCAGCCACCGGAAGAAATAGTGCTGGAGTCGGATCAGTGGATCGATGGCGAGAGAATATACGCCGGATCCAAGGTGCGATTCTCGCGCCCGCGGGCAGAGACGTTCGTCGCATCGGCGTCGCTGTACCGTATGACGCCGTGTTCCGAGGAGCAGGCGAACCGTGATCAGCCCAAAGTGGTTGAGGTGGTGGAGCGGGCCGAGCGCAAGGTTATCGCTGCGCCGGATATCGCGGATGCCCTGCTGGACGATGCGGACGATGGCGACGATGGCGACTATGGCGACTATGGCGACTATGGCGACTATGGCGACGATCCTTACGAGACAGATCGGGACCTCGGGGGCAAGTGATGGAGCTTCGCGTCACACTCTACAGTCGAGACGGTGACGGTGTTATCCAGCCACCGCGGACGAAGAAGAACAGCGGCGACATCCTGTGTCCGCACGAGGTGCGGAACATCAAGTTCCACTCGATACAGCCCTCGCCGCAGTATCGCAAATGGGAAGCCGGCTGCAAGCGTGCAGCTATCTTCGATCGCACGGCGCCGGCGATCACCTACGAAGTGAACTGCAGCGCGCTCATCTACCGCGATCGCAACTCCGGGGATGCCGTGGGCTACTACCAGGCCATCGCCGATTGCCTGGAGCACCTCGGCATCGTCGTGAACGATCGACTGATCGTGTCCTGGGACGGCACGCGGCTGCTGAAGGACACCGTCAATCCGCGCGTGGAGGTGACACTCACCGCGACCGCCGGGGCGCAGCAGGGCTTGGGACTCGGACCGTCGACCGAAGAGCAGCGGAAATCCGCGATCGCCGCGAAGCGGGCACGATCAGCAGCGAGGAAGGCGGCGCGCGGATAGACGATGCGGCGGCGGGACGACGGCATCGACGTTCAAGGGAAGGCTCCCAGTTTTCCGTTCTACCCGGCAGACTTCATGCGGGACATGCAGACGTGCACAGCCGCAGCGCGGGGTGTATGGATCACACTCCTGTGTGAGATGCACTTTGCGTCTCGCCGGGGGTACCTGATCCACGCGAATGGTCACCCTTGGACGGTGGAAGATATCGCCCGACTGGTGCACCTTCCCGTGCGCAACACGCGGGTGATTATCGACGAACTACGACGCAAGGGGGTTTTTTCGGAGCTTCCCGTGGACTCTCAAAACAGAGAGTTCATGGTGGGGGGTATGAACTCTCAAAATGGAGAGCCCGCGACAATCATCTATTCGCGGCGGATGGCAAAGGATTCCGCGATATCCGAAGCCCGCCGAAATGCCGCTTACATCAAGCACGGAAAGAGGTTACCGGAGAGCGGAGTGAATTTTGATCTGCAATCTGGCGAGCAGCAGGATTTAGATTTTGCACATGCAAAAACGGTGCAAAAACCGCTCTCTTCTTCTTCTTCTTCTTCTTCTTCTTGTCTGTCGTCGTCGTCGTCGAACGGGGAATCTCTGGATGCGGAAACGAACTCCGAACGGGAGCCGGTTGCGCCGGGCTCGTCTCGCGTGCCGCATGCAACGCGGATTCCTGACGATCTGGCCCTGACGGTCGAGCGCGTACTGGCCGAATTCGTGGATGCCGCCAAGTTGTCGCTTGCGTTTCCACCACCGGCCGCCACGGTACGCCGCATCTCGCACCTGCTCATCCAGGGAAGGGTTCGCGACCCCGAAAAGGCATTCGAGGAGTTTATGCTTGCGATCTTCGATGACCATCCGTCGCCGCGCAAATGGCGGTGGTTCGAGGCGGTCATCGAAAAGGCGATCAAGGAGCAAAAATTTGAGCAAATTTGCTGATCGAGCAAAACACCGTGGCGCCGATTCCTTCGATGGCCAGATTGGCCGACTGCGCGCATTTCGCGGCGCCCGAACAACCGATGACCACCTGCGCGTGCTCCGCAAGAGCGCCCATTCGATCGAGCATGCCCGCGCCATCATGGACCGCGTGATGGAGCAGTGCTCGGAGTTTCCGCCGCCGCTCGTCATCGCGAAGATCGCCGGCGAAACGCCGATCCCGCCAGTGCATCCGCCTGCTCATGGCCTCGGGTCCGGTCACGGGTGCCCATCCTGCAGGCCAACGCCGGGGTGGAAACGGGTCTTCCTGCTTGTGGATTGCCGCGGAGGTGTCCCAGTGGCCGGAAGCTCTCGCCGATCGATTACGGCGGCGGAAGCGCGCGATCTGGAGCCACGCCTCACGATCAGTCAGGCGATCTACGATGGCGTGGTGCGCTGTGAGTGTGGAGGGTAATCATGAGTGACCGATCGTGCGTTGACTGCAGGTGGTTGCACTTCGGGAGTGCCCAACTTGGGAAGAAAGACCGGAAACGGAGGTGCCGGCAGATGACCACGTGGCTGCTGTATAACGGGAAGCACGCCGTGGTGCGATCGGTAGACTGTCCGCCCATCACCCCGAAGCACCGCATGAGCTCCGAAGCACCGCATGAGTCACAGGGCAGCAGTCCCGAAGCACCCCGACCCGAAGCAACCCCACTGGCCAGTTCGCTCGGCTTGCGCACCCCGTAGCGCTCGCACGATCCCGAAGCAAGTCGACCAGGGGTCATTCAGTGACCGTCGCCCGAAGCGCTTCACTGATCAGTTGGTTGCTCCGAGACCAGTACGATCGCTTTTCTGGAAGTGTCCAGAGCAACCCGAAGCGCCTCATTGATCAGTTGGTTGCTCCGAGTAGGTCGGGTTCAGCACGGAGTAGCCGCCTTCCGGCACCCGAAGCGCCTCATTGATCAGTTGGTTGCTCCGAGGGCTGGCGGGCTAGGCCCTTTATCCCCGGCTCTTTGTCCAGCTTTCCGCGAGCGCTTCGGCCGGCAAGCGTTCCGAGCGTTGATCGCGCTTGGCCTGTCGGTGGCCAACAAATTGATTTCATTACACTTCTCCCACTGCGGGCGGATCCGTGGATTCCGATTCCACTACACCGCTCGCATGCTCGAACATGATACCAGCCTCATCGCACAGCAGAGCGATCCGCTCTCGCAATGCGAACCACTGAAATTTCGGCACGTATGAGGTATCGGTATCATCGTACCGCAACACTGCAAATTTGCGGCGCTCTGCGTATCCCACCAGTTGCGCTGCAGTCTCCTTAATAGCGCTCGCCATCCGATCCCGGTACTTCACGGTGGCATCCGTGCGCCTGGCGGCGAACGACGGAACCGGGCGCTGCTCAAACTTCGAGTCATCCGCCCATCGCTGCAGTTGGGCGGCATGCTCGGCGCTCCATCGCCGGATGTGGTCGCCATGATATTCCCACAGCTTCTCATCCTTGGCGTTCAGCGCGCGAAGCAGGGAATCGGGCATCGTGCGCACGTGCAGTGCACCGCTCAATCCGGCCGCCGACACACGCCGCGGTAACCACGCCACCATCTTGCACATGACCGCCGCATCCTTCGGGTACAGGTCGAGCTGCCCCCGTACCGCATCACCACTTGCGATCGCGGCGAACGAGGCAAGCTGCCGGCGGAACTCATGGCCACTGCGGAGCCGCAGCGTCCATCGCCGATCGAGCTTCACTGAAACATGCGGGCGCCCATCCTCGGACCATGCCGACCAGCCCTGGTTCGGCACCGGGAACGGCGTCGGATAGCGGAACGTCGGCAGGCTCGCCGCGCTCGTCCAGACCACATCGTAGCGTTTGGCGCGGTATTTCTTCGTGACAGCCTGCTCAAGCGCCGCCACGCTCTGCGAGGGAAGCTGAGGGAACCGGGCGCGCGCCTCGGGATAGAGGTACTGCTTCTCCATCTTGGGCATCTTTGGCTCACCGTTGCGCTTCACGTCTCGCACGTATAGCTGCGTCATCATCCAGTTGCAGGCGTTGGTGGTGAGCGCCCATGCCGCCTTCAACTCACCGCGGAATTCATCCCAGTCATCGACGGAGGCGACAGGGATAGTGACGGCGCGCAGGACGAACGCCTTGTGCTTGCACGCCTCGCACAGCACCTCGCCCCCAACCCGCTTCCATCCGCTCGGGATCCGTGCGGTCTCCTTCGCCGCGCTACATCGGCTGCACTGCATGGGCATCTCCTCAACTGCGAACCTGCACCCCGTAGTCGTTACAGAGCATCACGCATCCGTACAGCACACTCACCGTGAACTGCTGTGCCAGCGTATTCGGCTGGTAGCTCATGATCACGCGCATGCCGAAGTTGCCCAGTTCCGCGTACTCCGCAATCGCACCCGTTCCGGGCAGCGGCTGCGGCAGCCGGCGAACAACCAGACCCACTGCATGCTTCGAGAATGCGAGGTTGTTCGTCGTCACCGGCGAAGACCCGGTCTTCGGAACAAACTGCGAGCGAAACACATAGAAGTCTTTGATCTTGCCGACAGTGCCGTCGATCAGCGCACGCAAACCAGCCTCACCCGCAGTGCGATACTCACTGAACCGCGGAATCTGACGCAGCGCCGAATAGGCATTCGCATCCACAACCAGATACTTCGGCGATGCTGCCGGCACCTTCGCCTGGAACATCGCGGTTTCCGCCGCATCCACCACTGCTTCGGTAAGCGCCGTTCCTCCGGTGCCCACCGGTGAGTTCGCCGTGAACTGCGAGTACAACGACAGAATGTCGCTCTCGATCTTCTCCGCAAGCGCCACCACCGCTGGCTGCATGTACAACTGCAGCAGGTCCGGCACTGCCAGCACTTTCGTCACGTCGGGAATCTGGAACGTTGCTTCGGCGTAAGTGCTCAACACGACCTGCATGTCACCTTGCGGGGTCGGCACGCTCACCGTGTCGCCCGGCCGCGCAAGCGAGGGCTCAAAATATCGGTTCACCAGGTTACCTACCACGAGGTTTCCCATCAGTGCTGGCAGGGCATCAACCGCCGCCAGCTTCACAATTGCGTTAGCCACATTGGCTGAAGTTCTTAGCATCCATCTCTCCTTATCCGAACAGTTCACGCCCGGTGTACGCCACCAGGCCAAGCGCTGCAGCGGCTGCTACGATGATCGGGCCGTCGCTCCACCCGATCGCCAAGGTTACGGCGGTAGCCGCGAGCACACAGCACACCGCCGAAGTGAACCAGTATTTCATCCCGCGTCTCGCTTTAGCCGCTCGTCAAGAGTCGCTTCGTCGGCAGGCAGTGGAGGCAGCGGAATCCACCTGGGGGGATACGGCTGCCACTCGAAGACTTGGCCACTCTCGGACAGGGCATGCAGGATGATCTCCCTCCCCATGTTCAGATTGCGGAAGTGTGTCTGTATCTGTACGATCTTCATTTACTTATCCTCCTTATTGATCTCATCGAGAAACTTGTCCGAAGCTACCCGCCATTCCGGGATCGGCGGGACGAGTGGAGGCGGCACTCCATCTTCGAGCGGAAGCGACTCCGCCAGCAACGCCGATAGATCCTCCGGACTCCAGTCTCGCGACAGTCCTGAATCCAGTGGCTGATCGTGCATCGGCTGATCAGTGTTGCCGCACGGCTCCCACGGGCGGGGCCGGAACACCGGCTTGCTCCCCTCGAAGCGATCGACGACGGGCGCCAGCACGGATACCCACATCAGTCCAGCGTCTGTCCACGGGAATGGAAGCCGGCCGAAATGCGACTCTGTAATCCGTCGCAGGTCTTCGAGAAACGCCCTGGGGATCTGCATCGACCGCCACTTGGCAGCATACCGACCTGATGGGTCAGGCTCATCGGGCCGAGGCGGCGGCTCGTGTCCCCAAATCTCCAACTCCACCGCTTCGTTGTAGGCCGCGATCACGTACGGTTCACTGCGCGGCTTGATCTCGGCAAACTCCACCCTGCGGTGGGACTTGTATGGCGAGTTGCGCCGCCATAGCGTAACCCGGATGCTCCCAATCTCCATAAAGAGATCGGTCTTCGCACTCAACGAGCGGAGCGCGAACTTGATTTGGTCAAAAGTGACTTGACTCATACTCGCTTCCCCCGTGCCAAAATCGCGTCTTCGCGCCTGCGGAACGATGGGCGCGTATCGGCCCACCGCGCGAGGGCGAAGTCCGCTTCATTATCCTCAGCCACTGCGCGACATTGCGCAGTCGTCAATATTCCCGCCGTGATCGCCTCGATGGCATCCGCGATCGTGATCTTGAGCAGTTCTCTTGTCATGTTATTCCTTTCAGTTCCATTCTTCGGCGCATCTCGCTCCGGCTAGGGAGAAGGCTCGGCCTTTCGGTTAAGCCAGCACCGCATCGCCCAAATCGCGTAGCGTCTCGCCGCCTCCGTTCCCACGTATCCGTTGGCACCATAGAATGCCATCGATCCAGGGCTTTTCGCGGCGCATGGCTTGCCATGCCGCGTACCAACCGTCGCGCACTATTCCTCCAGCCACGCCCGTTCCTCGTCAGTGAGCCGATCGAGGTCAATCCTTGCGGCCACTTCCGTGCCGACGTAGCCGTCGACCGGGCAGTTGGTGAACATCGCGTTCAGTTCCGCAGTCGAGATGCCGAGTTTCTCGCAGATGCGCTTCGCCATCACCTCGTCGCGGGTGATATCCCATGAGTCCGGGATAACAACCGGCGCGTCTCCGTCCAGGCAGTTGCAGCCACAGGCGATCGTGCCGTCCGCATGCAGCGCTAGCTTTTCGTTGCAATCTGTGCAGTAGTTCATGAGTTCCCCCTTCACCAGCCGAACTTCTTTCTCTCTGCGGCCTTTTTCCCGACCACGAAATCAGTATGAACCACACAGAATCCCATGTCAACATTTATTTTCGTGTCCTGCTAAAATATTTGTAATGAGGCTACAGTTGATGTTCGACACTTGTCGTATCAGGACAGAGAAACTCAGTGAAATCAAGAGGATAGCCGATCGCATCACAGTCAGCAGGGAGCGCTACGAAGAGGTGGAGCGGGACACTGGCGTGCCGTGGCATTTCGCCGCGACCATCCATCTGCTCGAATCCGCGCTCGACTTCGCCCGCCACCTGCACAACGGGGACCCGCTCACGGCCCGTACTGTTCGCGTGCCGCGCGGGCGGCCGGTCGCCGGGGATCCTCCATTCACCTGGCGCGCGTCGGCGGTCGATGCGCTGCGGATGCAGAAGCTCGATCAGTGGCGGGATTGGTCGATCGCCGGATCCCTCGATCGGTTGGAGCGATACAACGGCCTGGGGTACCGGCGCATCGGAATTCCCAGCCCGTACCTGTGGAGCTTCTCCAACCACTACACCATGGGCAAGTTCGCGGCGGATGGCGTGTTCTCACCTACCGCAGTCTCGCAGCAATGCGGCGGGGCTACGCTTTGGCGTTACATGCAGGGTGCCGAGATGATCCATCTGGCATAATTTTTGCGCCACGCTATTGCTTTCTGTGTCGCGATGTGGCAGGATACACGTAATACATGTAAGTGCGACCTGCCTCCTGGGTCGGCTTTAGGTTGATTCGATTGCACAACCGGGCTCCGTGGGCAAGCCGGAGCCCGGATCAAGGATGAGGTAAAGATGGCCGAGAAGAACGAAAAGAAGCGCGGGCGACCAACGAAATGCAAAGACGGCGTGCATCTCATGCACGTGCGCCTCACCATCGACCAGTGGCAGACGGTGTGCCGAGTGGCAGAAGAAGCGGGCGTGTCTCGCACTCGCATCGTAGAGCTGGCCATTGGCCGGTACCTGGAAAAAGACAAAGGCTGGATCGCGAAACGTAGCGCGGCCTGAAGTTTCTCCCCCGCAGGCTTGGTGATTGCGGCTTTACTCCTTTTTGCTGCGATCATCTTTAATGCCCGGACCGTTGGTGCCGGTCCGGGCATACCTGATTCAACCCCTCCTATTTCTTCTTCCGGATCTCCTCCAGCAGCACATTCTCCAACCCACCCAGCCGTTCGCCAATCGCCTCCGTCATCTGCCGAAGCTGATCGATGATCATATCGTGCGGCTGCAACTGCTGCTGCTTCTTCTGGTACGTCAGCCCCCCAAATCCGCCCACGATGATCTCCTCATCGTAGTTCAGCGGCCTCAGTGGCATGCGCACCTCACCGGCATACGTGCGCCCGGTGCGTGGATCGACCACATCCGGCGTGCCCGCCCGCTTCGGCGGAATGTTGACGACCGCAGCGTGGACGGTCTGCATGGTCATCTTTTCGTAGTACGGCTTCCCGTACTCGTCGATCAGGATGCCGTTCGTTACCGGGTGGATCGCGATCACGTCGTAGCTCACCACAGGGCGGCCGCCCTCGCGATCGAACACATTGGGATCCTCCCAGTGCTTCACTGGCAGCATTGGGTTGTAGAGTGGGCATTCCTTGCCCGTTTTCGCGGCGTAATCTTCCCGCGTCTGATAATAGGGGAACAGGTGCAGCGGCGTCATGCTGCCGTAGATCTGATCCCCCTTGATATTGCTGTCGGTAACCATCTTCTATCCTTCTTTCTCCGAGGTTGTCTCGGCTTCGGGCTCGTCATCATCTTCAAACGTCGCGGAGCAAAACTCCTCGACAAACCGCTGAATGCGAACTCGCGGGTACGGCTGAAACAGCACCCCGCTCTTTGGCAAGCTGAGCAGCGTGCTCATCAGTGACTCCGCACCCATGCCCTGCATCGCCTCCAGCGTCTGCTCATCGTGCGCCGCAATCACCGCGGCAAACTCCTCGCCGCCCTTACCCTGGTCGAGGTACCGCGGAATCAAATCGACGAAGAACAGCACGTCGCTGATGAGCATCTGCGTCTCGGGCGGGAATTGCTTCAAGTAAGACTCAATACTGGCATCCGGCGCCTGGGGAACGCCGACTGCGGCAACTGGAACCGCCTCCGTCGGGTGCATGCGCCCCCCGCCGCCCACCGTGGGCCCGGCGCTCGGGCCGGCGATCGCGACAACCGGTGATCCATTTTGCTGGGCCGGCTGCGCCGGTCGCGGATACTGCTGTGGAGTAGCGGCATCCTGATTGAGCCGAATGCCCATGCTTTGCAGGATCGCCGGGAGCGTCTGGATCGCCTGCATTGCGAACGGCAGCCATGCAGGCAACTGCGAGTTGGATGCAGGCTTCTCCTCCTCCTCTTCGCGGAGTTCCTCGCGCAGGGCTTTCGCGGCGCGTAGCAGCTCGAGCGGTTCCTGCGCCTTGTCGGGCTTCCTCGCCAGTTCCGCGATGCGCGCAGCCATCATCTCCATTGATGCCTGGTTCGCGGCCTGGATGGCTGCGATTGACTCAGTGAGGCTGCTGACGAGAGGCGCCATCGCTTCGGCCATGTTCGGCTGAGGTGTGGGCTTCGGCGCGATCGCCTGAATGAGCGCGACGCTACGCTCCAGCATCGCCATCGGGTCGACGGACTGTTGCGCCGGCTGATCCTTCGCGCCCATGCGCTCCATGGTGTTCACAATCGTCTCCAGTCCGCGAGTCATGATATTCGACACACCTTGCACAGCAGCAACCGTCAGATCCTTGTCGGGCTGTTGCTGCTGCTTGTTCTCCGTGACCTTATCGGCCAGTGAGAGGATACCGGTCACCAGCGCGCTCTGCGCTGCGTTCTCTGCCATCTCTGATTCCTCCTGCTGTTTTCTCTTGTGAACGTCATCGGCATCGCCAGGCAGGATAACCCCATCACGGCGCAACCGGGCTACGTAGTCCTTATTGAACGGGTCGGACACTACCAGTTCATTGATGTCGAGCACTGGCGGGTTGTCCATGTCCCGGTGCACGAATTCTTTGAAGTCCATCAGGTTTTCGCCGAGACCGCCATCATTGATACTGATGCGGTATGTCCCGGATCCGTGCTCCTTGATGAACTCCTCCTCCGAGACTGGCTCCGTGTACTTCGCGATGTACTTCGGAATCTTGCCGCGCCCCTTGCGGAAGTCGGGGTCCCGATGCGCTTCGGCAACCGGGGCAGTGCGGGTCTTATCGATCACCGGCCACTTGCGATAGACATAGACGATTACCCGATCCGGGTATTGCTCCCAGAGCAGGGTCCAGTAGGCGTGCATCTCCGCATAGCTGTGCGGGTTCATGCGCCCCGGCCTGGGGAGCGGAATGTAATCCCGCTTGAACCGGCCAGTGTTCTTGTCTTTGGTGATGCGCTCCCGATCGGATTCGGCGAGCGCCTGGTTCTTTGGAGGCCGTCCGCGTGGCCGTGGTCCGGGTGCTGGTCCGTGTGAACTCGATGCCGGTTTGGCCTGTTCCTCTACGTTTGTAGTGTTTTCTGTTGCCATGATCTCCTACACTTGCAGTTTTGCGAGTGTAACCATATGAATATAACTAATTTATTGGTTGCGCAACATCAAATTTAGCACCTAGCATCGGTGGAGTGAGCGCTCTTGATATCGATGGAGGTGCGCATTGCTCGCGAGCCTGACGTCCGAAACCCCGCCGGGGTACACGCCACCGGCATACCTTCTCCCTGATCAACTCCCGCCCGACTACACTCCCCCAATCTACGTGTTACCGTACTCCAACGAGCGGCCTCCATCGTACACCCCTCCCGCTTACGTGCTGCCGGAAGGCGGCTACTCCGTGCTGAACCCGACCTATTACATTGGCGGATCCGGCGACGTGTACCAGTCCCGCGGCGCCCCGGTTCGGCCTGGTGGCGACTTCATCGGACAACCCGCATCGGGCGGTAGCGGCGTATGTCTCAGCCCGGACGGCGGCTTTGCGATGTGCGCGGGCGGAAGCGGATCGATCGTGCCGGGCACGAACATGCCAACGGTGCTCTCAACAACCGGCGGATCGGCAGCGGGCGGCGGATCGACATCCGCGCAGGACACCGGCGGCATTGCCGAGACGGTGAGCAGTGTCCCCGGATGGGCGTGGGGAATCGCCGCGCTTGGCCTGCTGGTGCTATTGAAGCGATGATGACCGGACGCCATTCCGAATTGGGCACGGTGCGGGCGGAAGCGATCGTGCTTCCATCCGATCCCGATCAGCAGGTCGCGGCCACCATCGACATGATGGGCAAGTACGCGCACGCTGATCAATCCGCCGCGCCAGTGCGCCAGTTGGCGGCGTTCCTGCGAGAGGGACTGGGTCACGGTCCACAGTCCGCGATCGCCTACTGCGAGCGGGTCTGGGATATCACGAGCCGGCTCGTGAGGTTCGTGCTTGACGAGCAGATCCAGGACGGACTGCCGGGGCTCGCGCAACAGATCAGAGATCAGGACGGCGAGGTAGTAGAAATCCTAATCCGCCCAATCGACCTGCTTTCTGCCGACCGGCCCGTTGGTGACTGCGACGACTTTTCGATGCTCGCCGCGAGTCTGATCCTTGCGGGTGGCATCCCCTGCCGGTTTGCTACGGTGAGCGGCGACGGGTCGGGCTACTGGTCACACGTGTACCTGGTGGCGTACCCGAATGGGGCGCGGATCCCGATCGATGCCAGCCACGGCGAGTTTGCCGGATGGGAGACGGACCGAAATTTTCGACTGAAGGAGTGGACTATGATCATTCCCACCGGGCTTCCCGGCGAGACCGAAGGCATGACAGGGATGAACGGGCTGGGCGTCAACTGGGACTTCATCCAGGACATGATTAAGAGCGGGCTCACCACCGCGGGCGACATCTTCAAAATCAAGTATTCCGTGCCCGACGCGCCTCCTCCCGGCACAACCTACCGCGCCCCGGACGGCACCATCATCACGAGCGGCACCGGGCCGGGCATCCTGAATCCGGGATCCGGCGAAGGCATCAGCACGAGCACTCTGCTGATCGTCGGGGTGCTGCTGTTCGGGTTCACGATGATGAATCGGCGATAGGCAGGCGATGAACAAGGATGCACAGATGCTGATCGTATTGCTAGCCATCGGAGCTGGCGCATGGTGGGTCTATCGATCGACCGGCGGCAACATCGCAAACCTGCAATACGCCGATCTCCTGATGCAGGATAATCCCGCCGCTGAAGGCATCCGTGATTTCTTCGCGGCCGGAGGCAAGGGCGAAGTCACAACATTTTACGGAACAAATGTTCCGATCCTGGTGTTCTGATGCTGGCACGACTACAGGCTGTTCCACCATGCGCGAACGTGAGCCAAGCCTCCAGCACGAGCTGCGTGGTTGTGCCGTGCGTCACGCAGGGCACGCTCTGCCAGAGCGACACTCCGCAGGTGAGCGTGTGGGCAGGGCAGGTAGTGAACCTTCAGCCGCAGGACACGCAGGCGTTCCAGCAGAATCTGCAGGCGGCTGCCGGCAGCTCGAGCGGCGCAGTGGTGAGCGCAGCGCCGAACAGCGGCACCGTCTCCAATGCAACCCCCGGCGCCAATGAACTGGACACGGCGGGAGCAAACGAGCCGCGCAATGCCGACGATGTTTCCTTCGGCGGCGGATGGGATCAGCAGACAAGCCTGCTCGTGATCGGCATCGGCGCAGTGCTGCTGTTCGGACTGATGAGAGGGAGGTAAACGGCAATGAGGCGATCACGCAATGTGGCTGGCTATATCGACGCGTCGGGCAGGTTCCGGCCAATCCGTGACGATGACGACTACGACCCGAGCAGGTTGTTGCCGGAGTCGCTGACCAAGGAGTCCCGGAAAACGCAGCGCGCCGAAGGATTGACGACTCGCGGCAAGAAGAAGTCGCGGCGCAAGAACCCCGGCCCCGCGGTGATGGCGGGCATTGAACGGATGGCGAAGTTCCTGCCGTCAAAGATCGGCCCGCTCGAAAGCCTCAAGCTCACCAGTATCGGCAAGGGCTCAGCGTCGGTCAAGGCGACCGGCAGCAAGGGCATTGTGAAATTTCGCGTGCAGGAGCGCTGATTTGGCCAAGAGCTACACCATCGGCTACATCTCCCCGGCAGGGCGCATGGTCCACTATCGGAACCCGCTGCCCACCGGGTTGACCGATCGATGGTACCGCAAGGGGCAAACCGCGGCCAGGTCGGCGTTCAACTTCGGTGGGTGGATCGAGGCATGGGATTACGCAGGCGTCAAGCCCCGCGACTCCTACGAGCGGGACGCGGCGAAGTCGGCATTCATCGCAGGCTTCTATGCGCAGCGCAAGCAGATGGGCGGCCGCCGATCAGGGACGAAGAAATCCCGGCGCGCCGGCCTCATGAAGCACCTGGGGATCTTTGGATGGTAATCACGAGCGGACTGGGCAACAACACGTCGGCCGCGGCCGTGGCAACACAGATCACCGGCGCCGGCGTCGCTGCTGCTCAATCGGCGATCACGTCCGGCCTGATCACCAACGCGTGGGTTGCCGCCGCAATTCCGGTTGTTGGCGTGGCTGTCGCCGGCGTGGCGATGGCGTTGTCGCTGCTTGCTATGCGCAAGAAGCCGGGACAGAAGATTGCTACCACGCAGATCGTGAACGAAGTGGAGCCGCAGCTTGCGGCCAATCGCGACGGCTATTTCAGCGGCCCGCGCACGGTGGCAAGCAAGGTAGTCGCGCTCGCCAACTTCGATGCAGGGTTCCAGCAGGTCGTAGAGGCTTGCGGAATTCCCGAGTATGGTGAGCCGGGGTCCTGGTGCATTGAGGACCGGCTGCCATACGGGAAGCAGTACACGCTCAACGGAAAGACCTGGATCGGCAACGGCAAATGGGACTGGTATTCGTACTATCGCGATCCAATCGCAAATGATTCGCCCAACCCGAACCCTGCCGATCCAGGCACCGGTGGGCAGTACGTGGTTGGCGTGGATCCGCTGACCGGCCGCCCGCTTTACACGACATCAAGCCTGCTGTCGGGCAACTTGTGGATCGTGGCCGGACTCGTGGGATTGGCCGTGATGGTGATGGCCATGGAAGGGAAGCGATGATCATCCGAGCAACACAACTTCATGGAATGGGTGTAAGCCTCCGCGCTGATGAGGATGAGCTTCCAGCATGGGGCGGGGTGTGCAACCCGTCGACCGGTGAAGGCTGCATGGTCAATGGTCAGTGGCAGGTGAACCCCTGGGCCAACTTCCTCTCGGGTGGAAGCGCGATCGCTCACACGATCTCGCTGGCGCTGATCAGCGGACAAGCGGAGATGCAGCGCGCGCAAGCGTGGCTCGAAGCATGGGTCGCTCCATTTGCCACCAGCCCGCGCCCAGGTGCTCCGGCATTCATCCGCGCCGAGCCGGCACCAGGCACTGGCATTGCCACTCCCGGTAATCCTGTCGGCTCAGGTGGTGGGTCGACGACGGGCGGCGGGTCCGGCAGCGGGAGCGGTGGATCTGGCGGCGGTGCAGGTTCAGCAGGGGAAGACCTGCGCGCGTCGAAGTCTTCGATTATCGCGCTGGCCGTAGGTGGAATCGCAGTTTTGATGCTGATGAGGAGATAGGAAACCATGACACAACTGGTAGTTCTCGCGCTGGCCGCGTTCCTGGCGTACAAGTACAAAGATCAGATCTTTGGTGATCCGACAGTCAACCCCGGATCGAGCAGCATTCCGTCAAATCAACTGGGGCCGGATTACGCCAACACCGTGCAGCAGGCAACGGGGCTTCCGCCATCGAACGGAATCACCCCTGGCGTCTTGCCCGATGGCTCCGTGCGGATCCTTCCGCCCGCTACGCCGACCCAAGCCACCAGCGCGGCTAGTGGCAGCGGGACCAACTACACCCCCGTAGTCATCGACGGGAATTGGACGAACGCGCCACAGGGCGCAGCGACGGCCATCCAGCAGGCGAATATGATCGCGACGGAAAACCGCGGGTTGCCGCAGATCCTTCCGCCCTACACTCCGGACATGCTGAACGAGATCCGCCAGGGGCGATCGATCGAAGAGATTCTCGGCGCCGCAGCGTCGGGCGATTTGTTCAACTATGGCGGCGTGTCGGCATGGGTGGGCTACCTTCTGCCCATCTCGGCCTGGAACTGGTACGCCAACTGGTATCGGCCCGGATCCGGCAACGTCCCCGGCACCGAAGTGATCACCGCCGAAGCGTACAACGACATCAAGGCGCAGCGCGGAATCTCCGGGCTCGGCTGTGCCGCATGCAGCATGCAGCCGTACAGCGGGATGCCGACGTTCCGCACGTAGAAAGGACCACCGGGCATGAACTCTGTATTTGCACTTGCGCTGCTGGGACTCGCCGGATACCTCTATTTGAATCCGCAACTGTTGAGCGGATCGACGGGCGGCGGATCAGGTTCAGGGTCGGGCAGTGGTGCGGGCGCAGGTTCCGGTTCAACTGGCGGAGGATCTACGGGTAGCGGATCAGGCTCCGGCGGCGGGTCAACGGGTGGCAGCAGCGGAACCGGCGGAGGCGCCGGAGAGCCTCCGGTCATCACATACACCTCCGAGCAGGAAGCTCACGCGCGATCGCTCGGGTTCAACTCGGCCGCCGACTATGTGGCGTATAACTCCGCAGTGCGGCGCGGGCTGATCCCGGACGATACGACGGCGCAGCAATACTACCAGTGGCTCAGTGGTCGATACGAGGGAATCAGTCAGGATCAACTGCGCACGTTTGCAACGGCGGGCGATCCGGTCTCGATTCACATCTTGAAGAACCAGAACGACCTCCTCACCTTCGACCAGTGGAACGCGTACCGCACCAATACGGCGGGAACGCCGGTGCCGGCTGAAGCGATGAACAGCATTCCGGCCAACATCCGATGGTCGCCGGTGAATATCGAAACCTATCGAGCGTGGCTGGAAGGCGCAGGACTGGCCGGACTGGCCGGACTAGGAGCGATCAATGCCTATTGGGACTGAGACCGTGACGGGGGCCGAGACTACTCAGCAGAGTCCGCTGGTTCGACTGGCCGATCTCGCGGCGAAGCAATTGCCGCCCGAATACGCGCTCATGTATCACATGGCGCGGCCAGTGCTGCTGCCGATACTGCATGATCTGGAGCAGCATCCGCGCATGGATCTGTACCGGCAAATGATGGAGTCCGGTATGGGCTACCTTGCGCAGGCGATGCAGCAGGCCGAAGCGATCGAGCGCCAGCAGGCCGAGCAGCAGAGAGCAGCCGAGGAAGCCGCGGCGCAACAGCAGGCGCAGGAGCAAGCCCAGCGACAACAGCAGTACCGGCCATATCCGCCGCACCAGCAGCCACGCCAGCAGGGCGGCGATATTCCGACCGTGGACGGCAAGCCGCAAGGCTCGCATACCTACCAGCAGCGAGAGTGGCGTCCGGGAGGCGCACGGTGATGCTTGGCAGACTAGGGCTCTATCCAAACGATCCATGCTACGACACGGGACGCGCGGCCGGTGCGAAGTCTTTGTTGCCGTACTGGATCGACACGGACGCCGAGCACTACTGCCTCGTGCAAACCGGAAAGGCTCAGCCGGATATTTTCGACTCGTGGATCAACGCATGGGCATACGGCGGAACTCCCGACTTCCCAGATGGCGTGTACCCGGCACCAGGCGTGCCTACTGGCGTGCTGACGGATCCGAGCGGCGCGATCACACAGGACGATATCAACGCAGGCAATCGGGCTGCCCATGATGCGTGGATCGCCAGGCTGCGCAACCTGATGCAGGAAGACCCGGCGATGGACCGGGGCAACTGGACAATCGCCGCAATCGGACTGGCCGCGCTCGTGTTCGTGGCAGTGAGGCTCAAGTGAAGCTCAAGTGAAGCTCAAGTGAAAGGACGCATGGAAATGATGACTACCTATTACAACCGGGCAGGGCTCGAAGCGCTGAGACGGGCAGGCATGGGCGACCTGCTACCAGCCTATGCGCCGCAGTTGGACTTTCCGCAACCCGCCGCGACCTACCAGCACCAGGGAATGGGCGACCTTGGATTTACTCTCCCCACCGACATCGACTGGAAGAAATGGGCGATGCTCGCAGGCGCCGCCGCGGTGGTGTGGTTCCTGATCAAGCGCAAGTCGGGATACGCCGGAGCCGTCGAATCAGCCAAGGCGCGGCACCGTGAGGAATTGGCGAAGATCCGCAAGCAGTACAAGCGCGGTGGATCAAGGGTGGTCGATGCCGCCAGCTCGGCATGGGGGAGCTTCTGATGGGCTTCAAAAAAGGCCAGAAGGTAAGCGCAAAGCGCAGGGCAGAATTACTCGAGCTGCTCAAGAAGGCGCACGCCGCAAGGAAGGCCAAGGCCGCGGCAAAAGCCAAAGGCAGGGCGGTCAAGACGGCCAAGCCAGCAAAATCGGCGAAGCCCGCCAAGCCCGCCAAGCCCGCCAAGCCCACAAGGAGAGCCGCGAAGAAATCGAAGCGGAACGCCTCACTCGTGGGCGACACGATCACCAGCATGTTTCCGCTGGCCGACATGGCGCGCATGCAGAAGGGCGCCACTTCAGACATTCGCACCGCCGCGAAGTTCCTGGATGGAAAAAAGAAGAAGCGCCGTAATCCCGGCAAGGCAAAGCGCAAGCGCAACAGTGGACTCTCCGACGCCAAGCAGGCGTATGCTTCATTCCACGGCACTGCAGCTACGAAAGTGGCAGTGGTCAATGAGTCGGAATACATCCCTACGAGCTTCAGCGAACTGGGACTGCTCGTGAGCATCAAGTTCCGTCCCGCGATCGGCGGATCGGCCGAAGTCACCTTCGACACCGACAACGCAGCCAAGCGCGTGATGCTGTGCGAGGATCCCAAAACGAACGGTCTGTATTTCGTTGGCGGCGACCAGTCGATTCAACTGCGGCCGCTTGGACTCGAATCCAAGATGTACCACAAGCCCATGATGATCCTGGGTCAGGTAAAGCAGATCACCTACCGGACCAAAAAGGGCTTTGACCGGTTTGTCGATACCCACTACTGGCACAACCTGGGCGAGGAGACCGGCGACAAACCGATGCTCGTATACAGCCCAATGATCAAGCGGCTATATCTGGCCGGCGGCGCATACAACATCCGCCCCGAAGGAATCGTGAACTAGGAGGCTACGGCAATGCTCATCAGAGGACTCGGCGCACTGCCTTTCTCGGATGTCCCGGCGGATAGCTCCATCTATGCCGCGACGGCGTGGCTCAAGTCGCAGGGCATCAGCAACGGATGCGGCGATGGGAAATTCTGCCCGGACGATAACGTCACCCGCGGCCAGATGGCGCTGTTCCTCTACCGCATGGCCGGGGGCGCGTCGACATTGACCGGTGGATCGGGCGGCGGGACGGGCGGAACGGACAATGTTTCGGGAAGCTCCATCGGATCTTTCCTCAAAGACAACAAGCTATTGATCGGCGGCGCGGTCGCACTGGTGGTACTGCTCAGCATGGGCGGAAAACGGTAGGAGAAGGAGAAACACATCATGATCACAGATCTCGTTCCGAACATCCCGGCAACCGTGATCAATCCGGGATCGCCCAATCAGATGGTGATGGGCTTCAACACCGGCATGAACATTGGCCCGTCCGTCAATCGGCTGCCCGGCATTGCAGGCCTGGGCATGGCGTCGACCACAGGCACGGATGAAGACACCCGGGGAATCATGGACGGCATGAAGCTCTGGACCAGTCCCACTGCGGCATTCCAGGCGCTCAACCGCATCGCGCTTGGCACCGACAAAGCCCCGATCACCTACACGGTGGGCGCAGCACTTCCGCCGCTGATCGCCGTGGGGATCCTACTGACATTAGTTGGAGGCGGGGGCGGCCGCAGACGATAGCGACTCCTCCAAGTCCACGACACGGCGGGACGTGATCCCGCAACCTGATTGAAAGGAAAACGAGATGGCACACATCAAGGTCAAGAAAGTGGTTGCGAGAAACCCGAAAAAGTCGTCCCGCAACAAGGCCTCCCGTAAGCGCAAGAATGTGGCATCCAAACGCCGCACTCACCGCGCAAAACAGAACCCCGTTCCCGTGCTCGTGAGCATGGGCGCGGTCAATCCCCGAAGGAGAAAGACAGTGGCAAAAAGCCGAGTGAAAAAGGCCAGCCGGAAGCACCCGGCTCGCCGCAGCAAGAATCCGTCCGTCAAGCGGACGTCGCACGCAAAAACCGCATCGTCGCAACAACGTAACCCCGAGGTATTCGGGCGCAGCGTAGGCAGCGCCGACACCCTGAAGATGATTTTGGGCGGGCTCATCGGAGTCACCGTCACCAAGACCGCAGTGGGCATGCTGCCTCCGAGCCTGCTTTCGAATGGACTCGTGCGGGTGGTCGCCACCGGCGCGCTGGCCTTCGGTACCGGCGCACTGGCGAAGCAGACCGGGCTCGGGCCGGCATTTGCCGACGCTGTGACCTTTGGTGGCTTGATGCAGGCCGGCTCCACGGCGCTCACCGAATTCATCCCCGGCGGCGCAAAGCTCGCGCTCAGCGGAGTTCGCCGCGGCGTCGGAGACCTCTCCCCCGCCTACTTCACCACGCCGAACAACCCGCTGAAGCTGGCGGCGGCAAAGATGAGCCAGGCAGCCGCGATTCCGCCTCCGGGTGCAGTCGCTGCGGCCGGCAACGGCGTTACCGGCATTCGCCGAGTGTTCCAGTCCCGGTTCTAGTCTCGGGCTGAATTGTTGAAAGGAAAAGGATATGTACAATCGTCAAGACATCCTCTCTTACTTTGCACCGGAGATGATCAGCCCGTCGCTGGACCTGACCCACACTCCGCTGTACGACAGCTTCACGATCGCTGCGGGCTCCGCACTCACCGAAGCCACGAGCGCGCTCTTCACAACGCCGCTCGGCTCCGGCGGAAAGACGCTCGCGCAGACCAACCTGAAGTTCGCCAACCGGCTTCAGACCGGCGAAATCTTCGCCATCATGGTCTTCCAGCTGCGAATCGCGGAAAACATCCTATTTGTCGATCTCCTCACGATCCTCAACGGCTTTGTGTTCCGCTTCTATCTGGGCACCGACAAGCCTTTCCAGGTCATCCCGATTTGGGCGGCTCCCGCCGGCGGCGGTATCAGCGGCTACGCGGCAACCACTGTTGCGGCCACCACGCTCAACGCAACCACCAACGGGTTGCCCACCAACCAGGCAACTCGACTTCTCGCGACGCCCATTCCAATCGACAGCAACATGAACTTCAGCGCCAATCTCGGCGGCACGGCGTCCTACACGCTCACCGCTGGCGGCGGCGGTGGAACCGGCTTTACGTTCATGGCGTTGCTCGATGGCATCTACGGTCGTCTGGTAATGTAATCGTGATCCCCGGGTAGCCGGGGGACGCGCAAAATCGCATGGGGCGGGCGACGAACCCGCCTCATGCCAACCAAAGAAGCCAGGGAGAATACACATGAGAATCAACGCAGGCCCGTCTTTGATGAGCTTGGCCTACCCATCACAACGGCTCATCAACCCGTACACCCCGCCGTACCTCTCTGGCGTGCCAGCCGAGGTAGGTGGAACGTTCCGGTTAGATCCGTTCATCTACATCTACGACCGAGTACTGTCGGCCAGCCAGACCGGACTGCAGGAGCAGTTGAACATTTCGACCGATGCCGATTTCATGATTCAGGGAGTCAGCGTGCCGGTCGCCACCGGGCTGTTCTCGTTTCAGGTGTCGGATGCGCGGCTCTACTACCTGAGCAACGTCGCGCTGCTATCCACGATCTTCAGCACGGATCCCACGATCCCACAGCCGATCATCGGGGACTTCGACACCGAGACCGAAGCGGGCGGATTGTGGATTCCGGCCGGCTCGAAGGTCAGCCTCACGCTCAACGATCTGTCGGCGGCGCCGAACACGATCAGTATCTACTTTCATGGAATCAAGCGGCTGAAGATTGGCGGGTAGCAGATGCTCCGGCACTTCCCATACATCTTTTCGGTCAACGGCGACCCGCTGACAAACGGCGTGTCGTATCAGCGCGTCGGCGTGCAGTCGATCGCCAGCGATGACTTCCTGCTGCGTCGCGTCTCGGGGATGAACACCATCCTCAACCCAGCAGGCTCCTGGAATCTGGTGCGCCCCGTGGATCAACCACTGGCGTTGCGCGGAAACATCATTCCACTCAATTACCTGCCCATCGTTCCGGAAGTGTACTTTCCGGGCCCGGACCACGGCTTTGCGTTTACTGCAAACAACGTGCTGCGCGCGGCCAACTTGGGCGTGATCGCGAGCCAGGTGCAGTTCCAGGGAGTGCTGGTCCGCGAGTCGTACACCGACTACGAGGAGGGCGACTGGTACACCGCGCCATGGACCTACCAGCAGACGCTGACGCTCAACTGGGCAAACAACATCGCGGGTGTCGTGCAGCCCGACAGACTGTTCCAGTTGGCGATCAATGACTATCCGTTTGAGTGGCAATCGTTTGAGGTGTACCAGTCAAATGGCACACCCTACACCGGCTCCGATCTGTTCGCCATCTCGTTCACGGATGCGACCGATAACCAGATGATGGACCGGCCGATCCTCCAACGTGCGGTGAATGCCGTGGGCGGATGGCGGGCGCAGTTCCCGACGCTGCCCGTGGTGTACCCGCTGCAGTCGGGGCTCCAGTACACGATCCGGTCCCTGGTCGATCCGGCCGACCCTGGGCTGCCCTACACGTTCCAGTTGGTGTTCCGCGGCGTGCGGCGAGTCGCACGCAGAAAGTAGAAGCCGATGCAGAACGGCCAATTCCTCCGGCGTGAAGTGGCAGACGGACTCATGTTGAATAGCAGCGTGGTCCGGCTGCCGTTGCGCTATCCGGCGTACGTGTATCGCCAACTCACCGACCTTCGCAGGGTGCCGGGGTTGAGAACTCGAGTGTTGATTGCGCCGGAATACGCAGGTACGGTCATCCCGGCCAGCCGCACCATCATCCTGCAATGCCGCGCCAAGCAGGACTCGTGGATGTGGGGCATCCGCCTTGCCATGATCGCGCCAGCCGCGGCGAGCGACATCAGTATCCGCATCACTGAGACCGGTGGCTATCCGCTGTTTTCCAACTGGGTGCGCGGCACTCAATTCGTGCCGACCGGGCTGACCGGCCAGCCGCAGCCGCTCTACCTGCTGCCGACACCATGGCAGATTCCATCCGGGCTGATCACTGTCGAAGTGATGAACCGCAGCGCTACAGTCAATGCGCAGTGCCAGCTTGCGATGTGGATCCAGGAAGAAAGCGATCTATACAGCCAGCGCGGCGGTCTCTACGACATCCAGTCGAACCCATCGGGCACGTTCGAGGTGCAGAAGTCGCTGCCGAAGGTGGAGGGATAAATGAAAGCAACGCCATTCCGGCAGATGCCAAGATCGGTGAGCAGCGTTGGGCAACGAGGAATGTCGGCGCTCGTCGACAACAGCGCGATCGCGCGCACTCCGGCGAATCCGAACCCGATGGACCTGGTAAACAGCTATGCGCTCGTGCCGGCGCCCGGTGTGAATCCGCCGAATCCGGCACCCAATGAGTATGTCGAGTTTGGCGGGATCAGCGTCCCCGTCGAAGAAGAGACGCCCGTCCGTCAGTCCTGGTGGCTTGACCCGCCTCCCGGATTCCGGCCATTCGATTACCAGGCGTCGATCGCAGTCCCTGCGGCTCCGACCGAGACCACCGTGCTGACAATGCTTGCCGATACGAGCTTTGGCGGCGTCCTTCATGGCATCGTTTGTTGCTTTGTAGGAACCGGCTTTGTTGAGGGATCCGGCGATCTCACATGGCGACTCCTGATCAACGGCAATCCCCACGACGGCTACGGGCAGATCATTGTGCCACTGGGGCAGCCCAGTTTCCAGGAACTCATTCGGGGTGGAATCATCTTCATGCCTCGCGATACAATCACCGTCACGGTTACCAACACAAATCTAGCTCTGGCCGCTGGCCGCACTGTCGTGCGTCTGGCTGGATACAAAGTGCCGGAGAGCGTGATTGGTCCGAACTACCGAGGGTAAGAAAGAGGCAATATGAAGCTGATCAAGAAACTGGGCGTATCGCTGTGGTGGTCCTGCATCGCGGGACTAGTGGGAATGCTCGTCGCTGCAGTGCTGATCTTCGGGCCGGATATCTTTCCAACTCCAGCGCCACCGCCAGATCTACAAAGAGAGATAGTGAAGGTCATGCGCGGCGGCATGGTTCACGCGCAGGGCCGAGACAACGTGTACCAGTTGGCGCTGAACGCCGTGACTGTAGCAACGAACTCCGGCATTCTCAGGAACAACGGGCAGTCCCAGCATTATCTATGGGCGCAGATGACAGGCGGAGCATGTGCTTACGCCACCTCTCCCGTTTCCGATATTGAACTAGGAATGCAGGGAAGTTACGACAACTTAACATGGTTCAATATTGGATCCGGATTGACCAACTTGTTTAACGGGAACGGCGTGAGTATTGCATCCGGGGCGTTTCCATTTCTCAGGGCAAGGCTTGCGGCAACTTACGCAAACTGCACTACGAGCGTATGGTATACAGGGGCAATTGCCCCAACTCCAGATGTGCTCGCCAGTTGGGCTTATCGAGCAATTGAAGCGTCCGGGACTGGGCCAGTATCGAATGGAAATTTTATTCCTGCGGTACCAGGAAGGGTAATTGCAGTGTACGGATTTCAGGCGCAATTAATAGCAGGCGCAGGCCCGGTTACGGTATTCGCCAGGGGTACGGCCAACACGAACTGCACTGGAGCAGTTGTCGGAAATTTCAACTATACCGTTCTGGCGACAGCCACTCCGTTTCTTGTTCTCCCGAACTCGACAGTCCCATATTACTTTGGCCCCCCTGGGACGCCTATCTGCTTTGATCTAAGCGCAGGTGGAACCGTAACTTTACGCGCCACGATCAGGTACGAGTAGCGCCATGGAAAGCCTGAAGCAAATCACATGGAACAGTGTCCTGTGGCTGGGCATCCTGATCTGCCTGACGACACTGATCCACCTCTACGACATCAGCGCCGCGATCGGCTTCGGCAACCATGACCCGCCGTCCGACATCCGGCACATCCTCCACACCCGCAAGAGCGTGGATCCGAAACAGAAAGGTGAATCCCGATGAAATTCTCGATTAAGATCGCGACTGTGCTGCTCCTGCTGCTCCTGCCGGCGTGGAGCCAAACCATCACCCCCGGCACCGTCACGCAGACGAACCAGGTCACGGCGGCGACGGCTCCGGCGACAGCCACCAATGCGCTCACCTGCACATTCGGGCTCGCGGCGGCCAATGAAGTATCGCTGCTTTGCCGCAAGGTGTCCGACAACACCGAGTACATCAACACCACAGTGAAGCTGCCCGCAGTCGGCAGCTCGTTTACGTGGCAGGTGAATGAGGGACCGAGCCACTCGATCACTGGCATTTTCAGCCGCACTTCGACCGCTCGCACTTGGCAGGTAGCGGCGAACGGCACCACTCAATCCGGGACCTTTTGATTGCACTGGAGCACATATGCGAACAGCTATCCTGACCGTAATTCTTGGGCTTGGATCCCTGGTCCCCATCTGTGCTCAGGATCCCGCGTCACTTTCGATGTTTCAGACTCCGGTGCCCGGACCGGCGCAGGCCGGCGGCGCGGTAGTCGGATCCCAGACGGGCCGCGAGTCGATCTACTACTGGGTGATCGCCCGCACGCCAGGTGGAACGACCAGCCCGACGCCGGTAGTCGTACAGAACACAGTGGGTGCGGCCAACCTCACGGTCAGCAACTACATCACGATCAGTTGGTCGGCGGTCTCGGACGCGACCGGCTATGATGTGGTGCGCTCCGTCACTCCCGTTTACCCGGTGCCGGGAACAGGAACGTGCACGTGCGCCGTGGTGCTGAACACTGCGCTACTCACGGTCAACGATCAGGGCGGGGCGCTCTCAGCCTACCCATTCGTCGGGGCCGTGCCATCGGTGCCAGTGCAGGCATTCCTCACGATCGACAATAAGACCTCGACCAACCCTTTCGTGAATCTGCAACTGCTCAGCCCACGCTACAACGTCACAGCGCCGCTTGGCTCCGGATCCGGAATCGTCGACTGGTACAACAACGGCGTGCTCGTCGGCAGCCGCACCAAGGCGAACTTCGTGCCCGACACGAACAACACCTGGGTGATGACGGATGATGGGGTGAATGGATGGGTGAGCGTGCAGGCCGTTCCGGTGATTCCACCGTCGACGCCTACAATCACGATGCCGCTCCTGATCGGCGTCTGCACGCCAGGTGGCGCCAATATGGGACTCGGCTGGACCTATGCTGGGACCAATGCGGCGAGCACCTCGTGTCAGCCGGCATGGACCGGATCGGGCGCCAATGACCGGCTGAACCTGCTCTACAACGCAACGAACCAGGTGAGCTACGCGCATTTTCCGGTACCCGCTGGAATCACGGGAGGCAGCCTCACCCTCAAATTTCACATCGTCACGGCGACCACCAACGTAGCTACGTTTTCTGCTGCTGTCGGCTGCTACGCGGTGAATGCCGATGTGACCGTGAACCTGTCGTTCACTGCGCCAGCGTCTGTGACGTTCGCCCAGGCGTTCGGCACGGCGAGCCGGCTCAATCGCGGATCCGTGGTGCTGACGTCGGCCGGAATCGCATCCGGCAACTTCTGCGTGGTGAGCCTGACGCGCACCGACGCCGCCGGCGGCAACTTCTTTGTGCCTGAAACATGGCTGGAGTTCCAATGAGATGCCCGCTCCTACTGCTTGCTCTCCTTCCCTCGCTTGCGCTCTGCCAGGATCAGAACTCCGCACAAGCTAACGCCTTCTCGATCACCTCGCTTACTGGATCCCAGTTCAACCTGACGAGCGGTTTCCGGATCGAGATGCGCGTAACAAACGTGGCCGCGACGGATGCGGCCAGGCGCACGTTCCTAGATTGGCAGCCGACCGCAGGCGGCCGGATTCGCGTTCGCATTGATCCAACGTTCAGTTACATCCTCACGGAATCGAGCCTCGAAGGGTTCACCGGGTCGACCGTCACAAACCTCAACGGGAACTCGGACTTCATCATCCGCGTGGATTGGATCCGGCTGACCATCTTGAGCGCGGCGAGAGTGACGATGCGCGTGTCACTGTTCACGCCGACCGGAGCGGTCATTGAGCGCAAGATTGTGGCACCCGACCAGGCGACCGGGCAGTCCTCCGTCGACATGCGCGGCGGAACACTGGCATTCGGATCGAACGTTGCGCTGGGCGAACCGTGCCAGTGTCGCATCGCATGGGCACGGATGTGGAGCGCTCCCGGCACCGAGACCACCACCCCGAGCAACAACCTCAAATCCGGCAACCTGTACGATTGGGAGTTCCCCACGACGCTCGTCGATGAGGTGGCAGGCTACACGCTCACCGCATCCGGCGCCGTGACTTACACGGACACGCCACTCGCCGTGGGATTGCCGATTACATCGCTGAGCTTTCGCGCGGGCGTGCCCTTCGTGGTCGACGCAAGCCCGATCGCCGCATCCTCGTACACGTGGAGTGTCGGCACCTACCAGGCCGGCTTGCCGGCGCCAACCATCCGCGGATCCGGGAGTTCCATCACACTGTGGAACACCGGGCAAGGCAAGTACAACCTGACGCTGGATGTTGTTGATAGTAAAGGGCGTAGCGGAAACACTACAATTGCCGTAGGTTCGGTGGTCACCAACCCGTCAGGGGTGATCTTCCACCCGACCGCGACGAGCGACGATAACGCGCGACGACTGCTGCTGGGTGATCCGATTCAGCGCAAGGGGCTGACCGCATGGGACCGCATCAATTGGTTCAGTCCCAACAGTTACCGCGTCACGGCGAGCCTCTATCCGACGTTCTGGACGCAGGACTACGAAACGTACCTTGCCGGGACTGTGCAGGTGACAAACGGATCGACCGGCGTAGCCGGCACCGGCACGGCGTTCACCACGAACTTCCTGTGTACGGGCAGCAACGATTACATCCTGGTGCGGTACATAGTGTCCGGCGAATTTGTCTGGAATCCGGTAGCCGTGCAAAGTTGCGGATCCGCTACGTCGATCACTCTCGCAACGGCATGGGACGGGCCGAGCGGAAGCGGTCTCGCCTACATGCGATGGGATGATACGATCCTGACACGCTGGACTGAGGGCATCAACTACTACGATGCCGTCAAGGTGCAGTATCAGAACTGGTACGCCACCGGGCAGCAAACCGACCTCGACAACGCGCGGCGGCTGGCCAACGATTGGTGGCGCTCCTACCTGGTGAAGAGCGGCAACTCTGTTGAGACCATCTCCGGATTCCGCATCGACCCGCGGCGCGCCTCGATCGGCGGTCTGATGCTGTACGCTATCGACCTCGATACTCCGACAGCACAGGGCGGACTGGGCAATCCGACACTGGCCGCCCGGGTGCGTAAGTGGTGCCACCTTCACACGGTGCTTGCGTGGGAGATCTACGTGAGATCGTATCTGCCACCAGCCAGACCCACATCCTTTAGCTTTGGCGTGCGTGAAGTGGCCTATACGACCAACGATGCCGCGGGGCTGGCATTGGCAGCGCCGACGAGCACGGGCACGGTGAATACGAGCGGGACGGCCGTCACGTGGGTCAGTGGCGACCAGTTCAACTCGCTACAGCCGGGCAACGCAATCATTATCAACGGCGTGAGCTATACGGTGCAGGGATTCAGTTCGGCCACGTCCATTACGCTGTCGACAAGCGCGGGAGTGCAGGCCGGAGTCGCCTACAGTTTCGACAACAAGGCGATGTGGCTCAGTGAGCTGAACAACGTTGCGTTTACTGGGTGGTGGAGGCCGTGGCAATGCCACACGGGCAACCCGTCGCCCCGGTGCTCGGACTCCTGGTCAATCGGCGCATGGCGTGGCGCTGACCCGCTCTATGGTGGCTATGCAGACCTGCCATGGCACGATAGCCTCGCGCACGAGCTTGCACTGTGGACCGTGCGGACGCTACTTCCTGGATTCACCGACACGTCAACGCTCGATTCCGTGATTGGGGACTCGCGATCGCTACTGAAAGATGGCGTAGCCATCACGAACGGCGGCACTCCACCGCCCTACATCTGGGAAGGCAGCAACGGCACCAGTGGATTCGCCGGCCGGCCGTGCAACAGCTACGAGTATTGGTCATTCGCAACGCCGTCTTCGCTGAATACGGACGCCGACGGCAACAGCACGTTTGCGCCATGCGGATCGACCTACGACCAGTTGCGCGACTTCAACACCTATTCGAATGAGTGTCTTGCCGCTGCATGGCAGTGGGCGGATTCCGGATCGGCTGCCGACCAGACGCGGTGGCAGCAACTGATGGGCTCTGCATGGGGAGGCCTTTATGGGCCGGAGACGTTCGGCATGAACGGACTCGGAATGCTGCTGCCTGTCGGCACAAGCTCCTGGGCATCGACGGGATCATACAGCAGCGTGCTGCTGAAGCAGCAAGGCCAGAGTAGAGCGCTCGCGGCATGCAGTGGACTGGGCGTGCGTGACCCGGTGACCAACACCGATAAGACGGTGACGTACTCGTTCGTGCTGGGTGCAGCGACCAGTCTCGATTGGACAACAAACATGGGGCTGTCGGGAACTTGCCTCGCAAGCCCCTGTAATATTCAGATCAAAGCAAGACTCGGAGGTACGCTCTTCAAAGCGGACTGGAAACTGGCCGGCTCGACCATCAAGACGACCGGTTGGACCACAATCAAAAGCCCTGAGTAGCAGGAGGGGCAAAGAAAGGTGCAGATGTTGAACCTCATGGACATTCAGACGATTCTGGCACTCATCACGACGACGATCACCGTTGCCGTGCCTATCTGCACTATCCAGTTCTTCGTATTCCGGCTGTGGAGCCGATCTCAGATCCTTGAAGCGCTCGACCAGATGAACCAGCGACTGGACGGGTTCGCAAAGATCAACGAAGGCCGGCTGAACGACATCAACAACCGGATTATGGATTCGAAGGTCACCCATCTGCATATCAGCAACCTTGCTGAAGCGATCGAGCGGCAGAATGAGGCCATCCGCAGGCTGGAGGAAAGGGTATTCCGGGCATCCTGATGCATATTCCAATCAACCAGACAATGAATGCCGTGCTGAACGCGGTGATGATTGCCGCGGGCGTGATCAGTGCCGGGCACGCTGACCCAGATGTGCGCGTCTGGGCGGCTGCCATCCTTCAGGGCTTGCAGGCCGCGCTCGGCCAATTGGCGCACCGCTGCAATCAGGACGGGACTCCGCAGTCTGTGGGGTTTGTGAAGAAATGAGCAGGCTTTCCATGGCGCAGGTCTACCAGGTCGCACGCTCGGCCGGCTTTCCGCCTGCCACTGCGGCCAAAATGACCGCGATCGCATGGAAGGAATCCGCCGGCAACAGTGATGCGTACAACGGCACCGGCGCCGATGACAGCTATGGGCTGTGGCAGATCAACATGATCGACAAGCCGGGCTATCAGCTTGGCCAGCAGCGGCTGGCGCAGTTCGGCATCGCATCCAAGCAGCAGTTGTTCGATCCGTACACGAACGCTCGCGCCGCATACCTGATCTGGGCGGGCAACGATCAGAACCTTGCGCAGCACTGGTACATCGCGGATGGCGCGGCGAACCAGGCCCGCTATGAGCAGTACCTGCCGCTGGCGCAGAACGTCGCCGCGGCGATCGAGGGCGCATCATCGTCCGGCATTGACCCGAGTATCTTCGATAACCTCGATCCGTCGCTCATTGGCTCACCGGATGAAGGATGGACGCAGTATAGCTCCATCCTCATCGTATTCCTCGTGCTCGGCACACTCACTGCTATCGCGTGGGAGTAGCCTTGACACCGCGGGGCGCGCCCGTTAGACTCATCCACAGGCGGGTGTCAGTGGACACGCTTAAGGTGCTGAAGAGCTACGGGGTCGCGTTCGAATCCTTACATATCTCACTCCTCGCGTTCCCTTCCCGCCCTTGAAACTTCACCGCGGACGGGAGGTGATAGACGTGGACGATACGCCACTGTGGCCGCCGTACCCGCCGCCGAACGACCTGTAGTGATGCAGGGTTGACATCCCACAAATAAATCAGTAGGATCAAATTTCGAGCAGACAAAGCGCGTCTGCGAGAGTGGCACACCTTAGAAGACGAAGCGCAGTTCACGAAGAGGCCTCCCGGCCGAGGGTACCTGAAACCGGGAGGCCTTTAGTGTGTTTGGATGACTCTACCGTTTCCAAAGCCCCAAATTCCCAGCACCAGGCTTGCGCGCACACGTAACACCCAGCGTGGCTGCTGCTGCCGGCAGGATGGGTCGCTTCCCGCAAGGGTGTGCCCGGCAAGCCCCGCCAATCCAAGCAAAACCACACCAGTGCGAGCATTCCAAAACCGTTCCAGAATGCATACCGAAACCTAATCTCAACGGCATGTCGCATGGTCGATTTGGAATTTGGGGCTTGCTGTTTCTGTAGATACATAGACGCATTTTCCGCACAATTCACCGTGGGCGAGAGCAGCGGTTTTCCGGTGATGGTATCGTAAATGGGTGCCGCTTCCCGAAATCGTTCGGGCAGCGCGGAGCATTGATGCCAGACAAGAAGCGGGCCGCGATCTACCTACGGGTATCCACCAAAGACAAGCAGACCATTGAGAACCAGATGGACCCGTGCGTGCGGCTGATCGCTGAGCGCGGATGGGTGCACAAGCTCACCTACCAGGATCACGAGTCGGGCGCGTCGGCCGACCGTAAAGACTTCCTGCGGCTGATGCGCGATGCCGAGCACGGGGAGTTCGATGCAGTGGTGGTGTGGTCGCTCGATCGCTTCACGCGAGAAGGCACCTATCGCACGCTGGGCTACTTGGAGAAGTTGAAGGCGAGGGGCATCGGCTTCGTGTCGGTCACAGAGCCGTACTTGGACACGCTGGGCGCATTCAGTGAGGTGGTGCTGGCAATGCTTGCGGTGATTGCAAAGCAGGAGCGTATCCGGCTGTGTGAGCGGGTGAAGGCCGGCATGGCGATCAGGCGCGCCGCAGGCGTGAAGTTTGGACGCAAGGAGCGCGAAATCGACTGGGCGGCATACGAAGAGCTTGCGGATGCCGGCTGGTCTATCTCTGCGATCGCGGGTAAGATCGGAGTGCCGGTATCGACACTCCATCGTAGAATCAAGCAGAAGGAGCAACAGGATGCAGTTCGCCAAGCCAGCGAAGAGATGGGTACCGGTCGCATACAATGACCCGCGGCTCAAGATGAGCCCGTGCTGCAATCATCCAGTCGTGGCGCGCACGACCACCGACGAGAAGTCGGCAAGGATCCGTGAGGCATCGGGCGGAAAGAACCAGGGCAAGCTGGTGAGGTTCGACAACCAGCAGTGCATCTACGGGCAGTGCCAGAAGTGCGGCGATGCTATTGTCCGCATCCGTATCGTTGCATCGGAACATGGCGGGCCGCCGCGGCAACAGATCGAGATCTGGGATTACGCCATGGGCATCAACACCGGATCCGTTGTTCTCTCGTGACCGTTCGCCTGAGGATCTCTATGCGCTGGTTATCCGTACTTTCAAAGGTCGGCATCATTGCCGGCAAGACCGTGGTCGACGTGGCCGCTGCTTCAAATCCACTGATTGGCGGGCTGACTGATGTAGTCCTCCGCAACGTGCTTGCCGCTGAAGGCGTGCTCGGCCCCGGCAAGGGCGAGCAGAAGCGCGACATGGTGTTGGCGGCAATTGAGGCCGCATCACCGCTCATCCTGCGACTCGCCGAGCAGAGTGCAGGAAAAGACCTCGCCGATGATGAGCAGTTCGCTCGCGGCGTAACGAAACTGACGGAAGGCCTCGTTGAGATACTGAACTCCTTCCGTATCCTCCCGAAGTGAAAGGACCCTATGAAATTCATCCCCATTCCGCAATTCCCATGCCAACCCGAAGAACTCGCGGCATTTCGCGAAGCGGTCAGCATGCCGGGCAACATTGGCGCCTTCCCATTCCAGCAGACGGTCGGGGGTATCATCCCTGCGGTCGGCCCAGTGAAGCCGTGGCGTGACAATGCCGCGGTGTGGCCGTGGTACGCCACGTCCTTTGAGTACACCGTACAGCGCGGCGAAGTGCGGCTCAATCTGCGATCGCGCCAGTCGGACGCGGGTATCGTAGTCACCGACGCTGAGGGCATCGGCGAACTGAACGGCTTCTATGGCGCCCCGGCGATCGCGTTTTACAATCGCCGATTCATCCAAAGCGGAGGCAAGGAGTTCGCGCGCATCCCGCGACTGGTGCGCATCACCGTGGACCGCAATGAAGCGGGCAGGCTGAGCATCTATAACCCACCTACTCCCATCGATGTTGAATGGCCGATCGCTATTCCAAATAACGATCCATACAAACCCACCAGCATCAACGACAAGGTGGCGCTTCGGTACGGACCAACCGGCCGAGTTGAGGCGTTCAACATCGACGACTACGACCGCGAGTATCCACTGACTGCGACGGGCGGCATGAGCGACGAGGAACTGGTGGGAGCGGTGCGATTCATCCTCGCGCAGAATCTCAACACCGAGGCGACAGCGCGAGCGATTCGCCAGGTGGCCGCTCGCTGATTTTGACCTTCGTAAAAACAATCAGGCCGGGTTGGTTGGTCCACCCGGCCTGTCGTGTCTTAGAGGTTCTGTGGAAAAGTCCCGTGAAGGACCGTCTTGGTGTTGAAAATTATAGCACTACCCACATCTAGTGGCATCCGTCCGCTACACCCCTACATTTTGTGGCTTGACGTGTTCGTGTTTTGCGGTATAGACTCGTGATTGCCTATGCAACACGAAAACGAACGAGACCGGCTACTCACATTCGCCGCGCTCCAGGCGGATCTGGCCAACATCCAGTCGCTCCTCAAGGAGCGCGACACGCTCCGGCGCTCGCTGGATAAAGCCATCAAGAGCTTTGCCACCGTGCGCATCGCTTTTCTCCCGGAGGAGTTGCGCCAGTTGCTGCTGGCGATGGCGCAGTTGAACCTGCTGGAACTGCAGGCCGCGATCGACGTGATCGCTATGCGCATGGTCGACGTGCAGATGCGCATGGATGAAATGAAGGGGGATCCCGATGGGACCCGATAAGAAAGCGCAGGATCATTTCTCGATCGGCATCGAGACTGCGTTCCTGGGGCGGCGCCCCGAAGACGCGCGACTTGTGGCGATCGCATCGATGCGCGCGGCCATTCAGAATGAGCGGATGAAGCACCGTGTCCGCGCCGCAGTCAAACCCAGCAACTCCATCGGGGATGAGTCCGACGTGCCGATCGATGATTACGATCAGTCGCTGTCCGACTTGTTCGCGGTGTGCGACCCGCTGGCGGCGATCGCGCTCCAGCAGTACCTCGCGTCACAGCGGCAGGAACAGCACGGAGCACAAATCATTAGTGATGCGATACTCGCCGGACTCATCGACGGATCCGCTTGTAGTGCATCCATGGCCGTCAACAACCTCGTGCAGCAGCGGCTGCTGAGGCCGAGCAGGAGTTGGATCGGGCGGCTACTGCTGAACCTTGCGGCGAGGTTCGGACGATGAGGACGCCACTCACCGACGACGAGGCTATTGCCGCCATCAGGCAACTTGCCGATCGCCCATGGGATCAGGGATCGGTGAAACAGTGCGTAGTGAAGGGAACACTGCATGCACTCCTTGGCGTGCTTGCGTGGCCAGGAGATGCGCTCGCCGCGTCGCTCAATGTAGTGCTGTCGGCGTGGCTGGATGCGTTGGGCGTCAAGTCGCTGTCCGGTGATTCTGTTGCGCATGCCGATGGGCTGATTGCCGAGACGGGGAAGGGCGCAGAGTCAGAATGAAGCACGAACTGGAAGAGGTGCAGCTCCTTGTCGGCATTCAGGATCTGCTCGATCGCATTGAGCAATCTCCGTGCGCGACTGGCGGTGTCGATGATACGTCTATCGCGACACTGGCCGTACTGCATACATTGCTGGCCATCCTGAAGATGCCGGGATCCGCGGCTGCCCAGCCCATGTGCCAGTGGATGGTGATTTGGATCGATGAGGTTCGCGATGCTCCCGGCGAGATCAAGGCACGAACCGAAGCGCTGGTTGCAAGGATTGCAAAATGAAGCGCATGGCGATGATGGCTGTCGTGAATGGCAGAATCGAGCGATTGTTTGAATACTGGTCGCCTGAGGATCCGGTCACACTGCCATCCAAGTCTGAGATCGACGCACGACTGGCGGACACTCTTGATGAGATTGTGCTCCACCTGGCCGCAATGGGAGTTGAGTGAAATGAAGCACGATCTTCCCATCTGCACCGTGCCGCGCTGCCACCACTACTCTCGCATCCAGTGTGAGGATTGCGGCAAGTGGGTGTGCGAGGCGCACCACGCGCGACTGGCCGACGTGCGCCGCGAGCATCGGAAGATCGACCGGACGCTGTGCCGGGACTGCGCCGACAGCTACGAGCAGTGCCGGGTGTGCCGCTTCCAGATCGCGCCGGATGACCTGGTGAGCACGAGCGAGCAGGACGCGAACGGCCACGAGATTTACGTTTGCGGCGATTGCTTCGATGAGGCGGAAACTCGGCGGACCGCGAGATACGACGCGGCGATGGACCGTGCTGCCGAGCGCGAAGGCAGCTGGTACGATACGACATTTGCCGGGGCGTTCCCGGACGACGAAAGGAGACTGCAGATGGAGACGCAATCCGGATGGGTGCTGATCGGGAATCGGTACCTGAACTTGACGCACATCGCGGAGGCCGTAGTGTCGTGCTGGGACTTGACCATGCGCGTCGATGTCGTAATGGCCAATGGATCACCAACGTTTTCCCTGACTGGCGATGACGCTGTGGCATTGGCCGAGTCGCTGCATCGTCGCCTTTACAGTGACTGGACGGTGTGGATCATCCCGCGCAGCGCGCAGGTAGCGTTCATCCGGACGTGGAAAGATTGCGGCCTTGCTGAGGTAGCCACACTGCGCAACCTGGCATGCGTTGCGACTGCTCGCCAGTTGTCGAGCAATTGGATCATGCTCGACCGCAAGGCGCACTACACATGGCAGGAAGTGAAGGCTGCCGTTAGTGTGGCGTGCCCTGCCGTGCAATCCTCACGCGTGACCGCGGCCAACGTATCCATGGAGCCGCGCGGAGGGAAGCCGTGAGCACAGACCGGTTCCTGATCAATGCTTACATGGTCCGTCAAGTGGCGGATTTGGCTGAGCAGATGAAGCAGATCAACTCCATGCTGGCCGATGTCTTCGAGGTGCTGCCGCCCGGAACGGTAGATCCTGTTGCGGGCGTCAGGACGCTGGTGCGGGATAAGCGGATACTTGACTGGCTGGAGGAGTACGGACTCCCGCGCAGTCTCAGCAAATGCGGCGGGCTAAACGAGCGCACTTATTGGCATGTAAGCCTCGACGGCAACCATGGGAGCTTTGGCTGTTCCGACGATACCCTCAGGGGGTTGATCGGCTTCGCCATGAAACTGCCTCACTCCCGCCCGGTGACCATGGACGATTTCTTTCCTCCGCAGCCGGCCGCGCGGCTGGCGACGGAGCACGACGAGGAGGTGTGGTGATGGGACGGAAAGTGCGCAGGGTTCGAAAGGACCCCGAAATTGCGATCGCGCAGAGCGATATCGCGAACCGTATGGAAAAGGATCCCGGATTCAAAGGCATGATCGAATTCTGGATCAATGCCCGCGTCGGGGCGCAGATAGGGCGGTGTCACGTGGCTAACCCAAAACGATTGATCGACGTAGAGACGCTGAAGCAGGGCGCTGCGCTGCTGGAGAAGAAAGTGGGTGCGCCTGTCCAGGAAGAGTGGGCTAATCGGCTGGAGTGGCAGCGTTGGGCCAATCGGCACGCCATCGAGATCATGGAGGCTCTCACGGCCTTCGCCGCGCTGGAGGCGATCCTCGACCACACCCACATCACGGAGCTGATCTGGTGGGGCGACCCCGGCGTCTGGGGCCTGCGGACTGACACCGACCAGACAGGGGAGGGGGAGGGCAACTGGACGGACCCGACGCTCACGGGTGTCCTGCGCGCTGCGGCGGCGGACTTCGCCTGGGCGGATGAGTTGGAGGACGCGGAACGGGACCGCGAGTTGGCATTCGAAGCCGACGCGCCGCCGGAGGTGGCACGTGGGTAACGAGATGGTGGTACAGCCGCAGAACGGTGGCGCCGTGGTGACGGCGGGCCACTTCCGCGATGAATACTTCGAGCGGCTCAATGTCGTCAAGGATGTCATCGCCAAGGGCACTTCGGATGTCGAACTCCAGTTCTTCGCCGAAGTCTGCAAACGGACGGGCCTAGACCCATTCATGAAGCAGATCTACTGCATCAAGCGCGGATCCGGCGATGACGAGGAAGGTGGGGGCGGCGAGAAGAAGATCACCATCCAGACCGGCATCGACGGCTATCGGATCATCGCCGAGCGCACGGGGAAGTACGCGGGCCAACTCGCTCCGCAGTGGTGCGGGCAGGATGGTAAGTGGCGGGATGTGTGGCTCGACCTGGAGTATCCGCCGAACGCGGCACGGGTAGGAGTCCTGCGAACCGACTGGAAGGAGCCAGCCTGGGGCATCGCACTGTACTCGGAGTACGTGCAGAAGACCCGTTACGGCAAGCCCACGAGAATGTGGTCGCGGATGCCCGCTTCGCAGCTTGCGAAGTGTGCAGAATCGCTGGCATTGCGGCGAGCATTCCCGATGGAGTTGAGCGGGCTCTACACCGAAGACGAGATGGCACAGTCCGAGGTGTCGAACGAGATCGACACGGGCGGGCATCCCACAGGCACGAAAGCCGCCGCGCAGCACGTTGCGCAGCAGAAGATTCAGCAACTTTCCGCGCAGGAACCTGCGCAGAAGCCGGCCGCAAAGCCGGAATCCCAACCGAAAGGAGAATCCACACAGTCACGTAGGGGAGATGAGGGCGCGGCTGATCCGCGGAAAGAGGATCAACTGCTCGCGGAATTCACCGCAGCCGACAAGTTCGGCCGATTGCGCATCCTCGGCGACCTGAAGAAAGACCTTCGCGAGGTGACCGGGGATGACGCGGAGTACTACCGCGTCCTGCTGGCTGTTGGCGGAGTACAGCACGCCAACGAATTCAAGTCGCTCGCCGTGGCGAAGAGGACGCTTTCCGCGCTTTACCGCACGATGGAGGCCCATACCGCCGCTGTGACCGTTGAGCCGCAGGACTCGATGAGCGCAGCAGATTTCGTTGAAGGGTTAGAGCCCGAAGGAGCCACAGTATGACAATTTCTACGACCTTGCCGGTTCCGGCCGGCGATCGGGGGGCGGCGAACGCAGGGGTGCAGCCGCCGCCCGCCCGAACCTTCTACGAGATCGAGGATCAGCTACAGGCGCTCCTCGACACCGAGGAGATGGTCAGCGAGGAGCAGGCCGGCGAGTACTTCGCGGACCTCGCCCAGGCGCACGCCGATGCGACCCGCAAGCGGAACGGCATCATCAAGGCGCTGGTGTCCTTCGATGAGCAGGTGGAGGGCGCCGAAGCCGAGATCAAGCGGCTGAAGGAGCACATCGCCCGGCAGGAGAAGGCCAAGGAGCGGCTTCAGCAGTACGTGATCGGCGTACTCAAGAAGCTGCCGGAGGGTCGACAGAAACTCACCTGCCACCTCGGCACGCTCGCCCTGCGGAAGGGCTCGAAACGCGTTGAGGTGCACGACACGAGCAAAGTGCCGTGGGTATTGAAGCGCGCGGTGGTGCACGTGGCGGGAATACAAGCAGAGCGCATCGTCGCCAGCCTGACAGATGGGGCGTTCGCTAGTGTCGAGCCAGACAAGAAGCTCATCAGGGCCGTCATCGACGGCGGCGGCGAAGTGCCGGGTGTCGAGTTGGTGACCGGCGAGCCGACATTGAAGGTTACGTAGAAAGGTGGATCAGTGGAAGCGATTACAGTGAAGGGTGCATACATCAAAGCGATGACCGTGAAGATGGGGAAGGGTGTCTTCCTCACGTTTCAGGCACCGCTAACCTCGGATACCGCGCGATTGCTCGGCATTCATTCCGACGTGTACAAGCAGGACAACACGCCGAAACAGAACCTCCTGGAGACGAAGCTTCGCATCGTTATCCCTCCACCGTTCAGTGTGCGGCTGGAGATCACGGCCAAGGATGCGACAGACCTGGTACTCCCGGATTGCAACTTCGCCGGCAATTGGATGTCGATCCTCCAGAACGCCACAAAGAAGGGGAAGCCTACGAAGCTCATCCTCCAATGGCAGGTCGGCTTCATGGGATCGGGCGTTGAGGCGCTCGCGTGGCTGGAGCGATGGCGATCGGCGGCCGGCAACGCGGTGATCAAGTCGAACGCCCCAGTGCAGACCACCTTGGATGAGAAGCCGGGCAAGGGCGGCAAGGTGAAGACCATGCCCAAGCAGTCGTCCCTGGTCGACACGGGCACTGAAAGCGGGGCGGTGCAGTGAGCACGATCGCGCGACTGGGTGTGCTTTGGTGCCGGCTATTCCACTCCCGCATCTCGTGGCCGATCAATGGCGAGTACATCTGCTGGGAGTGCTTTCGCCGTCATCGCGTGCCATGGGATGATCCGATTCCGCGAAGCGTCCGCGACGGCCGACTGAAGGAGGTGTAGATGGCGAAGCTTTACATGGAAACCACTTCCGTACCGGTCGAGAAGACCGTGGCGGAGATCTGTTCCGCCCTTGTGCGCACGGGCGCTCTTCAAGTCAATCAGCAGTTCGAGAACCGAAAGATTGCTGGACTGCGATGGACGATGAGTATCCACGGGCAGGAGGTCCCGTTCTCAATGCCGGCGCGTATTGAGCCGGTCTACAAGACGCTGCTGGATAACCTGAGCCCGCGATCGCGATGGAAGGTTGATCACACGAAGCTTCGGGAGCAGGCGGAGCGGGTTGCATGGCGGCAGTTACTCCGCTGGGTTCAAGCGCAACTCGCGATGATTGACACCGGCATGGTGCAGAGTGCGGAAGTGTTCATGCCGTACGTGCACATGCCCACAGGTCGAACCCTTTTCGAGCAATTGGAGCAATCGCATTTCAAGGGCTTACTCACGGCGGGAGGGTCACATGCCTGAACCTGAGCCGAACCCCCTGGAAGCCAAGGCGCGCGATGTGGCGCGCGTTGTGACAGCGGCTGCGGCGGAGTGGGACGCCGCGAAAGAAGATGAACTCGCCGCGGCTATCGCGGCGCTGTGGTGAGGGTGGGCGGAGCCAATCCTCCGCAGCGTGGGCCACAGGAAACGGCGTCGTCTGTCGACGTCGGCCAGCAGCGGCTGGATGGCATGCCGCAGGGGAGGATGCCCGGATGAGTTGGCCATCACGAAAGACACCGCGGCGGCGCCGCGATCGCGGAATGGGAATTGGCGGCCTCATGGTGCAGATCGCCAAAGCGCAAGCGCGGAAGAAGGCGGGCGAGATTCACACGTGCCCGAACGGCTACGCTCTGTCCGAGCAGGGTTGGACGAACGCCGGCGGCGTGTTCATCGCGCCACGCCCCACGGCCGATGGACGGATGGCGTCGCTTCTTGGAGGCCTCCGAAGCGCGACGAATTGCCCGAAGCCGCCCGGTGACTTCCCGATATTCACGGATGACCGCGGCACGCACAATTGGGTGCCGATGAAGGACTGCCGGAAGTGTCCGCATCACATCGCACGTTCGCGTGGCCGGGCTTATCCGTGCTGTGAAGTGCTTCGCGAGTTGGCGGCGGCCGAGCCGGGCCCGGTGGAGAAGGCCACAAGCATGTACGCCGAAGCTGTGAGGCGGACGAAGGAGATGCTCGGATGAACCTCGGATTTGCTGATCAGTTTGTACCGATGGTGGAGGACGGATCGAAGACCCACACGGTCCGCGGCGGCGAGCGTTGGAAGGTGGGGATGCGGGCGGACCTGTACGCCCGTCCTCGACAGAAGGGGATGCGGCTCATCTTCCGGGCGCCGGTGGTGCGGGTGCAGGCGATTGAGTTTCGAGTGACCGGGGCAAACACGTGGCATTTGGACCTTAACCGCAACCTGCATGAGCGGGTAGCGGTGTACATCGACGGCGAAGTTTTGGACGAGGACGAGCGCAATCTGTTGGCCTGCCGCGACGGGTTCCGCAACGATCCCGCTTTGGTGAAGATGGGCATCCTTCGTGGTTGTTTCGCTCAGATGGTGCAGTTTTGGGCGGCGAACAATGGCCTTGGCCGGAACCTGACCGAATGGCGCGGCCAGATCGTGCATTGGGATTACGAGCGTCGCCGGATGACCAAAGAGATTTGGCCGAAGGGCCGGCAACATCCCTGCGAGTACATCGATCCAGTGACGCATTACGATCCGCCGTTCGGGGGTGCGCGGTGAAATCGAACGCCAGTCGCGAGGCTTCGGCGCTGATTGCGAAGATCCCGTTCGAGTTGGCGCACTACATCGGGCAGGTGTTCTACCCCGGCGAGGAGCGTGTTGCGTGAGTCTCTTCCCGTTAGTGTCGTGGGAGCGCGTCGAGAACCGCTTAGCCGATGAGGCTTTGAGCGCGTGGGGCCACTACCTCGGGCCGTGTAATCGGCCGTTCGGGAAGCAGAGCTTCGGGTTGTACGTGCTCCAGCACTTAGCGGCGGTGGCCGTGAGTGCCAGTCCGGTGGCGCAGACGTGCGCGGGTATCCCGCGTAAACAGGTCGTTGAACTGGCGCGGCTGTGCGCCCATCCTGATCACCGCGATATGACGAGGGTGGCATTGCGGCTGTGGAGGAAGACGGCCTGCACGGAATGGAGTCGCGAGTACTGGCCCGTCGATGCCTACGTGAGTTACGCCCGCAAGGATCTGCACACCGGAGACATATACCGCTTCGACGGGTGGGAACGGGCAAAGGACGCGCGGGCAAGCGTGGTGACGGCGGGAAGCCGTCACTCAACGCCGGGGCCAATTCACGCCAAGACTGTATGGGTCTGGAGGCTATCGGCGTGACACCGTAC
>CAZRKK010000008.1:0-35075 GCA_964600695.1 uncultured Candidatus Saccharibacteria bacterium
ATAGAGCTGATAAAATTGACTTTAAGTTTTTCTCAAAGTAGAATCAATTATTTTTAATAAAAATAAAACCGCTCACATAATTCATGTGAGCGGAAGTGCTGTTAAGTAACAGGTTGCTGTTAAACAGCAGAGTGCATTGCCTCGTATTTAATGTTACGAGGTGCCATATTCAGATCGGCAAGCATACGAGCTTCATCAAAATCGAAGCCAGTTGACTGAGCAAAGAAGCGAGCATCACGGAAGCCATTTCCCATACACACCGATGCTCCAGGTGAAGGAGTGGTGTTAAAGATGGAATTCACCCCTTGGATCAGTGAATCACCCATGATTAGTTTTCCAAGAATCATGTTGACCAACTGAGGACGAAGACCTCCAGCACCTCTTCTAAGTTGCAATTGATGTCTTTCCATCAAAGGCACGATTCTTTGAACCTCTTTATGAAAAAGATGCATACCAATCCCAGGAACATCATAGAGCTCATTTTTTAAAAGATAACCCAGCAACTTTTCGTCACGGATCACTTTCAATGAACTTCTGATTCCAGGCCATGTCAGGATTCCCATGTTGAGGTAGTCCTTGATGGTCTGATAGTGGTGTCTTTCCATCATTGGAATTGGTTTGGTTGTTGGTCCCCATCTAGTGATTTTAGGATCAAGAATGTCTGGATCGCCATGGATTACTGCCCACGGGTTCCCACCTTCTGCCATTGGGTAGACCTTACCGTACAAAACATACGGACTGACTACAAAACTACCAGCAACAGGGAAGATAGTAAACTCTTCACCATAACCAAGTTCTTGGGCAAACTTCAAACTGTAAGCTCCAGCCGCGACCAATAGGAAACGAGATCTCATTTCACCCTTCGTTGTTTGCAAAGTGAAGATTCCATTTTCGTACTTCACTTTACCAACTTCAGTGCTGGTATATATCTCGATATCTTTTTTGGTTGCGATGGCGTCGTCGATCATGTACTCAGCCGCACGTTGGTAGTTGACTGCGTAACCTTTGTTACTAACCATCATTGCCACGGCTTCATTTTCATTTCGTCCTTTTATGACATTTGGTTCTATCTTGATAAGATCAGACCGCCTGTCGTAAAAGCTTAGATCGGAGTAGTGGGGTTTAAACTCTTCGTACCTTTGCCTTAGTCTTTCAACTTGACCGTCACCCAGTGCTAAGGATGACCGGTTGGTAATTTGAAATAGAGTCGGATCCTTGATCTGCTCCAAATAATTTCGAAGCATGTCGGCGGGCCACTTTACATCTAATGCGTGTTCCAAAGAGTAATTTGTTTCGGTCGAACCATCATGAGAAGTCTGTGCATTATTCAATGCGTTGGAATTCACAGTTGCAGCTCGTTCATACTTTTCGAGTACAGTAATCTTTTGAGCATTAGTGTACTGCGAAACAATTTTTAACTCCGCGGCTCCTGTAATACCAAGACCAATGATGATGACATCACGGATATTGTGCTTCATTTGTATAATTCCTCCATGCAAATTTATAACTTCAAATTTTACTATAAAAATGCAGTTTTGTCAATAAAAACGCCTAGAAAAGCCTTAAAACATTGACATTTATTAAAATATATACTAAAATTGTTAGTTCTAATATTTTCTTAGGAGGAATTTAAATGAAACACAGAGTGACGTATATAGCAGGGGATGGTATTGGTCCAGAAATTGGCGAAGCAACAAAGTTAGTCCTTGCGGCTACGGGTGTTGATATTGAATATGAGAATATGTTCGCCGGTCAGTCTGCGATCGATGAAGGCTTGGGGTTTGCTTTGCCAGAACAGACTCTCAAATCGATTATGGCAAACGGCGTTGCGATCAAAGGCCCAACAGCGACACCAATCGGTAAAGGTTTTAAAAGTGCCAATGTGGGCATGAGGGTTGCGTTAGATCTCTACGCTAATATTCGGCCTGTGAAAAATTACCGGGGAGTTCCATCACGATATTCCGATCTGGATATCGACATGGCCATATTCCGTGAAGCAACCGAAGATATTTATAACGGTGCCGAAAAAATAATTGGCCAGAATGTTGCTGTAGAAGTAACTGGCACGATTACGGAATTTGGCTGCTATCGATTGATTGACTCTGCGTTTCAGTACGCCGTGCGCAACAACCGGAAGAAAGTATCCATTGCTCACAAGGCCAACATCCTCAAAGACTATTTTGGATTGTTTCTTGATGTGGGTTATAAGGTCGCTAAATTTTATCCGGATATTATTTGCGACGACTTTATTATCGACAACATGTGTGGTCAGCTTGTTCGCAATCCCGATAAATTTGATGTGATAGTTGCTACTAATATGTTTGGTGATATCATGTCCGACATTTCCGCCGAAGTAACTGGCGGATTGGGTTTGGGTCCAGGTGCTAACATCGGCAGTCAGTATGCAGTCTTCGAAGCTATTCATGGCACTGCACCAGATATTGCAGGACAAGGTATTGCAAATCCCTGTTCACTTATTCTTTCCGGAGCCATGATGCTTGACCATCTTGGTGAGGAAGAAGCTGCGACCAATGTGCGGAATGCAGTTGCTAAAGTTTTAGAAAATGGCATTTACGTAACAGGTGATATTAATAAAGTTAGGCCTGTTACAACACTTGGCATGGCCACGGTGATTGCAAGTCTTGTAAAGGAGTGCGCATAAATCAAGTAAGAAATATACAACCAGCGGAAATTTATTTCGCTGGTTTTTCATTTTGGTAATAGAAAAACCGCCAATCGGATTTAGCGAGGCGGTTTTTCGAGGCTGTGATGATATTAGATCTCTACACTTGACACGAGTGTATAATATCAACCGATTTAACCTTAGTCAAAGTTGAATAAATTATTTTTTAAACAAAATAAAAAGCAGCTAATAAAATAGCTGCTTGTAAACTTACTTTTATCTCTCGACATGGCTATCGATAACTTTCTTGATTAACGCTGTGGTAGATTCTGTCCTATGGAAGTCGGGCACTATAACTAGTTCCACTCCCTTTTGTTCAGCACCATAAACCACTATGTCCGTATAATCTTGGTTCTTAAAGATTTTTCTTGCCTTCAGAATTTTAGTTGCATAACCAAAGTCTAAAGCTGTCCTCAAGATAAATGCTCCGGTCACGTTCTTACGATTTGCAACCATTTGCAATCGCTCTGCTTCTGGGATCATTGGTCTGTTGGGGCCTTTGCGTTCCCGGACTAGATCGTCGGAATCAACTCCAACGAATAGCAAACCTTTTACTCCACAATGGCCATGGCATGTTTCTAAGTATTGATCATGGGTTCCATGGATCATATCAAAGCTACCAGAAGTTAGTCCTATGATTTGGCCTTTGCAAGCGCGTTGGACTAGTTCTCTGTCACTTTTGTCGTAAAGATTAAATATCATATCTCCTCCCTAAATATATTCCTGTCGACTGCTTATAATAGAAGAAAATAACTGATCAGTCAATGGAAAACCTGTGCAAGTAAAATGTGGGGCATTATTGACAATTCGTCCATTTATTAGTAAAATTCGGAGTTAGTATTGAGTTCAATTCGCAGGAGGAAATAAAATGACTTTAACAGCAACGGCTATAAAAGCTGATTTTGACACCAAAGAGGGTATCGCTTCGTTTCTAACAACCTTGAAAGGTCTTAACACACTTCAGAGTTTGAGAGCGCAAGCTCGTGCTTCCAAAAAAAGTTTAAATCACTTTATTATTTTTGGAAACTGGAGACTTGATGGTTATGGGCAAATGATGGAATTCCGATCGAACTTCACGCCTAGAGATGAGTTCCCGAACATTCCGGCCGTGCTTACCGAAGAGGAGTTCACCGAATTTCTTAAAGCTAACGGAAAAGAAGATGCTTACATTTCTTGGGCCGGCGGTTACAACTTAGCGGAACCTCGTATGCTCTGCTACGAATGCAGAAAGCCGTGGACAATTAATAACTGTCACGATATCGTGGGTTGGTCGACACAAGAAGACTTACCTCTAGAAAATTTTGTCGGTTCAAAATTGGAAGAGGTGATTGATTTTTACGAAGTTCAGTCTGGCGGTCAGTATTGCTTTAATGACGATATTAACGTTCGTAGCGATCGGTGGATTGATTTAACAATTAATCCAGACGATGACCGACCTGTGAATAAAGATGGTTGGACATTTCAGGACAGGGATTATATTGTTCAGTCTGGCGATGAAATGAGTGTTCAGGTTTTCCGTTACTTCCATCGCAATTGTAATATGGAGTACAAGAATCGCAAACAACAAGAAACTTTTGAAGGTTTGTTCCGCGCCGCGGGTTTTACGAACTTCTTAGTTACAAAAACCCCGAATCAGTATCGTCATAATGGCGAAATAGTTGGTTGTCGTTGTTGTGCTTCTTGGTTTAAGTTCACTGTTCCTGCTGGGAATATTGTTATCGGTTGGCGCAAGCGCGTCATCAACATCGATTGGTCTGATATTGGGATACCTATGCCAGATGTCCCAGGGGCAGGTGAAGATGTTACGTGCGGTAACGGTTATACTCACGCGTGGGGTAACGACAAAGCAACCGAATATCTTATCAAGATCCGTGCAGCTATCGAGGCTGCTCCAGATCTGGCATGAGAGGAGGGAATATGCGGACAAAGGTTTACTTAAAACCAGCTTTACCAGAACATGCAGGCCAGTTAGTGAAGGCGATGGAAGGTTCAAATTTAAACAATTTTGCCTTTTTCGCCCAACCTGTCACAGAAGAGCGAGAGCGAGAGTATATACAGAGAGTGATCGACGAAGGAAATTACTTGTTTCTCGTAATCAATCAGGAAGACAGAATAGTTGGGACTGTTGGTCTGCATGAAGTCGATAATTTTAGCCATACAGCACGAGTTGGATTAACAATATTCTGTAAGTCTGACCAAAGGCATGGCTATGGCCGAAAAGCTATGTACCAAATTATTGAGCTCGCATTTGAGACGTTAGGCATCGAAAAATTATATGCCAATGTCATTGCTAGCAATCATAAGCAAATCAAATGGGATCAGGGTTTTGGTTTTCATGTCGAGGGTTATCTTTCGAGCGAATACTTGCTCTTGGGTAAGCGTCACGACATGGTCAGGCTAGCATTATTGAAGTCTGACTTGCTTCATCGAGCTGAGTTAGATAGATAAGTATTAGTTATACAGCAGAGTAGATTCAATCTATTCTGCTTTTTTGTTTGAATTTGTATTTGCTCAAAGTTAAGCCAAATTATCAACTTAGTGTGATATAATTAATGCACGAAAAGAGTCAATTAGAAATAAAAACATGATTAAAAAATACTTACCCAAGCTGGCGATTATCCTTTTAATATCTGGTATTTTCTTATCTTTTAGGCCAGCTCAGGCCACAGTTTTATTAACAGATGATTTTACTGGTACTACTATCAATACCACAAACTGGAATGAAACAGATGCCGGTGGAGTAGGTGGTACTTCTGGTAATATTCAGCAAAATGGTGCTTTGACTATGACCGGAGGGGGAAGTTGGGGTGCAAACTACCTAGTAACGGATACCACTTATGATAGAAGCCTTGGAGGTTTAGAGATGGAAGCAGATGTAACTTGCGGGGCTAGTAATAGTATTATGGGGATTGGTTATGGTGATCCTGGTGTTTTAACAGGTGGTGGTGAGTCCTATACTATGTATGCGGTGAGTAATACTGTATATTTTTCTAGACAACTTGCCAATGGAAATGCTGAAAATGCTACCACAGGATTTTCTTGTACTAACGGTGTATCTTTTCATGTTCGCATTGCTGTTGGCACAACAACAGGAGCCTCAATATATATTAACGGTAGTGGGTCAGCTGCAGTTACCTTAACCGGCGGAACTTTTAATAACAAAGGATTCTTTCTATCAGGTCACTCAGGTACAGTTACCACTGTAGATAACTTTGCCGTTAATGGTACTAGTGCAGCATCTGAACCAGATGCTCCTACTAGTTTGACTGCAACCCCAGCAAGCACTCAAATGGCTCTATCGTGGACAGCACCTGCAGCGAATGGTGCCGCTATTACTGATTATATTATTCAATATAAATTAGCTTCCGAACCAACTACTTGGACAACTTTTTCGGACGGCACATCCACTTCTACCAGTGCGTTGGTGACTGGACTGACAAACGATTTGAGTTACAATTTTAGAGTTTCGGCAGTTAACTCAGTTGGAACTGGGCCAGTTTCTAGTACCGCAACAGCGACTCCTGCACTCAGTGTTCCTACAGCACCTCAAAGCTTAGCAGCAACTGGGGGTGAAAGTGGACAGTCTACTTTAACTTGGTCAGCTCCACTTAGTAATGGCGGCGCTTCAATCACCGATTATATAGTGGAGTACAAGCTTTCAACAGAGCCGACTACCTGGACCACATTTTCCGACGGCACTTCTGCTACTACTGGTGCAGTAGTTACAGGCCTAACAAATAACCTCTTATATAATTTTAGAGTTTCGGCAGTTAACTCTGTTGGAGCAAGTGCGGTTTCTAGTACTGCTACGGCAACACCAGCCGCAGTAGCGATGGCCGATACCTTCACTGGCACAACAATCGACACGGCAAAATGGACTGAAGCCGACGCAGATGGTCTTGGTGGTACTACTGGGAGCGTTACTCAAAATGGGACTTTAAATATTAGTCCAAATAATGGATCATGGAGTTCTCAAGATGGCGTTGCTACAGTGGAAACATATGATAGAACTAATGGCGATGTCAGTATTGAATTTACTGTCAGTCGAGATAGTTGTGGTAGTGGTGTTGGGCCGATGGCAATGGGTTATGGTGATATGAATTTTACCACTGGTGGTTCAGCTTCATATATTTTGTTGTCAAATACAACTACTTGGGAAATATATTATTGGTCTGGTGGTGGAAACCAAGCTGGCTCTCCAGTGACTGTTTCAGGGCTAACTTCTTGTACAAATGGTGTTCCTATTACATTCAGGTTGGTAGCATTACAAGCTGGTGGAGCAGAAGTATATGTTAATGGATCTGGAACTGCCGCTGCTACGATTGCAGGTGGAACATTTACAAACAAAACTTTTTGGTTTGGTGGTTATCAATCAGGTGGAATTGTTAGCTATGATAATGTTTCAATCATTGAACCAGCCACTGGTCCATTTGCTCCAACTGGATTGGGTGCTACCGCAGGGGATTCCCAAGTCGCACTCTCTTGGACATCTGGTGGGGACAACGGCGCAACAATAACTGATTACGTAGTGCAATACAAATTAAGCTCAGCTGGAAGTTGGTCAACTTTTGCAGATGGTACTTCCGCAAGCACCACAGCCACGGTTACGGGTCTGACAAATGGAGCGGCTTATAATTTTAGAGTTTCAGCAACTAATTCCAACGGCACGGGAGACCCTTCGAGTACCGCCAATGCTACTCCTGTTTCTGCCACACCTGCAGCTCCAGTAGCCAGCTCTGTTGCAATAACAGGGTCTGCTTCATTAGGTGAATTACTCACTGGTACATATACATATACAGATGCTAATGCAAATGCCGAAGCAACTTCTACTTATCGCTGGCTCCGCGCAGATTCAGCTGGCGGTTCTTATTCTGCTATTCCAGGGGCGACTAGTATAAATTATACAATTACTTCCGATGACTTAACTAAATATTTAAAGTTTGAAGTCACACCGGTAGCAAACACATCTCCAACAACAGGGAGTGCTGCATTGAGTTCTGCAACAGCGCAAGTCACCGAAATTGATTACATTAATCAAATTCTTTCTACTGGGCAAAGTTTGTCCGTGGGTGTTGCGTCAACTCCAGCTCTAACAACTACCCAGCCATATTCAAACCTAATGCTTACTGGTGGGGCAGGTGGAATTGGTGCAGGTGGTAGTTTCACACCTTTAGTAGAAAGTGGAGTTGAAACCATTAGTAGTGCAATGGCAAACACAATCACTGCCAATGACACTGGCAATGATTTTGATGTTGCTGTGTCCCTACATGGTGTAAGTGGCTACACATATTCACAACTAAAAAAGGGAACTGGGCCATACGCAAATGGTATGAATCAAGTAACCAACGCCAAAAGTGCAGCCATTGCATTAGGTAGAACTTCTAGAGTTATTGGTGTGACTACTATTCATGGAGAAACAGATAACTACAATGGTGTTAGTGGTGCAACTTACCAAGGATATTTGGAAGAATGGCAAAATGATTACGAAACAGATGTTAAGGCGATCACTGGCCAGACGGGTACTATCCCGTTATTCTTGGATCAAATGAGTTCATTTATGTCTTCTTATGCAAATGATGCAACTTCAGAAATCCCAATTTACCAGCTCTATGCAGCCGAAGATAATCCTGGGAAGATAGTTTTAGTAGCTCCAAAATATTATTTTAATTATTCTGACCGCCATCATTTAACTGGAGCAAGCTCTCGTTGGTTAGGGGAGTATTATGGAAAAGTAATTAAGAAAGTAATGATTGATCATGAATCTTGGCGACCACTCTCACCGGATTCTGCAGTCCGTAGCGGTAATATAATTTATGCAAATTTCCATGTTCCTGCTGGATCATTAACTTTCGATACAACCTTAGTTAGCGCGAGAACGAATAAGGGTTTTGAATATTACGACTCCACAGCATCAGCGACAATTAGTAATGTAGAAATTGTAGACTCCGATACTGTAAAGGTTACTCTGTCTGGCACTCCAACTGGTTCCAACCAAAGGTTGCGATATGCTTATACAGGAGTTCCAGGAACAGATACTGGTGCTCAAAATGCTGGCTCAGCTGCAGGAAACTTACGTGACTCAGATCCTTACCCTTCGCTTTATGGAAATACTTTGTATAACTGGGCAGTTCATTTTGACGAAGCAATTACATTAGATTCTACTGCACCGACTATTACTTCTGTCTCATCCGATAAAGCTAATGGTTCTTACGCGGCAGGCGAAGTTATCGACATTGATGTTACCTTTTCCGAAGAAGTGACTTCTACAGGGAATGTTACTGTGACTTTAGAAACTGGATCCACAGATCGAACTTGTACGTTTACAGTAACCAGTTCTACTACAGGGACATGTAATTACACAGTTCAGGCAGGGGATACTACCAGTGATCTTACAGTTAATTCTATTTCTGGGACCATAGCTGATCTAGGTTCAAATGCTATGGTTAACTTTGTTCCAACAACTAATTTAGATGGGAACAAAGCATTAGTAATTGATACCACTGCCCCAGTTGTATCTGTGGTAGATTCTACACCAAGTACAACCACAGCAACAATTACTTGGACCACAGACGAGGTATCTTCGAGTATTGTTCAATACGGACTCAGTAACAGCTATGGGTCGGCTACTTCGGAAGCCGATACCTCACCGCGGGTGACTAGTCATAGCGTTTCAATCTCAGGTTTAATTTCTTGTACAACCTATCACTTTAGAGTTCGCTCAAACGACACTCTCAGTAACTTAGCTACTGGTTCTGATAATACTTTTACTACCACATGTACAGGCTCAAGTACTGTAACAGGGGAGGAGAGTTCTGAAGTATCAACTGCTACTGGTGGATCTGTAGAGTATACTTCTGGAGCTTCGTCATTTGAATTGACAGTTCCTGCAGGAGCAACCGGCGCAGACGCTGTCTATCAGATCAAGCAACTCGACAAAACCACCACCTTGGCTTCTACTGGAATGCCAAGTGGTAGAAGTTCTGTAGGTGATTATGCCTTCGATCTAAAAAGCTTAACTGGTGTTGGTACTTCTGTCACTTCATTCTTATCTCCAATTACTTTAACTTTAACTTATTTAGATAGTGACGTTGTTGGTATCGACGAAACTACTCTAGTGATTTATCGTTACGATGGTTCTAATTGGTCTGCTCTTTCTGGTTGTATTGTTAACGCAGCTGCTAATACTATTACTTGTACCACATCTAATTTTTCGGTGTTCTCATTATTTGGCTCGGTAGCTACTGGTGGTGGGGGGTTACCTCAAGATGCATTTAATCCTCCAACAGTTCCTGCGGATGGTTTTAAGATTATTATCAATGGTGGTGCTACATCTACAATATCTAACAATGTTATGTTAACTTTCAATGTTGGTAGTGATGTTGTAAATATGGCGATTTCACCTTCAACTGACTTTAGCAATATTGGACAAGAGAAGTTCAGTAGTTCCAAGCCTTGGGATTTGTGCACTCTACCGACTGGTACAGCACCTGCCTTTACTGGATGTAGCTTAGGGGTTAAAACAGTTTACGCTAAGTTCTATACTCAATATGGGCAACCAAGTGCTGTAGTTTCTGGCTCTATTATATATGTAGTCGACACCAAAGCTTTGGCAAGCGCTCCTGCTGGCGCTAGTCATTCTATTGGGACTAATATTAAAACTTCTAATGGTACTGTCTATACTATCACTTCTGACAACGTTCGCCGTCCATACACTTCTGCTGGCGCATTCTTGTCTTACGGTTTTAATACTTTCGCTGGAGTAAAGGTTGCTACCTCAGGGGATTTAATGTTACCAGTCGGACCATTCTTAACCCCTCGTGATGGATCTATTATTTGCTCTGATCGAAGTCCAGATAAAGGCACTTGCTACTTAATCACAGATGGTAAAAAGGCAGGGTTTACTTCCAGCAAGATTTTCACTGCCCTAGGCTTCTCATTTGCCAGGTCAAGTAATGGAGATGTATCTTTCATGAGTTCAACAGCTGACATTGATTCTGGTGTAGAAAGTCACCGTACAGGTGTGCTAATTAACAATCAAGGAACTCTACAAGTGGTCAGAGGTCAAGAATTAGTAGGAATCCCATCTATGGATGTACTTAGTTCTTGGGGTTATATCACTACAGCATCTGTACCAGCTAACACTGCTGACAAACTACTACAACAAACTCAAGTCTTAACAAAAAGATCTCCTGGTGTATTTGGCTTTTAGTTAAGCAACTACTAAACATTTAAAAACACGCATAACCCTGCGTGTTTTTTTGAGAGCAGTTATGATCCTATAATAATCTTCAATAATTTGGTATTATTAGATAATGAAAGCAAAGAAAATCATAGTGATTGGTGCTGGTTTTGGTGGTTTGGCGGCGGCGGCACTGTTAGCTAAAGATGGTCACCAAGTCACAGTTATAGAGAAGAATGAAATGGTAGGCGGTCGTGCTCGTATCTGGCGAGAGGCCGGTTTTTCTTTTGATATGGGTCCATCTTGGTATTTGATGCCAGATGCGTTCGAAACCTATTTTGCTAATTTTGGTAAAAAGCCAGAAGATTTATACAAACTAATTCGCTTGGATCCATCGTATAGAATTTTCTTTGGACCTGGTGATAAATTAGACATTAGCTCGGATTTGCAAAAGAATATTGAACTGTTTGAATCAATCGAAGCAGGTTCTGGTAAAAAGTTAATTGAATATTTAGAACAAGCCAAGTATCAATACGATGTTTCTATGAAGCAGTTTTTGTACAAAAACTTTAAATCAATTTTTGACTTTTTTAATAAGAGAATGTTGACCGAAGGTCGCAAACTTCATGTGTTCGAAAACTTAGACGCATTCACCAAAAGATTTTTTAAAAGTGAACGATTACGAAAAATTTTACAGTACAGTATGGTTTTTCTTGGTGGCGCGCCAAGTAATACACCAGCATTATATTCTGTAATAAACCACGCAGACTTTAATTTGGGTGTGTGGTATCCAGAAGGCGGTTTTAATGCTGTTGCTGTAGCTATGCAAAAGCTTGCCGAAAGTTATGGTGCTAAATTTATTTTTAATACTCCGGTTACAAAAATTAATGTTGTTGATGGTGTTGCGACATCTGTAAGTACAGAGTCAGAAGATTTCGAGGCCGATGTTGTAGTAGGGAATGGCGATTATCATCATATAGAAACAAACTTGTTACCAAAGTCTTCGCAAAGTTATTCTACAAGATATTGGAACAATCGTACTGTGGCACCATCAGCTTTTATTATTTATTTAGGTCTAAACAAAGAACTTAATACTTTGAGTCATCATAATTTAGTTTTAAGCCATGATTGGACCAAACACTTTAACGCTATTTTCGACAGACCTTCTTGGCCAGATGAACCATCATATTATGTTTGCGCTCCTGCAAAAACAGATACAACCGTAGCACCAGGAGGAAAAGAGAATCTATTCGTGCTCGTGCCAATCGCTAGTGATTTGCAAGAGACACCAGAATTCCGCGAAGAGTTTGCCCAGAAGATTATTTCTCACTTCGAAAATGAAATAGGCGAAAGCATTATGCCTCACATCGAAGTGAAGAGAATTTTTACAGGTGCCGACTTTGCTAAAGACTACAATGCTTTTAAAGGCACTGCTTTAGGACTGAGCCATACCTTATTTCAAACTGCCATGCTTCGTCCTCGTATGAAGAGCAAAAAGGTTAAAAACCTCTATTATTCTGGCCAATTTACCCAACCTGGTATTGGCGTACCAATGACTTTGATCTCTGGTCAGCTTACTCGCGATAACATCACAAGCGATAACATCACGAACGATAACATCACAAGCGATAATGAATAAATCGGTTAGTTACGAAATTTTCAAAAATGGCAGCACCACATTTTTTACTGCCACACTTTTCTTTCCTGCTTTACAGAAGAAAGCCGTTTTTGATTTGTATGCGTTTGTTAGAGTCTTTGATGATTTTGTTGATTGTGTTCCACCTCAAAAAACAGAGTTCTTTAATCTTAAGGCCGAATATCAGGCAGTTTTAAATGGACAGAACCCGGCTCAATCCGTTTCCAAAAAGCATACCGAAGTCATTCGTAATTTTGTGCAATTGCAAAATGATTTTGGCTTTGATCAAAAGTGGATAGAGTCTTTTTTTGAATCTATGGAAGCAGACTTAATCAAAACCTCTTATGCAACAATGCAAGAAACAGAACATTACATTTATGGTTCTGCAGAGGTCATCGGTTTGATGATGGCAAAAATTATGAAGCTAGATCGCGCCAGTTTTCCCGCCGCGCAAGCCATGGGCAAAGCTTTTCAATATATGAATATGATCCGAGATGTAGCTGATGATTTAATTTTAGGGCGGACTTACTTACCAATAGAGGAATATGAAAAGTATGGCTTAACTGAAATAAGTAAAATGGAAGCTACTTCTAAGCCAGAACAATTTGATAAGTTCATCCAAGCACAGATTAAATTTTATAAACAATGGCGCGAACAGGCAGTGACCGGTTTCCATTTTATCCCTCACCGTTACTTGAAACCTATCAAAATTGCTCTAAATTTATTTGATGACACTATCGAAGAAATTTCTAAAAATCCCCAAGTAGTATTTGAAAGGAAAGTTAAGCCTTCAAAATTCCAAATTGCTACAACAGTAATTAAACAATCTCTATTTACATGAACAAGTTTTTTATACAAAATCGAAACCTTCTAAAAAAGGAAATTAGCAAAGTCATAAAGTCTCGAAAGAATTCTCTTTTAAACGAGTATCCTTGGTCCAATGATGCACTTACGAGATTAGAAAAGTTTACACTAAACGGTAAAATGATCCGCGGTTTATTAGTAGTTTTAGCGGCTGGTAACAAGAATAAGGCTGTCAAAAATGATGCTGTAAAGATTGGTGTTGCCATAGAACTCATGCACGCCGGCCTACTTATTCATGATGATATTATGGATAGAGACGTTCTCCGTCGCGGAAAACCATCTATATATATGCAGTACCAAGCTCTAAGTAAAATCTCTGACCCTAAAGAAGCCTTGCATTACGGAGAAAGCATGGCTAGTTGCGTGGCAATTATTTCTTATTACTTAGGCATGGGTGAATTGGGTAAACTACAAAACAAACAGCATTTAAATGATTTAATAAATTTATTTGGTTTCGAAATGTCTTTATTAGGTCTAGGTCAGATGGATGATGTGCATACAGCACTTAGTAAAACTGTTGATGAAGAATCTTGTCTCAGGGTTTATCAGCAAAAAACCGGTAGATATACTTTTGGTTTGCCTATGACTGCCGGAATTATAGCTTCTGCAAAATCATCAAAGTTTCCTTTGGCGAAATTAAACTCATTGGGAAATTCTCTGGGAATAATTTTCCAATTGCGAGATGATTTTCTTGGGGTCTTTAGTAGTTCGGACAAGACAGGGAAGTCTGTTGGGGGAGATATCAGAGAAAAAAAGAAAACTTGGATCTACTTTAAATTTTTACAGGTTGCTTCTAAGGTAGATAAACGAAAAGTGGAAAGTTTGTATAATCAGGATAAGCAACTAAGTAAGTCAGAGCAAAAATTAGTATTAGACTTAATGAATAAATATGATTTGCAGACTGTAGTGAACAAAGAGCTGTCTCGTCGCCAGCTAACCAGTTTAAAAGCTTTGGATAAACTGCCATTCGAGAAAGAGCAAAGAATTATATTTGATGATCTAATTAACTATCTAGTCGTGAGAGAAAAATAATTTAACCCTATGAACTTTAATACATTAATAAAAATATCGAGACCACGATTTTGGCTTTACGCGGCAGGAACTTTTTTAGTTGGTGCAATTGCTGGTGTACAGACTTTAACAGACTTACTTAATCCTTTGCTTTTAGTCTATTTGGTATACTTCATCTTCTTCGCAAATGTTTACATCTACGGCATTAACGATTTGTTTGATGATGATACCGATCAGTTTAATGCAAAAAAAGATGACAAAGAACATCGTTTAAGAATGCTAGAACGCAGAGCACTTACTATATGGGTAGTAGTCTCTTTAGTTTTGGGTATAGTGCTAGCGTTGTTTTCTCCTAATTCCATAACAATGTGGCTCTGGTTTTTGTTCCTTGCTTTAGCTGGTTGTTATAGTGCATACCCCTTTCGTTTTAAGGCTAAACCAGTGATTGACGCCGCATCCAATGTTCATTACGCAGTTATAGGCTTTTTAGCTTATACCTTTGTTACTGGGCAGATTCCTCCTTTGTGGGCTATTCTAGCGGCTTGGGCGTGGACTGCTAGTATGCATATTTACTCTGCAGTGCCTGATATTGAAAGTGATGCTAAGGCCAATCTTTCTACTACTGCTGTCGTTTTGGGTCACAAGCTTTCGCTGGTATTGTGTTTCGTACTTTGGGTTATCTGTAGTGTGTTAGTTATCCAAAACTTCAATGTAGGTATATGGGTGTGGTTAGTTTTACTGTATCCAATCGCTACAATATATACTTACGTGAATTTGCAAAAAATTAAAACCATTTACTGGTGGTTTCCTATGATAAACGCAGTTCTAGGATTAATTCTGTTTTGGGTTCTTGCTTTCCCAAAAATTTAATACTTTAGTCTCAGTTAACTTAAAACATTTCGGCTGTCGAGGTGTTTTTAATTATCCACTTGACACATACCCCCTAGGGGGTATAGACTAAGGATATGAAAAATCCTAACCAAGAAAAACTAATGCGTCGTTTAAAAATTATTGAAGGTCAGGTTCGTGGTCTTCAAGAGCTAGTTAATAACAATACTTACTGTATTGATGTTATTACTCAGACTTCTGCAGTTAAGCAAGCCTTAACTAATGTAGAGGATATTTTGATGGAGAGCCATTTAAGTACTTGTGCTATCGACCAAGTCAAAAAAGGTCAAGAGAAGAAAGCTATCGCAGAGATCTTAAAAGTTTACCGAGTCAAAAGAAAATAATCGGAGTATAAACTTTCTGTAATTAATTAATCAAAGTTATGGACAAACCGAATACTTATCGCGTGAAGGGGATGCATTGCGCATCTTGCGCTGGTATCATAGAGAAAACATTAAAGAAAACAGCAGGAGTAGATTCTGTAGAAGTAAACTATGGAACTGAAACTTGCAAGATTTCCTTTGATGAAACTCAAACTAATCCCAAAGATCTTTCTAAAAAAATTGAGAAGTTTGGCTATTCCTTAGCAGTCCCTGATTATCAATCTATGAATCATGGAATGACTGCCGAGCAAATGGGTCATTCACCAGATGAGCATGCAGCCCATTTAGGTTTAAATCAAACCAAAGAAGAAAAACTAGCAGAGCTTAAGGATTTAAAAACTAAAATAATTTCAGTAATTCCACTGGCCTTGTTTAGTATCGTACTAATGAGCTGGGAAATTTTAATGCAATTTGGGTACGTTCCCGAGATGTCGAAAACAATGAAAGAGTTTTTTCATCATCTGTTGCCGATCTTTGCTACTTACACTTTACTTGTAGTTGGAAAACCATATCTTATGGGTTTTTATCGTTTTCTTCGATATGGTGTAGCGAATATGGAAAGTTTAATTGGTATCGGCACTACCGCAGCGTTTGTTTATAGTTTTGTAGTTACGGCTTTCGAGGAAACTTTAGCGCCATATATTAATGTTGAACATACTTACTATGACGTAACCATTGTGGTTATAGCTTTTATTACTCTGGGTAAATATCTCGAAGTGCGCTCTAAAATGAGAACTGGAGATGCCATTGAACAGCTCTTGAATCTTCAAGCCAAAACCGCGTTAGTTGTTCGCGATGGAAAAGAACTAGAAATTCCAGCGGATCAAGTTGTTATCGGCGATTTGGTGATTGTTAAACCAGCAGGAAAATTACCAGTCGATGGAATAATTACTGAAGGGTCGTCTTTTGTTGATGAAGCCATGGTTAGTGGTGAGCCAATTCCTGTGGAGAAAAATATTGGAGACAAGGTAGTGGCGGGAACTGTTAATACCACAGGCACGTTTACTTTTAAAGCCACAGGTGTTGGTTCCGACACGTTACTTGCTCATATAGTCAAAATGGTTCAGGAAGCCCAGGGGAGTAGAGCGCCAATTCAAGCATTGGCAGATAAGATTTCTGCGGTGTTTGTTCCTGTTGTTATTGTTTTAGCTTTTATTTCACTAGGGTTATGGTTACTGGTCGGTGCTCAATATTTAGGTTTTTCTCAAGCATTATCTTACGGCTTAGTTTCTTTCGTTGGGATATTAGTAATAGCTTGTCCGTGTGCTTTGGGTCTTGCTACGCCTACGGCCATTATCGTTGGAGTAGGTAAAGGTGCAAAAGAAGGTATTTTAATTAAAGATGCTGGCACTCTTCAAAAGCTTCATAAGGTAAATACTGTTGTGGTTGATAAAACTGGGACCATCACCAAAGGTAAACCAGAGTTGGTGCTGATCAAAAATTATTCTAAGAAGTCCGATAACGAACTGATCGCCATTTTAGGAACTTTAGAAAATAAATCAGAACATCCTATTGCACATGCAGTAGTGGAATATGCCAAAACCCAAGCAGTGAAGTTATTAGAATTGGATAAATTTGAAATCATTAAAGGCAAAGGCTTAAAAGGGTTTGTAGCTGGAGAAGAATATTTTGCTGGTAGCTTAAAATTGATTTCAGATTTAGGATTGAAATTCGATGCTTCAGAAATTGAATCAGAAACATTGTCTGGAAAAACTCCAGTGATTCTTGCCACTAAATCCGAAGTAGTCGGAGTAGTATTTGTTGCAGACCCAATTAAGCCAGAAGCGATTGAGGCAGTAACAAAACTTCATGCGTTAGGAGTTCAGATTGTAATGCTAACTGGTGACAATGCGAATACTGCCAATTTCATTGCGAAGCAAGTTGGTATCGATGAAGTCTTGGCTGAAGTTTCTCCAGAAGATAAATTAAATAAAATTAAAGAATTGCAATCTCAGGGCAAGATAGTTGCAATGGCAGGGGATGGAGTAAATGATGCACCAGCTTTAGCACAAGCGGATGTAGGGATAGCCATGGCTACAGGTACAGATGTTGCTATAGAAAGTGCTGGAATTACTTTACTACATGGCGATATTAGTAAATTAGTTAAAGCCATTCGTCTCTCCAGACTAACTATGCGGGGAATAAAACAAAATTTATTTTGGGCTTTCTTTTATAACATAGTCGGCATTCCTTTGGCTGGAGGAGCATTCTTTCCACTATTCGGCTGGTTATTAAATCCTGTTTTTGCAGGACTAGCCATGGCCTTTTCTAGTGTTTCTGTGGTGGCCAATTCACTTCGTTTAAAAGTTAAAAAATTATAATTCTATGAACAAAACATACACATTTCATATTAACGGTATGCATTGCAAAGCTTGCGTAATAATGATCGACAGCGAGCTAGAAGAACTTTCTAATGTTACGAGTGTTAGTGCTAGTCTTAAAAAACATCAAGTAGAAGTTAGTGGTGATTTTGGGGATAAAACTCCAGAGCAGATCGCAGAACAACTCAGTGTACCACTAGAAAAGCATGGATATACCTTAACTGTCGAAAAGCAACATATAAAAAAGAATTGGTCAGAATTTATGTATGCAGTACCAATTGCTGCGGTATTCGCATTACTGTTCGTCTTGTTACAAAAATCTGGGTTGGTAAACTTAGTTGATGCTAGTGAAATGACATATGGTACAGCGTTTCTAATTGGTGTGATTGCTTCTGTGTCGACTTGTATGGCGGTAGTGGGTGGTTTAATTCTGTCGATGTCGGCAAGTTATGCAAAAACTGGTGACACTATCAAACCTCAAATTTTATTTCACGTTGGTCGGATTGTGTCGTTCTTTATTTTAGGGGGAGTTATAGGGACAATAGGTTCGGCTTTTGCTTTGAATCAAACTAGTACTTTTATTTTAGGTCTCTTAATTGGTTTGGTAATGTTAACCCTTGGGTTAAATTTGTTAGAGATTTTTGATTTCACCAAGAAGCTTCAGCCAGCAATGCCGAAATTTATCTCGAGACATGTTTTAGACATCTCGAAGTTTAACCATCGCTTTACTCCGGTCTTGGTAGGTATCGCGACATTCTTTTTACCTTGTGGGTTCACACAGTCAATGCAGATCTACACCTTATCTACAGGTAACTTTATCAATGGTGGTTTAACAATGTTAGCTTTTGCTTTGGGTACATTGCCAGTGCTAGCCTTGATTAGTTTTAGTTCCTTCAGCATTAAGAATAGTTCTAAGTCGGGAATATTCTTTAAAACTGCTGGATTGATAGTAATTTTATTTGCTTTATTTAATCTAATCACTAGTTTTGTTGCAATTGGATGGATTAGCCCTATATTTAATTTTTAATTTGAAGTATCCTTATGAAGAAGTGGAAATTAAAATCTCAGCATAAAATGAAACCACAAGAAAATAGTAAACTAAATTCTATTGTTATAATGGTGTCAATTACAGTTATTGTAGTTGGTCTGTTTGGAATAGTTTTAATACTGAATAGAGGTAAGTCTGATTTGGTTGATACTGAACAGGTACAATCAGAAACCTCTGTAAATAATGTATCCCAACAAGATGGAAAACAGATTATTGAAATTACAGCCAAAGGTGGATATTCACCCAAGAAGAGTATAGCCAAAGCCGGTGTCCCAACAGTTCTCAAATTTAAAACTAAAGGGACTTATGACTGTTCATCCGCTTTGACGATCCCAAGTTTAAACATTAGTAAAAACCTGCCAGGCACCGGTGAAACAGAAATTGAGATTGGATCTCAAGAAGTGGGGAAGTTAGCAGGGACTTGTAGTATGGGTATGTATTCTTTCGAAATAGACTTCCAAAGTTAAATAAAATTTAATTTTTTTTCCTTAAGATATATTCACAACAAGTAAAATTATTACTGCCGCAAGAAGCCAGCCAAGTGTGTAGATAAATAATTGTATAGCTTCTTTTTTATCATTGGCAAGATACATCAACACAGGTTTTCCTAAGACTAAGCTAGCTGTAACCCCAGCGGATAGAACAAATAATGTTAGGAATAATACAGGAGCAAAAAAACTATCAGGCTTGTTACCAGCAAATTTTTGGAGCGCAGTCATTCCTAGGGCTACCAAGGTGATATACAAAATTGTTCCAAGAGCATTCAAAAAACTTCGTTGAACTAATTTATTATTCATAAATAAAAATTAATGATAGAGTTCACACTTAAATAATAACAAAAAACCACCACTAAGGCGACTGATCATTTAGTCGAATCTAATATTCGACCGATTGCAATTTAGGTTAAAAAATGCTATAATATAAGCAGAAATAGAGCTTTAGAAACAAAAATAAAAATCAAAATAAAATGCCTGTAGAAACGTGGAGGGCAAGCGAGGAAGAGGAGTTAGAACAGGTCAATAATCGATGGATTAATCAAGATTATAAAATTTTGATTGATGACGAAAACCGAGAACTTACTCTTCAGGAATGCTACGACCGCGACATTAAGTTGTCGCAGGAGATTTTTGATGAAGTCAGCTCTGTCGCCCTAGCGGAAATTCCACCCGGAAAATTTATCTTATTTGTTGATATGGCGAACCCAGGAGCGATGAATGGTCCAAGAATAAAATTCGTTGATCATGAGCGTTTGTCTAAAGTGTACGAAGCCGAAACTGGCAGTTCAGACGTTGAGCAAGATTTTGCTGACGCTAATATGCGTCATTGCTTTGGGTTTAAATCCGGTGATGCAAGATTTGTTACTGTAAAACCCTTTGATCAAGATATGCCAGAAGATTTGGAGAATTGTGTAGGGATTATTCTGAGCGGATCAGAGACCAATATTAAAGACGAAGCTTTACCAGAACGAATAGCAATGACCAACAAGGTAGTTGCATTTATTCAGCGCGCAAAGTTGCAGGGGATTCCAATGTTTGGTATTTGTTTTGGGAGCCAATTGCTTAACAGTGTGTTTCGCGCTAAAGTCGATTGGATTAGAGATGTCCAAAGCAATACATTCACAGAAGAAACTGGTTTAGTGTTACTAAAGAAAACAGAGCTAGGGAGCCAACAAGGTTCACCATTAGAGAAGTTGCCAGAAAGTTTTTACGTACATTCAAATCATAAACAGGAAGTTCTCAGGGATAGTATGCCAGAAGAACTCGAAGTATTAGCAAGTAGTGATACCAGTCAGGTCCAAATAGTAAAATTAAAAAATTCTGATATTGTTTGGGCAATTCAAAATCACATCGAATGTGGTGACACTCGCGCCGATATCTTGGATGACATTAATGGTGTTACGAAAATGGATGAGAAACTATTTCAAGGGGAATCTAGTAAGGCTAGACGTGTTTTGTGCCCTCATTTCTTAAGGACGGCAGGGAAGTTTGCCAGTCAAAATATATAAATATTAAAAACACCCTTGAGGGTGTTTTTTTAATGGGGTTATAGGGAGGATGTGGCTACTGCAGTTATTGAGAAATAGAAAATGACGCTTGAGCTTCGGAAGAGTTTTTATACACCAAATCATTAAAGTTGATACCCCATTGATTGCTTTGCTTTTCTCCCAGTGTGAGCTTAATGGAATTTACTTTGTCGTGGTCAGTTACTGTTGCAGAAATGATCGCTCTCCCTTCCCATATACACTGTACATCTTTTGAGCATCTACTGTCTTCGATGACATCTACAAACCTTAATGATAATTCCTTGCTAATGAATTTTGTTTCTCCCTTTTTCAAACTGAAATCTGAGAGAGATTTTTTTACTGGTATGGATTCTGTACCAGGAGAATTATTGATAATGGGTAAATCTTGTGGTTGTTCCTGTGGGGTTTTTTTGAGCTGATCAGAAGTGTTTGAATTTAAACAACCCGCTGACAAGAAGCATAAGATTATCAATAGTAATGTAAATTTTTTCATAGTGTCATTGTAGCAAAAAACCGCCCATAGGGCGATTTTAGTTCTGATTATTCATGGGGTGCCCGACGGGAATTGAACCCGCGTATCTGCTGCCACAGAGCAGTGTTCTACCATTGAACTACGGGCACCATGGTATACAACTTTTAGAAACAAAAAACCCTACACAGAAAAGGTAGAGCTAAAATATATTTGCTGTGTCAAATATAAATCCGCTACTAGTATAGCGGATTTAACAGTTCTAGTCAATTGTTATCTATCTCTCTGTTCTTGTTCCGGATCTTCTTCTCTTTGTTCTACATTTCGCTCTCTATCAGAATCATTTTTTTCTATTTCAATCTTAGCACCGTTTACTTGGCCATTAATTGTTCTTTCGTATCTTTCTTGGTATTTTTTAAAGCGTTCTTCTAAATCTTTAGCTTTTTGCTCTTTGCCTTTGGTTCGGTATTTTTTTTCTGCTTCCTTAACAAAGTTAAAGGCTTCATTGGCTTCCGATTTGATCTTGCGTTGTGGCTCCTCGGTTTCTTGTTCAACTTTTACTTCAGGTGTTTTTGTAGTGGTTTGTGGTTGGGTGTTAGCTTTAATGTCTTTATTCAACTTTTCATCTTCTTTAATTCGTCTTTCTGCAAAGTGAATTTGAAGTTGAAGCTTTGCCTCTTCTGTCGGTGCAACTAATACCTGCATTTTCTCTACACTTCGTTTGACGCCATATAACTTATCACCAGGAATAGCCCCTGCAGATACACTAGTAGAACCAACCACGAATAACAAACAGATCAAAGGGATAACTACATATGTTCTAAAGACAATACTTCTAAGCTTTGCGGCCCATGAGTCGGACTCAGGTTCGATAATTTGCGCACCTAAATTAGCAAAGATTTTAGCCTTTACTCTTTCTTTGCTCTGCTCAGAGAGGGAAGTCTCTGCTGTGCGTTGAGTCTGGTTATAGAAATTTTTAAGTTGTTCGTTCATTTCGATTGGTTTGCTTAAATAGTTTTTCTAATTGCTTCATAGCTCGATGTTGCCATACCCTAATGGTAATACTTTCTTTACCCAGGATTTTTGCTGTATCTGCTACAGAGAGATCTTGGAAAAATCGTAGTTCAATTACTTCACGGAAATTAGGTGGTAATAGTTTTACTGTGTCATGCACTAATATTTTTTCGAGACCTCTATGGGTATTAAGGGCAGGGTCATCGTCATTTGCGATTTGACTCGCTTCATCAATAGATACAGGTTGAGGTTGGCGGTAAGTTTTTCGGTAATGGTCATTGATAGTATTCGCAGTAATTTTATAAACCCATGCCGAAAAATTAAGATCCGTTAAATCGAGAGATTTGCAACCTTTCCAAACTTTTAGAAAGACGTCTTGAAGTATATCCTCTGCCAGTTCTGGACCAGTAACTTTAATCCTAATAAATGCATGGATTCTATTTGCGAATTCATCGTATAGGCTCGCAAAAGCTGCTTGGTCTCCGAGTTGGGTTTGTCTGACAAGTTCAATAATCCTTTGTTGGGTTTGTATTTTATCAATATCCATTCGTTAACAACTGTTTAATCGTAATAGCCAATAAAAATGTTTCAACTTAATCTTAGCACTAATTGGGCTTATTTTGTTAAAATTTCCCATAATTACAAGGTTTTTTATTTGAAACATTTGCCATAGCCCATTCGATACAGTAAGTGTTGGGATGAAGAAATTAATAAATGAAAGGGATATTATGTTTAACCGTAAACTTACTACTTTAGTTGCCGTATTCACAATTATGGCAATTGCAACACCGGCTTTTGCTTTAGCGAGCAATGGTGATTCTAAAAGAGGTGAAGATCGTAAAGGTGTTCGTTCAGAACAACGTTCAGAACGAACGAATCAATTTGGAGTTCACGAGAATGAAAATGAAGACGAATCAAAGCATGGCGATCATGACAATCATGGTTTAATGCTCGGTATGATGTATAAAGGTACGGTTACCGCAGAGTCTGCAAATGGATTTACAATTCAAACTAGAGATAATTCAACATTCACTGTAATAGCCAGCTCAGCAAAAATTATTACAATTCCTCGAACAGAGATTCCTTTAGCTGATATTTCTGTCGGTGATAAAGTGTATATCACAGGTACAAAATCTGGAAGCACAATTACAGCAAGTGTAGTCTATGATATGCCAGTTAATGTTAAACCTGGTAAGGCAAAAGGAACTGTCACAGCTGTAAATGGTAATACTATTACAGTCCAAACCAAAGATAACAAAACTGTTACCGTGAACATGGATCAAGATACTCAAATTACAACTGCAAGCAATCAACCTGGAACAACAGCTGATGTGCAAGTTGGATCAAAAGTAAAAGCATCTGGTTTATGGAATTCAATCTTAAATGTATTTAACGCAATTAGAATTAGAATTAAATAACCCACTTACAATTATATTTCTAGAGAACATAAAGCCCCAAATAATTTGGGGCTTTATTTTAATCATCGTCAGAATAAGTTTTTCGTTTTATGTAATAACCGTTTCCTACGGGAGAAATTTTCTTTAATGCAGCAGAAGGTGGTTTAATGCCACGTTTGTATTCGGAGCGATTGTTAGAAGGTCTTCGGTCGTTACTGCGGGAAGCGGGTTTAGATCCATTTGGTCTGTTCTCGAAAGTTCGTGGTTTAAATTCGTTGCGAGTTGAACTAGCTGAGCGAAAGGAGTCGCTTCGTCGAGGTGAATCACTTCGACGAGAAGAGCTACCATGACGAGCAGGACTGCCCTGGCGTGCGGAGCTGCCGTGGCGCTGTGGGCCACTTCGAAAGGAGTTTCGGCCACCACCACGTGGACCGCTGTCATAGGCAACTGGTGCACTTGGCGGTAAGTTAGGAAGTACAGGTGTTTTTGATACCGGTAGGGTTACTCTAATTAATCTTTCGATAGTGCTAACATCACGTTTTTGGTCGTGGGTAGCAAAAGAGATAGCATGACCCGTAGCTTGGGCTCGTCCTGTTCGACCAATACGGTGAACATAATCTTCGGCTTGGTCTGGAAGGTCGTAGTTAACTACTAATTGAATTCCAGTGACGTCGATTCCACGAGCAGCGATATCGGTAGCCACCAATACTCGATATTTACCTAGCTTGAATCCCTGCAAGGCTTCGATACGTTGGTTAAGAGATCGGTTAGAGTGAATCTCTGTAGATGTGACTCCAAAGCTTCTAACTTCGTGAGCGATTTTTTTAGCACCATGTTTGGTACGAGAAAACACCAACACACTACCATTGTATTGATCTAAAATCTTTTTAAGCATAGCGTTTTTCTCTCGGCGCTCTAAAAAGAAAATTTCTTGAGTAACAGACTTTACAGCACTGCCTGCAGGTGCGACTTCTACCCGCAATGGCATCATCATATATGAGTTCGCAATCTTAACAATACTATCAGGCATGGTCGCAGAGAACAGCATAGTCTGACGTTGTTTTGGAAGAGTGTCGAGAATCTTTTTGATCTGTGGAGCGAATCCCATGTCGAGCATGCGGTCGGCTTCGTCTAAAACTAAAATATGAACATTGTCCAATTTAATAGTCTTATGATCCATGTGGTCAATTAATCTACCAGGAGTAGCGATAATAATATGAGGATTAACTTTTAAAGCGCGGAGTTGTTTACCCATAGCTTCACCACCAATTAAGATGGCAGTTTTTAATCCTAAAGGACCACCAATTTTTTTCAACTCGTCATTCACCTGTAATGCAAGTTCTCGGGTTGGTAAGACAATTAAGCCTCGGCTTTTACCCGCGCTTTGAGCAATTCTTTGAATCATTGGAATTCCAAAAGACATAGTTTTACCAGTTCCAGTTTGTGCGATACCCATTAAATCTTTACCAGTGATGGCAGAAGGGATGGATTGCTTCTGAATTGGGGTTGGAGTAGTAAACTTTAGTTTAGATAGAATATCTAACAATTTAGGTGCAATTCCGAGATTATCGAAATTGTTTTCGTTTGTAGTTTGTAACATTCCTTGATTATAGCAGTAAATGGCAATAATAATAAGGGTTTTTGAAGAGTCTTGAATTTGAAACATAAATCGCTCAGAATGCGATATAATTAAAGAAGGATAGGTGTATCTTTTTAATCGCATCTATATATACTAAATTCATGAAATTCAAACAAAAACTGGGCATTTTACTTATCGCGAGTACAATATTGAGTGGCTTGTCCACTACTTTTATACCTAAAACAGCCAGTGCGGCAGATACTGTGCGATCAATTGTTTTTCCTGTTCAGGGTGGAGCAACTTATCGTAATGATTATGGTGAACCTAGAACTGGTGGTCGAACTCACGAAGGTAATGATTTAATGGCAGAAAAAATGCGACCCCTATTAGCAGTGGCAGATGGCACGGTTAGTTTTTTAACAGTGAACGAAGCTACTTGGGGATGGAGTTTAACCATCGTTGATAGTGAAGGTTATAAGTATAATTATTTGCATATTAATAATGATACTCCAGGAACAGACGACGGTTTAGGTGGTTACAACAATGCATTTTTTGCGGGAATTCAATTAGGAAGTAAAGTTATTAAAGGGCAACAAGTTGCTTTCTTAGGTGATAGTGGAAACGCAGAAACAACCGCACCTCATTTGCACTTCGAAATTCGAGATCCTAATACCGACACAGCGATAAACCCTTATGCGAGTTTACAAGCTGCGCCAGTATTAACACAAGCGGTTATTAATCCTAATCCAACTGTTGTGACGAATCCTCCTCATTATCCTAATCCAACACCAACTCCAAACCCAAACCCATATCCAACTCCTAATCCAAACCCAACAACCAATACTCCGAGCGATATAATTCCTTACGATCAATTTGTTGGTGGGGCAAATATTTCCAGTGGAAATTTTGATACAGACACAGAGCCTGAATTTGTGTCAGGTACAAGTTTTGGTGGTAACGGAAAATCAACCGTTAAACTTTTTGATAACAATGGAACTCAGCAGAAAGAATTCTTTGCTTACGGCGATTCATTTAGTGGGGGAGTAGATGTTACGCGAGGAGATGTAGATGGTGATGGAGTCTTCGAAGTAATTACAGCTGCTGGTGTAGGCGGTGGTCCGCACATTAAAGTATTTAAACCAGACGGTAGTCTCGTTTCTGAATTCATGGCTTACGCTGCTAATTTTAGAGGTGGAGTACATATCGCCAGTGCAGATATTGATGGCGACGGTAAAGCCGAGATAATTACTTCTCCAGCTGCCGGTGGTGGCCCACACGTAAAAGTTTTTGATAAGACTGGAAAACTAAAACTTCAGTTAATGGCTTATAGCGCTAGTTTTACTGGTGGTGTTGATGTCGCGGCTTTTGCACCTTCTGGAAGTTTTGCTGGTGGTTTTATAACCTCACCATTAGCAGGTGGTGGTCCTCACGTAAAAGTTTATAGTGCTACAGGCCAAGTAGTAAATCAGTTTATGGCTTATCCAGCTAGCTTTACAGGTGGAGTTAGAATTGATGCTGGTAACTTTGTTCAAAACAATGCCAGCTTCGAAGTAGTAACTAGTCCTGCTAGTAATTCTTCTTCTAATACTAAAGTCTTTAAATTAGACGGCACAATTTTAAAAAGTTCGTACACAAGTTTTGAATCTGTTTGGACAGGTGGTAGTGATGTCGCCATAGTTGGCAGTGAGGTCTTTATTGCTTCGAGTGGTGGTCGTCAAACCGCAATTAAGAAGGTGGTATTTTAAACTAATTTAAATCAAAAAACCGACTAACTCAGTGGTCGGTTTTTTATATTAGGTGTGGCGGATATGGTCGGAATAGAATTTCATATCTGCGTCTGTCTTTTTGTGGGGATTAAAAATATTTTGAGGATCAAAAATTGTTTTAACATCCTTGAATAGCTGAAAAACTTTCGGACCAAACATATGTTCCAAAAATGGACCTCTGACTAAACCATCATTGTGCTCACCAGACATTGAGCCTTTGTATTTTAAAATTAAATCAAACACTTCGTTGCTTAACCAGACAACTTGCTTGCGGTGCTCTGGAATCGATAGATCTACTAGTGGGATGATATGAAAGTTTGCGTCGCCTGCATGACCTGCAAGAGTGTAAAGGAAGTCAGGGTATTTAGCCAGAATTTTATTCAACTCTGGAATAAAACTTGGGAGTTGGTCGGGATGAACAGTGATGTCTTCGATAAAAGGGGAGCTAATTTTTCTGGCATTATGTTTGCGCAGAAGGTTATAACTTTCTCGGCGTATGGCCCAATATTTTTGCGACTCCTCAAAATTTTTACTTAGTCGTGCATGAAGATTAAAGTGTTGTTCAATATTTTGCGCTGCGGCCATGGCCTGTTTGTTGGCTTGTGCTTGTGTGTCGGCAGTGAATTCGGCAAGTAGCACTAATTTAGGTAAATCACCTTTAGCCCAGAGCCATAAGTCTGGAATAAATTGTTTGATTAGCTGAAAAGTCGAGCCTTTCATTCGTCGAATAATTTCTGGCCAGTATTTGATGGCTAGTTTAAAAGTCTGGTCATCAAAAATTTCGAAGCTCTCCGGTTTGAGTTCGTTGATATGAGTGATGATTTCTCCAAGCAATTTAAGATCGTGTAAGTAAAATACTACTAATTGTCTACCACGCTCAAGAGGGACTAGACGCCATTTAATTTTGGTCACAATTCCTAATGTGCCTTGAGAGCCGACAAAAAGTTTTGTTAGGTCAAAAGTTTTACCATCCCAAACATCCCAAAGGTAGTAGCCAGAAGAATTTTTAGAAGTAGTAGGTTTGGCTTCTGTGATGGCGCGGTAATTATTTTGGATTAAGTTAAAAGTTTTCTTGTAAACCTCACCTTCAAAATTGGTTTGGTTCATTTTTTCTTTTAATCCAGATTCAGTTAGTGGTTTAATTTTGTAGAGGTTGCCATCAGCTAAAACAACATCCAGTTCTTCTACGTAGTTGTTAACTTGTCCATATTTTAAGGTTTTTTCTCCACCACTGTTATTTCCAACCATGCCTCCGACAGCACACCATGCTTTAGAAACAGGATACGCAGGCATAATAACATTACGCGCCAGTAATTTAGGCTCGAGGTCGGCAAATTTTACACCAGACTCAGTTTCTACAGAAGTGTCTGATAAGTTAGAAATATTATTTAAATGTTCCGCGACATCTACAATAATAGAATCGTTGATGCTCCCGCCAGTCATGTCAGTGCCACCAGCTCGAACAGTTAATGAAAGGTTAGGGGAGTGGATTTTTTCTTTAGCTACATATTGAACTAAAGTTTTGATATCTTGACTATCTTCTGGGCTGACAATAATTTTTGGATGAATTTCAAAAATACTCGCATCGCGAGAATATTTTTCTAAAGTCGACTGGTCAGTTGTGATTTTGCCTTTAAACTTTGGTTTCAGGTTGGCTAAACTCATATCAGTATTATAGCAGAATATAAGTAACTATTAGCTTTTAAATTTGACAAATTCATAAAAAGTGATATAATTAATAACAAGTGAATACTTTGCTTGTTGCAGGAAGTATTTTTTTATTTGGCAACAATTAAATTTAATTATATGGCAGCAAAACATTTAAAAGATAAAAACAGTTTAGAAACCACCACCGAGAAATTTACAAAGTGGGTTGGTTCACCGTTTTCGATTGCGGTCCATACTGTTTTATTTGCAGCTGCTTTTGGTTTTGTATTGTTTGGAGTAGATTTAAATACTGTGCTTTTAGTGCTAACAACTGCTGTTTCCTTAGAAGCAATTTATTTAGCGCTCTTTATTCAAATGTCTGTAAATAAAAATACTCAAAGTTTAGCCGACGTAGAAGAAGATATTGAAGAGATTGCCGAAGATGTTGAAGGAATCGAAAAAGATATTGATGAAATTCAAGAGGACGTCGAAGGAATCGAAAAAGATATTGATGAAATTCAAGAAGACGTCGATGAAATTCAAGAAGATGATCAGGATGATGATTTGCACGACGAAGCTACAATGAAATCTTTGAATGAATTACAGACTCATATTCAAAAGATCATGCAAGAAATCCAAACTTTGAAAGATCAAAAAAAATAAAACCCCATTTGTCATGGGGTTGATTGAGGTGTTGGAGCCGGAGTTGGCTCTTCAAAAGTTTTACTAACCATAGAAATTTCTCCAATGTTTTTTTCTGGGTTGCCATCTTTTTTAGTAACAATGGCAACAGGGTAATCTGAACCAGCAGGGTAAACACAACCTCCAGAAATACCACTTTCGATATAAATCGAAAAAATTTCTTTTGATCCAATTTTTAATTGACCAGACTCATCTTTCACATTTGTATCGATGATTTTACCCGGCTCCACTAGCGCGTTAAGATTGCCGGGACTACCTACGACAACTATATCATCACCAATCTCGAAGTCGTAATTTGGAATTACGATTTTTTTGGGATCAACTTTCCCCTTTGTAGATAAAATCGCATAGTCTTGTTCTGTACGACTGTGCCAAATTAAGATCGCTGGAACATTGTTAACATAAATTTGTTCTTTATCTACCCAAGGCAACATGACATTATGGAATGCCGTCAGTATTATGCCAGGTTCTAACTCGCATCCTGAGCCCATGCTTTTTCCGGCACGGATCTCAGCATACTTTGACTTATACATTTGAACTTCGTGTTTGGGAATTTTGGCCAAAGAAATTTTGGGTGGTTGGGGAGTAAATAATATGTTTGGGTAATATTTTACTACCACAGTACTCACTATTGAATAAAGTACCACACCACCAAAAAAGCCAAACAAATACTTTGTAAAATGTTTCATTTCCAACCTCCTTTTTTATTTAGTGTAGCACACTCAAAAATTACTCTTTGCTTGCGATTTGTTGTCTCCACAAGGCAGAGTATAGCCCATTGAGTTTTAGAAGTTCATCATGTGTACCTTGTTCAGCTAGTTTGCCTTTTTCTAACACGTAAATCGTGTCAGCATGAATTACTGTGGATAATCGATGGGCAATTAAGATTCGAATTAAATCAGGGTGAGTTTTTTCGATATCTTTTATAGTGTTAGTAATAGACTCTTCGGTGATAGAATCTAAACTTGAAGTTGCTTCATCAAAAATTAGAATATCCGGATCTCGTAGTAGGGCTCGGGCAATAGCAAGTCGTTGTTTTTCTCCACCAGAAAGTTTTAGGCCACCTTCACCAATTTTTGTGTCTAAACCTTTGTCACCGCGTTCGATTAGGGTGTTTGCACTAGCGGCTGTGAGAGCTGCAATAGCTTCTTTGTCGGTGGCGTTTGGACGGACAAATAATAGGTTTTCTCTAATAGTGCCAGCAAATAGCTGGGTATCTTGGGCTACTAGGCCTATGCGATTACGGAGAGCAATTAAATCGATATCCTCACCAGAAATATCGTTAAATTTTACATCACCTTTAGTAGGGTGGTATAGTCCAACAATTAATTTTACAGTTGTGCTTTTACCGCTACCGCTTGGTCCGACAAACGCTACAGTTTTTCCGGAAGCAATTGTTAAATTAATATTTTGAAGAGCACTGTCTTCACTGGATTGATATGAGAAAGAGACATCTTTAAAGCTGATAGTCTTGATATCTTCGATGGGTTTAGGATTTTCGGCGTGTTTTTCTTTATCTTGATCAAGAATTTCTTGAAGTTTTTCTAAACTCGCTTTAGTTTCCTGGTAGGCAGTGGACACATCACCAAGCATGGATAATGGATTGAAAACAAAAAACGAGTAGAACAATAAACTAAAAAATTCACCTAAGCTAATTTGTTTTGTATAGATTAACCAAAGCATTAACATCATCAACACCATTCTCACACCATTGATAACTGTGCCTTGAATAAAACTGTATGCTCTGATTAAACGTACCTTTTTTAATTCGAGAGCCAAAATGGTTTCGTTGGTGTGGTTGAGTCGATTAATTTCTTGACCCTCTAGACCTAAGCTTTTTACAAGTTCTACGTTACGTAAAGTTTCGGTTGTGCTACCAGCTAAAGCTTGGGTCTCTGTAATAATTTCTGTTTGGGAGGTTTTAATTTTTTTAGTAATCCAAAAAGTTATTCCACCGATAGACGGAATGATAAGAAAATAAACTAAACCAATACTCCAGTGTACGATGGTTGCATAAACTAAAACAAAAACTACACCAACCAAAGCAAAGAATAGGGTATTAATAGATAATTGAATTAATCTTTGTGAATCGTTGCGAGCGGATTGGAGTTTAGACAAAAATTCACCACTTCTTTGATCTTCGAATACTGCGTATGGAAGCGAGAAAGAATGAGTAACGCTATCGTTATACATTCTTGCTCCGAGTCGTTGAGTAATAACATTGGTGTAGTAATCTTGAAAACTCTTAGCCACGCGTGATACAAACGCAACGCCCATTGTCGCTAATAGTAATAGACCAACTCCGCGAACATAATCTGTTGCAGTTAGCTCTGCAAATTTATTAACGTAGTTATCAATTAAGATTCTAAAAATCTGTGGGTCTAACAATGAAAAAATTTGGTTGATAGCAGCCAAGACCAAAGCTCCTGCTAGCAGGCCTTTATAGTTTTTTAGATAATTCCAAAGTAATCTCATAATGTATTTATTCCTTGTTTACTTATTTCTTAGATACAATAATAATTTTTTTATCTGTTAAATTTACTAAACTATCGCTGTGTGACCAATTTCCCGTGCTTTCATATAGGGTTTCGTAAGTATAGTTATAGTTTAGGCCACGACGGGTTCCGGGGTCATTACTAATAAATTCAGTTTCGGTGTACCCAGTAATTACCAACATATGGTAGATGGGGCCGGGTGGCTTATAAAATGGGTTTTTTAATAGCTGACCATTGGTAGGTATTATCACTAACTTATCTGTCGTTAGCGCATGTTTGATTGTTTTCTCCGAGATGGGAACTATGGTTGTTTGGAGACCATAGACTTCTTCTATCATCTTAGCAGTTTCGGCAGTATCGATACTAAGGTGATAACCAAAGTTTTTATCTTGCCATTCAGTTAGCATCTCTATTTGGGATTCTACATATGGAGCAGGAAGAGTATCGATATCAGAGAAGTAAGCATTCACCATTATCGCGGAAGCCTCCTCGCAGGCTTCATTGTGAAGTTGGTCCCAGTTGGCAGTAGGTGCTTGCGGGGTGAATGGAACCGTTATAGCTAATGATGCAAGAGCTTCAGTTTCTGAAGGTTTAGCCTCAGATAATTCTGTTGGTTGTGATTCTTTCGAAGAACTGACTTGTGCTACCTCAGTTATATTAGCATTTTGTTGCTGGTACAAATTTCGGTTAATTAAAAAACCGACTCCAAATAGCAAACAAGTCGTGGTGATGATTAATAAAATGTTTTTATACGGTTGTTGCTTCGGAGGTGTAATCATTTTATAAGATGTCTGTCTTTTTGATATGAACAAACGCACCAGGCGCAAGATTTGCAGGCATAGTGTATTTATTTATTCGCACGCGCTTTAAATTGCGAACACCAAGACCGACAGCGGTAAACATCCGACGCACTTGGCGTTTTTTACCTTCGTGAATTGTAATATAAATTTTTCCAGAGCGCACTTTAATTTTTGCTTCTCTAGTTAGGCCGGTGGGTAAGTCCACGCCATTTTTTAAATGCTCGAGCTGAGTTGGTTTTGGAATAAGGTCAGTGATAACTTCGTACTCTTTGTCGTGTTCATATTTAGGGTGAGCAAGTTGTTCTGTGAGTTCGCCATCATTAGTTAAAATTAACAGACCTTCGGTTTCGTAATCTAAGCGACCAACGTTATGAACCATCCCACGAATTTCTTCTGGTAATAAAGAAAAGACAGTTTTACGTCCTTGTGGATCGCGCTTACTAACCACAACACCACGAGGCTTGTTGAGGGCAATATAGATTTTTTCGCTACGGGCTTTAACTACTTTTCCGTAAATTTTGACTTCATCGGTTTCTGGATCGACTTTATCGCCGAGCTTAGCACGTCTGCCGTTAATAGAAACTTGCCCAGATTTAATAAACTCCTCAGCCTTTCGGCGAGAAGCCACCCCAGCTTCGCTAATGAATTTTTGAACGCGTTCTTGCATAAGTTTCTGTATTATACCTTGTCTGACTTGAAATTTCCAGCGAAATATGGTACGATTTAGCAGTTATTCAGCAATATATTCATGCACTCGTAGCTCAGCTGGATAGAGCGTCCGCTTGCGGAGCGGGAGGTCGCAGGTTCGAATCCTGCCGGGTGCACCAGAAATGTTTTTATAACTGTCCTTAGTATGAAAATAATCGTTCTTGCCAAAGCATCTGCCAAAGAAGATAAGGTTGAACGATTAACTCAACCTACTTTGAATTTTGGAGATGTTAAGTCTGAACTCGATGTTTATAAAGTGTCGGTCAAAGCACAGCCGGTTCACGGTAAGTCTAACGAAGCAATTATAAAATTATTGGCAGAACATTTTAAAGTAACTCAATCGCAGGTGAAATTGATTTCTGGTCGAAGTACCAAGCGAAAAATATTCGACATAGACAGATAGATAATTCGCCGCGAGGCGTTTTTTGTTATAATGAATATGCAAAAAAATGAATTTTTGCTCATGGCCCCGTAGCTCAGTTGGATCAGAGCAGAGGACTTCTAAGCCTAAGGTCGCAGGTTCGATCCCTGCCGGGGCCACCAGCAAGAATTTATTAAAAAAATCGTCAGTGACGATTTTTTTAGTTGGCGTGTTTTTTAATTATACTTTCAACTTCCTCGGCCGTTTTACATTCGTAGAGTTCGGCGCGAAGTTCGGCTGCTCCATCAAAGCCATGAATGTAAGCTTTAAAGTGTCGCTTCATGACATCAAACGGTTTTGTGTTTAAAAATAATTCGTTATAAAGTTTAACATGTTCGAGTAAAACCTTAATTTTTTCTTCTCGGCTAATTTCTAGGGCGGCATTATCATCACCTTTACTTTCCGAACTTCGTACAACTTCTTTATTAGTGAACAACCATGGGTTTCCAAAAATTGCACGGCCAAGCATGGCGCCGTCACATCCTGTTTCTTCTACTAATCTTCTAGCATCATTTAAGTTCGCAACATCACCATTGCCAATTATTAGTGGGCGAGTTTCTGGAGTAGTATGCTCAGAAATAAATTTTACAATTTTTGGCATTTCATCCCAATGAGCTGGAACCTTAGACATTTCTTTGCGCGTACGTAGATGAATGGCAATCGCGGCAGGTTCAGCCTCGAGTAATGTTGCAATCCAATTTTCCCAATCAATTTTTGTATCACCAATACGAATTTTTATAGACACTGGAATCTCTTGTACTCCTAGTTCTTGTGCGGCGTCCTTTATGCCTTCTTTGCTAGCTAAAATAATTTCCTTGGCTAATTGAGGGTTATGAAATAGTCCCGCGCAAGAACCAGTTTTAATAATGCCTTTGTCGGGACAGCCCATATTCACATCAAATCCATCAAAACCAAGTTTAACAGCCAGTTTGGCAGTGTCTTTAAATTTATCAGGTTTAGTGCCAAACACTTGCGCAACGATGGGTTGTTCACTTTTATCAAACCATAAATGATTAATTAGTCGATCATAGCCTTCGCTCA
>CAZRKK010000009.1:0-34003 GCA_964600695.1 uncultured Candidatus Saccharibacteria bacterium
TGGCAAGTTATTAACCGACCCGCAGGAATATACTGCCAGCGTGGTCTAAAGGACACAAGTATATGTTAACTAAGAAAGAGAAAGACGCGATTATCAAGAAGTTCCAGGTTCACAAAGATGATACTGGTTCTCCAGAAGTTCAAGTTGCAATCTTGACCAAAGAAATTGATCAAGTAAGTGAACATTTAAAACTTCACCGTAAAGATAATCACTCACGTCGTGGTCTTCTAAAAATGGTTGGAAATCGTCGTCGTTTGCTTCGCTATTTAAAAGGTGAAGACGAAAAGCGTTACGATAAACTTACAGACAAATTAAAACTAAAAAAAACAGTTAATTAAATTTTAGGGCCTCATTCTGTCGGTGCCGTTGGTGCCGGCAGTGTGAGGTTTAATAGCATATGGTTAATATTGAAGATATTGCTTGGGACCCAGAAGAGTTCGAAAAATCTTGGGTTGCTACTTGCGAAAAGATAGTTAAAGAGATTATGGATGATAAAGATATCCAGGTAATCAAAGAAGAGGTTCGTACTGTTGGTCATGTTACCGCAGAGCACAAGGACAAATTTATTACAAAAGTGAATGAGATTAAGAATGGAATCATCGAAGCAGCTTACGGTGCTCCAGAATCAGAAACTTATGTTCAGTTTGTTCATGCGTGGCAACATTGGCAGAAGTTAAAAGGTAAGGATCGTCCAAAATCTGAAAATATGTTCGAAGATAATATTAATCACTTGTTGTTTGGTAGTACTCCAGACCCTGATTTATTTTTACGTGATTTTAACATCTATACAGATATTAAATAATTAATAATTAACAAAACAATTAACCGTTTTTAAATATATAGAGACTTGAGGAGGTTCCCAAGGTTTTGCATCGCACTTGTTGTAAAAGCACAGCGCGAAATAAAACTTTGGAAATCTTAAACTCATTTAGTCAGACTATATTTAGAAACAAAAGGAACACTAATGAGTGTAAAAGATATCTCTGCAAATATTGCAGGGGCAGAATGGAAGTTTGAAACCGGCAAACTTGCTGGTCAAGCTAATGGTGCAGTAACAGCTCGTTTGGGCGACACAGTTGTCTTAGCAACAGCAGTAATGAGCAAGAATCTTCGCGAAGGCATGGATTTTTTTCCATTGCTAGTTGATTACGAAGAAAGACTATACGCTGCAGGAAAAATTAAAGGTAGTCGTTGGATGAAGCGCGAAGGGCGCGCCACTGACGAAGCAATTTTAACTGGTCGCGTTATCGATCGTACTTTGCGTCCGATGTTCCCAGATAACATGCGTAACGATGTACAAATTGTTACCACTGTTCTTTCTGTTGATGGCGAAAACGATCCAGACATGGTGGCAGTTAATGCAGCAGCTATGGCTTTGCATATTTCTGATATTCCTTTTGATGGACCAGTAGCTAGTGTTCGTGTTGCAAAAGTTGATGGTGAATACATCGCTAATCCAAAACATGAACTCGCAGACAAGTCTACTATGGATTTAGTAGTTTGTGGTACAGCTGAACATATTATTATGGTTGAAGCTGGTGCTAACTTAGTTTCCGAAGAAGAAATTGTTGCTGGAATTGAATTTGCCCAAAAACATTTAGCAGATCTTTGTAAAGTTCAGGAAGACTTCCGAGCACAAATCGGTAAAGAAAAAATCGCTCCAGTCCTAAAAGAATTACATGCCGGTGTGTTAGCAAAAGTTACTGAGTTACTTACTGATGATAAAATCGAAGCTGCTATCTATGTACCAGAAAAAGCTGTTCGCGATGCCAATATTCGTAAGCTAAGTGACGAAATTTTAGAAGGAGTCAAAGCAGCTCTAGGAGATACACTCGAAACTAAATCTGAATATAATGTTGGAAAAGAAGTTGCTGGCAGTATTGATAAGATTTTAAAGAAGTATCAACAAAAGCAAATCTTAGAACACGATCGTCGTGTTGATGGTCGTCGCATGGATGAAACTCGTAAAATAAGTGCCGAAGTTGGCGTATTACCACGTGCACATGGTTCTGCATTGTTCACTCGTGGGGAAACTCAAGTCCTGACTGTAGTTACTTTGGGAAGCAAAGGAGATGAACAATTGTTAGATGGTATGGAAGATCCGATGGATGGTCGCGCAAAGCGATATATTCACCACTATAACTTCCCTGGATATAGTGTCGGTGAAGTTTCTCCAAACCGTGGTCCAGGCCGACGTGAAGTTGGTCATGGTGCTTTGGCAGAACGCGCTGTAGAAATTGTACTTCCTCCGCAAAGCGAATTTCCTTATACAATGCGTTTGGTATCCGAAACAATGTCTAGTAATGGTTCTACTTCTATGGCAAGTACTTGTGGTTCAACACTGTCTCTTATGGATGCCGGTGTGCCAATAACAGATGTGATCGGTGGAGTTGCTATGGGATTAGTTATGGATGAAAGCAATCCAGAAAACTTTAAAGTATTAACCGACATCGCTGGTATCGAAGACTTTAATGGTCATATGGACTTTAAAGTTACAGGTAGTGAAAAGGGTGTAACTGCATTACAGCTCGACATTAAAGTTAAAGGACTTACATCTAAAATCTTAGCGCAAGCTTTGGCTGCAGCTGTTCCAGCTCGTATGCACATTTTAGGAATCATGAAGGAAGCTCTTGCGGCTCCTCGTCCTGATTTGTCTCCTTACGCACCTCGCATTACCAGCTTTATGATCAAGCCTGATCAAATTCGTGAAGTTATCGGAAGTGGTGGTAAGACTATCAATGGAATTATCGAACAATGTCCTGGTGTGAAGATTGATATCGAAGATGATGGATTGGTTATGGTTACATCTACCGATGCAGAAATGTCTGCGAAAGCTGTTCAAATTATCAAAGACATCACTCGCGAAATTGTTGCTGGAGAAATCTTTGAAGGTAAAGTTGTTCGCTTAATGGACTTCGGTGCCTTTGTAGAATTAGTTCCTGGTAAAGATGGAATGGTTCATGTTTCTCAATTAGCCAAGTACCGAGTTGGTAAACCAGAAGATGTTGTTAAGGTCGGCGACACGCTTAAAGTAGAAGTAATTGAAATTGATGATATGGGAAGAATAAACTTAACTCACAAACCTTTTGCACCAGAACCAACTGCAGAGCAATTAGCTAGCAGTGGGGGAGATGATCGCGGTGGACGTCCAAGTGGCGGCGGTCGTGGCGGCTTTGGTGGTCGTGGTGGTAGCGGTGGACGAGGCGGAGATCGTCACAGTGGCGGCGCTCAAAGAGGTTTCGCACAACGCGCTCCAAGACCAAACGGCGCTAATCGGTAATACTTATTTACAAGAAAAACAGGCTTCGGCCTGTTTTTTTGTTTAGGCTTATAAAATGGGCTGAAATTAGGACTATTGACAGAAATACAATAATATGATATAATATATTTTATACGGTAATTGAAGTTGAAAATCAAAAAACAAAACAATCAAAAGGAGATAAGGAAATGCCTAAGAGTGCTAGTAAGATTCGTTCCGTGATGGCGCAGGTTAACTATTTTCAAGGACTTATGGTCTCGGCTATGAGCGGGAAGACGGTTGAATTTCGTCGGCCGTCGGCGAGGCTTCATAAGGACAAGGTTTTTTTGCCGGCACTTGGTCGGCAAATCGTTGTGATCAAAAAGATCAATCTTGGCGAGGAAGTTAGTCGTCAGAGGGTGGCACAGTCAGTCGCTTCGCTTCGGCTTGGGGTTACGGATGGGATCAATGGTCGAAACTACCAAACCGGCGGTACCAGAATCGAGATACGCAAGTATCACCCCCTCGGAGACGAAAAGCTTTCCAGTCAGGAAAGAGGGATCGTTGACCATAAACGTCAGCGTCGTTTCCCTAAGGGCGAAAAGACTCTTAAGGCTGGCGAATTTTAGTTCGAGCATCAATGCCGGACTCTCAACAGTGTTGCGAAAGTGACACTGTTTTTTTATTGCTCCACAATTAAATGTGGGCAGATATTTAATATTGACATTTTAGCTAAAATGTGCTATAATAGCACAAACTAGAAATAGTTAATAATCGAATCAATTTCTGGGAGGAAATTAAATGAATACAGATATTAACATGATGCCTAAAGTAGTTGTCTTTGTCATTCTTATTCTGGGAATGATTTCGATAGGATGTAATAGTGAAATTCACGCACCTGTCGATCAGGCCAGGGAAATTGTGACTACAATGAACCGAATGGACGTCAATCGGTTTGAGGTGAAAAAGACCAAAGCCCTTGATGATCAAAACATCCAGGTGATATTGGTAGCTCGCAACACCTCTATGATATGTAATGTGTCTCTCAAGCCATTAATGAGTAGAGATGGTTCTCCATTGATGTTCACTTCTAATTTGGGCAGAATGGCAGAAACAGACGGTAAAAAAGTTTTTGTACTAGTCGTTGTCAATCAACCTAGTTCCAATCTCAAATGCGAATCTTCCACTGGTGATTTTCCACCTGGTGTTATAGATTATATTGATTTTGAACCAGCGGTTTAATTTGGGTATATGAGTTCGGAAATTATTTCCGAGCTCTTTTTTTATGCCCATTTTTCAGCTATAATATCTATCTATGTCCGACGCAAAACCGTATTTCGAAATTACAAAAAAAGATGAATCTAGCAAAGCCCGTACAGGAATCATTCACACAGCACACGGCGATGTTCTAACACCGCAATTTTATCCTATCGGAACCCAAGGCACAGTTAAAACTGTTACTAGTGAAGAAATAAAATTCTGGGGCGCGACTTTAGTTTTGGCTAATACTTATCATTTATGGCAACGCCCAGGTGACGCGCTTATCTACAAAGCGGGTGGTTTGCACAAATTTATGAACTGGAAGGGTCCAATTTTTACCGACTCTGGTGGTTTTCAAGTTTACTCTTTGGCTAAGATGCGTAAAGTGATGGAAGCTGGTGTGCTCTTTCAATTTGACCTAGATGGAAAGCAAGAAATTTTATCACCAGAAAAATCAATTGATATTCAAGCTAATCTAGGAAGTGACATCGCTCTTATTTTAGATGATTTTCCTGGCTTTCCTTTCGAGCATTCACGTAGCAAAGAATCTATCGAATTAACTAATCGCTGGGCCGAACGTGCGGTGCGTGAACATAATCGGATTGTAGTTGATGGTGATCCAGTAAACCCCGGTCAAAAATTATGGGGGATCGTTCAAGGTGCTAGCTTCCCAGATTTACGAAAGCAATCTGCACAAGATATGGTAGCGTTTGGTTTTGAAGGATTTGCGATTGGTGGCGTAGCGGTAGGTGAACCTCATGACGAAATGATGAAGGCAGTCGATTTTACTATTCCATATTTACCAGAAACTGCGCCAAAACATTTGCTTGGTGTGGGAACTCCTTTTGACATTATTCAGGCAGTTAGTAGAGGGTGTGATACTTTTGATTGTGTTATTCCAACCCGTGAAGCTCGTCATGGCCGCCTCTACGTTTCCGCAAAGGATGATGAAGGCCGCGAAGGTTACGAAACTATAGATGTTCGTTTAGAAAAGTACAAAGAAGATTTTACTCCAGTAGATAATACTTGTAACTGTTATTTATGCTTGCACCACACTCGCGCCTATTTGCGTCACTTACTAGCATCTGGAGAAATTTTAGGCACTCGTTTAGCCACGATGCATAACTTGCGTTTTTACCTAAACTTTATGGAAAAAATTCGTACTGCCATTGCGCATGATTACTTTGATGATATGCTCAAAGATTTTAAAGATTTTACCCCAGTAAAAAATGATTCTGCAAAAAAGTAACAATTGACATACCACTAATATAGTGGTATGTTTATTTGTCGTTAAGACGTAAGTTTTAGGAGGAGAACTAAATTGAATATGTTCAAGAATTTGTTGTTCGTACTGTTGTTAGTCGGTACTTCTATTCTAATTAGTTGCAGTAGATCAGAAGTTGCTAATGCTAATCCATACCCTTCGGTGCCAAATACCAATACCGATATTGTCAATTTACAGCCAGCACCTGTGTTGCCCAAAAACACGGACACGAAACTGCCGGCAAGGAAGTACGGTGCGCTCACTGCTGACCCAGAACAGTTGCATACAAGCTTTGAAGTCAAAGGCAGAACCAAGAGTGATATCTATGAGGTAGCCTATACATCTAAGGAGACCGGGAAACCGGAAGTCTTGATCGTCATATTGGTTAGAGAAGGAGAGGTAAGCGCTGTGTTCATGCGCTTGGAACCGATTTCTAAAGCAGTATTTATTGTGCAAAAAGATTCTGCAACACCTGATAAAGCAGCCCTTAATTCTAAAGGGGTTGTGATGATTACGAAGGATGTTAATGTCGCACGGTGTGTAAAAGGTGCACAAAAGGTAGTCGGTGTGTACGAAAGTACACTCAAACAACCTTCAGAATCTACGTTGGTTAAATTTTGGCTCAACGATTGCGGCAATTTACCCGCAAACTTTCTGGCACCAATCGAAAAAGTCGACATGGAAAGCCAAATGGACAAACTCAATATATAGTTATTAACCCGTTTTCGAACGGGTTTTTATTTTGCCCAAAAGCCATCAAACTGGTACAATTTCTGTATGTCTAATACAGAAAAATCTTCAAAGACTCCAGATTTAATGGATAAAATTGTATCACTCGCTAAGCGACGTGGTTTTGTGTACCCAGGAAGTGAAATCTATGGTGGTTTGGCTAATTCATGGGATTACGGACCACTTGGTACAGAATTAAAAAATAATATAAAACAACTTTGGTGGAAGAAGTTTGTTCAACAACGTCCAGATATGATTGGACTCGATGCCGCTTTGGTAATGAACCCCAAAGTATGGGAAGCGTCCGGTCATGTCGCTACTTTCACAGACCCATTAGTTGAATGTAAAAGTTGTCATTCACGTTTTCGTGCCGATCAAATTGATGTTACAGCTAAATGTGAAAGTTGTGGTAAGACCGATGGTTTTAGCGAACCAAAAATGTTTAACTTGATGTTAAAAACTTTTCTTGGTCCCGCAGAAGAGCAGTCTAATATTGCTTACTTCCGTCCAGAAACAGCACAAGCAATTTTTGTTCAATTTAAAAATTTGCAAAATACTAGTCGTAAGCAAATTCCTTTTGGTGTTGCTCAAATTGGAAAAGCTTTCCGTAACGAAATTACCCCAGGAAACTTTGTATTCCGTACTCGTGAATTCGAACAAATGGAAATCGAATACTTTATTCCTGCACCAAAAAGCGATGAGGAATGGACTACTTATTTCGAAGAATGGCGTAAAGCTATGGTGTCATGGATGGCTGATGATCTAAAACTGAATATGGATCATGTCCACGAGGTAGAAATCGAAGCCGCTGACCGCGCACATTATAGTAAGCGTACGATTGATTTTGAGTTCGATTATCCATTTGGTACTAAAGAATTATATGGGCTTGCTTATCGTGGTGATTTCGATTTACAGAATCATATTAAAGCAAGCGGGGAAGACTTGTCTTACTTGGACCCTCAAACTAACGAAAAATATGTACCACATGTAATCGAACCATCACTCGGAGTTGATCGTACATTTTTGGCTGTACTACTAGATAGTTATAAAGAAGAAGGCGAAGGTGAGGACAAGCGCATTTGGTTAGCTTTACCTCCAAAACTTGCACCTTACAAAGTTGCCGTTTTCCCGTTATTAAAAAATAAACCTGAATTAGTAGAAAAGGCTCGTGGAATTTTTGATACTCTCAGTCAAGAATTCATGACCGCCTGGGATGATCGTGGTAATGTCGGTAAGCGTTATTATAGTCAAGATGAAATCGGTACACCTTTTTGTGTAACCGTAGATTTTGATTCACTAGAAGATAATGCTGTTACGGTGCGTGATCGTGATACTGCGACTCAAGAGCGAGTTAAGATAGATGAACTAGAAAGTTATATCAAAGCAAAATTAGTTTAAAGACAAATTAAAAAATTACAGAAATTAAAGTTTACTTCATGAAATACATCAAACGAGTTCTTAAAAATAAATTAACAATTATAGAAGTACCCAGTAGCGACGCCGAAAGTGTAGTCGTCGATTTTTTTGTTAAGACCGGCTCCCGCAGTGAAACACCAAAAGAAAATGGCATCTCTCATTTTTTAGAACACTTTTTGTTTAAGGGAACTAAAAAATTTCCTAGTGCCATGGCTATTACCGAAATCGTAGATGGTTTTGGCGGAGAGATGAATGCTAATACCGGCAAAGAGCATACTCAGTATTTTATAAAAGCTCACCACAGTCGCTTAGAACAGATTTTCGAAATTCTTACCGACATGATTCAAAATCCACTATTAGATAAGCCAGAAATGGAACGAGAAAAAGGTGTGATTGTCGAAGAGATTAATATGTACAAAGATAGTCCACGTTCTATTGTTGGAAACTTGCTAGAGGAAACTATGTGGCCGAATCAACCATTGGGTCGTGATATAGCAGGGCAAGTCGGAACAGTTACGAAGTTTAATCAAGCTATGTTCCGTAGTTACTTAGATCGACATTACCAGACAGGAAATATGATTATTGGAATTTCTGGAAAGTACGACCGTACTAAGTTGAATAAACTTATTAATAAGTATTGGGCTAAGATTCCATCTAAAAGATTTGAAGGATTTAGTCCTGTAAAGAATGCGCAGAACGCACCACGCGTGGCGTTATTCAAAAAAGATACTCAACAAGCTCATTTTAATTTAGCTTTTAAATCTTTTGGTTTTAATGACAAACGAAACACTGCAGCACTAGTCTTATCTTCTATTTTAAGTGGGGGGATGAGTTCTCGTTTGTTTACAGAAATCCGTGAGAAGCGCGGTTTGGCATATTATGTTCGCGCTGGTCAAAATCCGTATATAGACACAGGTGCGTTCGACGTCTCTGCTGGTGTTCGAGTTTCTCATTTAGAAGAAGCTATTAAGGTCACTTTAGAAGAACTAACAAAAATAGTTTCCGAGGAAATTAACCCAAAAGAATTACAGAAAGCTAAGGAGTTCTTAAAAGGTAAAACCACTCTCTTTTTAGAAGACAACCAATCACGATTGGATTGGTATTTAGAGCAAACTGCATTTCGAAAAGATGTTAAATCTCCTGCAGAAGCCTTTGCAGAAATTGATAAAATCACTGTTGCTCAGGTAAAAAAAGTAGCTAAAGAATTGTTTGATGCAAAAAAACTTACAGTTGCTGTTGTAGGTCCGTATAAAAAGGCAGTAGAAAACAAATTGTTTACCATAGTAAATAAGTGGAACAAAAATGTATAGAGAAGGTTTTTCTAGAGAAGGGATGTTTGGAGCAGGGGCGGAATTTTCTGGTAAAGAAAATTGGTCTGCACAAAAACCAAGTGTTCCTGATAAGCCCAGCTCTTTAAACAGAGTTGAGGCTCAAAAACAATTTGCAGAAGTTCGCAAGGATGAGCTTATAAAAAAAGTAGGTAATGTTGTGATGGCTTTAGAGTTGCGGAGCGAGAAAATTAGCAGTGCCCTAAAGGACATTTTATTGACTGCAGAGTCTTCCCCAGATGGTGCAGCTATTTTAGAAGGCCTAGATAACGAGTATTTTTCTATCGAAAGTTTGGCCGGACAGTCTTTAGACATGGATAACGAAGATGCTATCGCGGGATTACTAACTCAATATAAAGATCAGGTTGATCCAAAAAGTAGAATTAACATTTCTAAATCCATAGAAGAATTAAGATAAAACAGATGGTTAAATTAAGTGCTAAAGCAATCTCCAAAGCAGGAGAGCAAAAGTTAGTGGCTAAAGCATCGAAAATTATAGTCCCAAAGAATAAACCTCTCATTGGTTGTCATGTTTCGATTTCAGGTGGTTTGCAAAATGCGCCAGCTCGAGCCGCAGATTTTGGTTGCGAAACTTTTCAAATTTTTTCCCGTAGCCCTCAGGGTGGAGCGGCTGCGCCTATTACTCCAGAACTAGTAGCTGAGTTTAAAGCCGAGATGAAAAAATTTAATCTCGATACTTTTGTAATCCATGCTCCGTACATTTTAAATTTTGGGTCAGCTAAGCCTTCAACTTTTCATGGTTCTATAAACTTAGTTCGCACAGACTTGGAGCGGGGAAGTTTGCTAGGAGCAAAATATATAATGTTTCACCCAGGTAGTTTTAAAGATTTAGGAAGTAAGGTTGGTATGAAGCAAGCTCAAGAAGGTTTAAAGAAAGTCATGGACGGGTACAAGGGTACTACAAAATTATTGATAGAAATTTCTGCTGGAGCTGGAGAAGTTATAGGTGATACTTTCGAAGAATTAGCCGAATTAATGAAACCTATAAAAAAGAATAAATTATTCGGTGGTATTTGTTTTGATACTCAGCATTCTTTTGCAAGTGGTTACGATATTCGTACTAAAGCTGGTGTAGAAAAAGTATTTAAGCAATTCGACAAAGTTATTGGACTGAATTATCTAGCAGCTTTTCACTTTAACGATTCAAAAGTTGAGTTTGGTTCTCATGTTGATCGTCATGAGCATATTAATAAGGGAAAAATTGGGAAAGCTGGGTTTCAGGCAATTTTGGATTTCTTGGCTAAAAAAAAGATGGTTGTTCCCTTGATTCTCGAAACTGAGCATGATAAAGTTGAAGAAGATATTAAATTGTTGAAGACATTGCGAGGTAAGGCTTAGCTTTAAGTGATGTCGTGAAATAAAAGAAAGGTCATAAGATGGGGATAATGGAACGATTTGGGTTTAACCCAGAAGCTTCTAAAGATGCAACCAAGTTAGGTAGTGTTGCAGAATATCAATCTAATAAAGGGTCGGAAAGTATTATTGATGATGCTGGCTCAGATTTAGCAAAGATGCAAGAACAGTCCGAAACTTTTAAGAATCTATCAGAAATTTTATAAATATGGACGAAAAACTAGAAAAGATTATTAATTTAATCGAACAATCAGCACTTGATCGTACGATCAAGGACATTTTAATTCGAGATTTACAGAATGAAGGTCTTACAGATTTTTTGCGTGAGCAAATTAAGGCTTATTGTCTTGAAGGTATCAAGCAATTGGACCAAAAGATGAAAGATGCTCAAGAAGCTTTAGAAGCACCATCAGAAACTCAAAACCCAGCTTAGTGGCTGGGTTTTTGATTATAAGCTATAATTAGGCCATGAATTACTCTTTAGACAATTCGACCAAGATTATTTTAAGAGTCGTAGTGATTTTATTATCCCTGGGATTTTTATGGTTAATTCGAGATATTGTGATTGTAGTATTGCTGGCTTTAGTGTTGGCATCCGCGATGGAGCCAATGGTGGACTATTTAACTAAATTTAAAATTCCAAGGTTTGTTAGTGTACTAGGAGCATATATAGTCGTGATAGGTTTTTTTGGTTTACTAATCTCCTTGTTGTCTCCATTGGTTGTAGAGCAAGCTAAGGTTTTAACAGAGAATTTACCATCCTATGCAGTTGAATTACAGGCACGTTACCCAAGCTTAACTATATTCTTTGGCGGCACAGATCTAGCTACAATTGCCCAAAAGTTAGTTACCAGCAATACTGGTAGTGATATGATCTTCGGTCGTGCACTGGGGTTATTTAACGGACTGGTCGCATTGCTTACTGTTTTAGTTATTTCATTTTATTTAGTTGCCGCCGATCGTGGTATGAAAAAATTCATTGGCGATTTAGTACCTACTCAATACCATAATACAATTGTTGGTTTGATCGAAAAAATTCAACGTAAAATGGGTCTGTGGGTAGTTGGTCAATTAATTCTCAGTGTTTTCATTTTTGTTCTGACTTATGTTGGTTTAACGATTTTAGGTGTGGACTACGCCTTGGTTTTAGCACTGATAGCAGGCTCACTGGAAATCGTCCCTTACATCGGACCTTTTGTGGCGGCTATTCCCGCCATCTTCTTCGCTATGATTCAGAGCCCACCTTTAGTGATTGGGGTTATTATTTTATACGTCATTATTCAAAAAACCGAAGGGTACGTTCTTGTCCCAAAGGTTATGCAAAAAACTGTCGGGACTTCTCCATTAGTAGTCTTGCTGTCTTTGTTGATTGGTTTTAAGTTAGCTGGGGTGCTGGGTATTCTACTGGCAGTTCCACTAGCAGGGGCAATTACAGTAATTATCAAAGAGTTTTTTCAAGATAAAAATATTCATTCAGAGATTCAGCCAGACGTTTAGTAGGCTAAAATGTCAGCTTGTTAGCCAGAGTATTAATAGATATAATGAAAGAGCTCAAATAAGAGCTTTTTCTTCATTTTAAGTATAATTATTTACATGGCAGATACAAATTCACAAAAGAAATTCTACATAACCACCGCAATTGATTACATTAATGGTAAGCCTCATATTGGTCATTCTTACGAAAAAGTAGCGGCCGACGTGTTAGCACGTTTTTATCGCGCTAAAGGTGGTGATGTTAGATTTTTAACAGGAACTGATGAGCATGGTGCAAAGATCGCTGACTATGCTAAAGATTCTGGCTTGGAACTGCAGGAGTTTGCAGATCAAACTTCTGCAGGCTTTAAGTTGGCCTGGGATAATTTAAATATTTCTTACGATCGTTTTATTCGTACTACTGATGCCGATCATATTAAAGTTGTAGAAGATATAGTTACTAAAATTAAAGACAACGGGTTTTTATACGAAGCGGACTACGAAGGCTTGTACTGTGTTGGCCATGAAGCTTTTTTAACCGAAAAAGATTTAGTGGACGGTGTTTGTCCAGATCATAAAACTAAACCAGAATTAATTAAAGAAAAAAATTGGTTCTTTAAAGTTTCGGAATTTACTAAAACAATCGAAGCAAAAATTGAAAATAACGAATTTGTAATTTATCCGGAACATTCTAAGAAAGAAATCCTCTCGATGTTAAAAGAAGGATTTAAAGACATTGCCGTTACTCGCCCTAATGTAAAGTGGGGGATTCAAGTCCCTTGGGATAAAGAGCAGACTATTTATGTTTGGGTAGATGCCTTAATTAATTATTATTCTGGTGCCGGTGGTTTTTGGCCAGCTGATTTACATGTTGTTGGTCCAGATATTGCTAAGTTTCACTGTATTATTTGGCCAGCGTTATTATTAGCGGCAGATTTGCCATTACCAAAATCAGTGGCAATTCATGGTTTTTTAACATTGAATAATCAAAAGCTTTCTAAGACAACAGGAAATATTGTTGATCCGAATGAGTGGGTCGAAAAGTTTGGCGCCGATGCAGTTCGTTACTTTTTAATGCGAGAAGTTCCTTATGATAGTCATGGTGATATTAGTGAAGAAAAACTTCGCGCTCGTTACGACGGTGATTTAGCTAATGGTTTAGGAAATTTAGTTAGTCGTGTAACCACTTTAGTAGAAAAGTATTTAGACGGAAAAATCCCAGAGGGTACAACACCAGCTCAAACTGATTGGTTAAATTCAATTGATCAATCTGTTACTGGTTATAAATTCCACGAAGCTTTAGCAAAAGTTTGGGAGGAGGTTGCTCGCGCCAACAAAATTGTCGACGAAACAAAACTGTGGGAAATTGGTAAAACCGATCTAGATGAGTTCGCTAGAGTTTCTAAAGAGGTGTTGGTGATTATCGAAGCAGTGGCTAAGCAATTACTTCCATTTATCCCAGAGTCGGCCCAAAAGATTTTGGATTGTGTTACAGCAGAAAAAATTGTGAAAGCCGATCCATTATTCCCAAGAATTAACGAGTAATTATGCAAGTTGAGTACGAGGCGACTTTTGAGAATATTGATAAAGATGAAGTCCGTCAAAAACTAAAATCAATCGGGGCAAAATTAATTCGCCCAGAATACATGCAAAGGCGAACAGTTTTTAATATGCCAGAAGGTCATGGTGTCACTGGTGGGTGGCTTCGAGTACGAGATGAAGGTGACAAAATTACCATGTCTTTAAAAGCCATTGATGGTGAAGGTATCGAACGCCAAAAAGAAACAGAATTTATTATTAGTGATTACGAAGCCGGAGTTAGTTTATTAGAAAGCATTGGTTGTCAAAAAAAGGCTTACCAAGAATCAAAGCGAGAGTTGTGGCAAATTGATGGAGTTGATGTGACTATTGATGAATGGCCATTTTTGGAACCATATATAGAAGTTGAAGGTGCTTCGGAGGAGGTTGTTAAGGTAATTTCCGAAAAGCTCGGGTTTGATTATTCGACTGCATTATTTGATTCTGTTGATGCTCAATATGCTAAAAAATATAACATAACTATTGATGCAGTAAACCAGAGAACACCAGAGATATTATTCAAAATGGAAAACCCATTTGTTAACAGAAATGATTAATTTATCCAGTGATAATGAAATTTATAGATACCCATACACATATTAATTTACGTGCTTTCAAAGATGACGCGATCGAAACTATTCAGCGTTCTTTAGATGTAGGAGTAGCTGTGGTTAATGTGGGAACTCAAATTGATACTAGTCGCCAAGCCGTGAACTTGCTAGATAAATTTAGTGAGGATGTTTATGCAGTGATTGGTCTGCACCCCTCTCATACCTATGCTCATGATTTTGAAGACGAAGAAGAAGTAAAACATAAAACTCAAGAAGAACATTTTGATACTCAATTGTATCGAAATATTGTAGAGAATGCCGGATCAAACGCTAATCGAATTGTAGGAATAGGTGAGTGTGGTTTGGATTATTACCGCTTACCAGCAGACCGAGATTTAGAGGAAATTAAATCTCTACAGCGAGCAGCTTTTAACGACCAAATTAGTCTCGCACTAGAATTAGACAAGGCTCTATGTGTTCATTGTCGGCCTTCTGATGGAACCATGGATGCTTATGAGGATTTAGTAGGAATAATAAAACAAATAAAAAATCCAGAGAACACAGGAACACCAGGTGTTTGGCTGGACGGGAGCAAGCTTCGGTTTGAAGTTCACTGTTACACAGGGGATGCTCCAACTGCATTAAAGTTCGTTGAGCTCGGTGGATATATTGGATTGAATGGAATTATTACTTTTGACAGAACAGACAGAAGTAAAGAAGTTGTTCAAGCTTTAAGTTTGGATACAATTATTTTAGAAACAGATGCACCATATTTAACTCCTAAATCAATGCGTGGTAAACGCAATGAACCAAGTTATTTACCAGAAGTGGCAGAAAAAATTGCTGAATGGAAAGGGGTTTCCGTAGAAGAGGTTGCTGTAGCGACCACAAATAATGCTAAGAAATTATTCAATCTATAGAGGCAATGAACGAACGCGATCTAGCTAAAATTAAATTTAATGAAACTCATCATCCTCCTGATGGTAGTTTTGAATATCCATTGATTGATAGTAAGTTAAATCGAGAACAAATCGAAAGTTTTATTTTAGAATCTAACCCTGAGGCAAAAGATATTTTGGATCGGCAAGAGTTGGTGGGTGTAAAATATTTAAATAAGGATGGAAAATTTTGCCAAGGTCAGATTATGGTTGATAGACAATTAGCTCCAGAAGTGAAAGAACTTTTTACATTTCTCTTAGATCAAAAATTTATGGTTGATAAAGTTGTACCTATTCAAGATGTGCAGTATGGTGGGGAAGATGAACTTTCCATGCAGGACAATAATAGTTCAGCTTTAAACTATCGTTATATTGCCGGCACGACTCGCTTATCTTTGCATGCTTTTGGTTTTGCTATCGATATCAATCCATGGGATAACCCTGTTGTTAAAGATGGTGAGACTTTGGCACCAATTGGGGCTGTCAGGAATCTTGATGATTCTCAGACTTTCACACCAGAGCATCCAGTGGTAAAATGGCTAGAAGAGCGTGCTTGGGAATGGGGTGGTACTTGGGGCAATGATCCCTACGAAGATAATCATCATTTTCAAAAACCACTCGCAACAGAACAGTACCTACAACAATTACATGATCAATTATCAGAGCAGAAGATTAGCCAAGAAGATTATGATAGACGCTTGGCGAGAGCGAACAAAAATTCACAGTCGCTGCAATTAGAATCTAATTCATGAAAAAATATAATCCCTCACAAATAGAAAAAAAGTGGCAAGAATATTGGGTAACCAATAATACTTTTAGTGCTACCGAAAACTCAGATAAAGAAAAGAAATATGTATTAGTTGAATTTCCCTTTCCATCAGGTGATGGTTTGCACATGGGTCATTTGCGTAGTTATACAGCGGCAGATGTTTTGGCACGTTACTATCGAATGACTGGTAAAGAAGTTTTATACCCAATTGGTTATGACGCCTTCGGCTTACCAGCAGAAAACTATGCCATTAAACACGGCGTTCAACCTAAAGTTTCGACTGCTAAAAATATCGAAAATATTCGCAAGCAATGCCAACGACTTGGTTATAGTTTTGATTGGAACAGAGAAGTAAACACTACAGACCCAGAATATTATAAGTGGACTCAATGGTTATTCCTGCAATTTTTTAAAGCCGGATTAGCTTATGAAGCAACTGGTTTGATAAATTGGTGTCCAAAAGATCTCACCGGTTTAGCAAACGAAGAAGTGATCAATGGTCACTGCGAGCGTTGTGGTACACAAGTCGAGAAAAAAGAATTACGCCAGTGGTATTTAAAAATTACTGAGTATGCAGAAAAGTTATTACAAGGCTTAGAAAATTTACCAGAATGGCCAGAGGCAGTAAAACTTCAACAAGCTAATTGGATAGGGAAGTCTGAAGGTGCAGAAATAGATTTTGCAATCGACGGAGCAGGGCAAAAGGTAAAAGTTTTCACCACTCGTCCTGACACTATTTTTGGTGCTACTTATTTAGTTGTTGCCCCAGAGCATTCGTTGATTCGAGAATTAGAAGCTTCTATTCAAAATAATGATGAAGTTAAATCATATGTTCAGGTAGCTGCAAATAAAGAAGATTTTGATCGCACCGCAGAAGGCAAAGAAAAAACCGGTGTCGAGTTAAAAGGCGTCAAAGCTATTAATCCAGCAACTAACCAGCAAATTCCGGTTTGGGTTGCTGATTATGTTTTAAATACTTATGGCACGGGCGCAATTATGTCTGTTCCTGCTCATGATGCTCGTGATTTTGAATTTGCCACAAAATTTAATTTACCAATCCTACAAGTAGTTACACCTCGTATTGTAGATACGGTTAATCCACCCAAAGAAAATGAAGAATTGCATGATCGCAACATGGTGCAAACTATTGTTATGCATCCTACTGAAGATAAGTTTATAGCTCTAAAATGGAAAGAATTACCATGGTTAACTCTAGTTGGTGGGGGAATCGAAGAAGGAGAAACCCGAGAGCAAGCAGGACGCCGCGAGACCATAGAGGAAACAGGATATCTAAATATGGAGTACGTGGGAGAATTGCCATATACTGTCCAAGCCGAATTTCATGCAACTCACAAACAGAAAAATCATCGCGTTACAACAAATTTTGTAAAGTTTAAACTAACCAATTTAGATCAACAACCAATTGGTGATGAAGAAAAAAATCAATTTGAACCAATCTGGTTAGACATGGAGGAAATAAAAAACTTATCACCGCTGGCGGAGCTTCCGCATGTTTTGAATTGGTTAGAGAATGGTGACGGACCTTACCTTGGTGGAGGGGTTCTGATCAATTCTGGTGAATTTTCTGGGTTAACTACAGAAAAGGCTTTACCAGAAATGGCAGCGAAATATGGCATACCTAAGACCACTTACAAACTTCGCGACTGGGTGTTTAGTAGGCAGCGCTACTGGGGTGAACCAATTCCACTCATTCATTGTGATGTCGATGGCATTGTTCCAGTGCCAGAAGATCAATTGCCTGTAGTCTTGCCTGAAGTGGCAAAATACGAACCAACTGGTACAGGTGAGTCACCATTAGCAGCTATAGATGAATGGGTTAATACAACTTGTCCAAATTGCGGTGGCCCAGCTAAACGCGAGACAAATACTATGCCACAATGGGCGGGAAGCTCTTGGTATTATTTGAGGTACACAGATTCAAAAAATGATTCTGAATTTGCGTCGATGGATAAACTCAAATACTGGCTTCCTGTTGATACTTACTTTGGTGGAATGGAGCATACAACTTTGCATTTGTTGTATTCCCGTTTTTGGAATATCTTTTTATACGATCAAGGCTTGGTTCCTGTGAGCGAGCCTTATACCAAACGTGTACCTCACGGTATGATTTTAGCTGCAGATGGAAGTAAGATGAGTAAGAGCAAAGGAAATGTGGTTAACCCAGACCAAATAGTTAAGCAATATGGTGCGGATACAGCCCGTATGTATGAATTATTTTTAGGCCCTCATGAGGCTAGTGTTGCGTGGAGTGATAAAGGTATCACTGGAGTGGCGCGATTCTTGGACAGAGTTTGGTATTGGGTTCATAATACAAAATTTACTGATGTAAATTCCGAGAAGGTAGATCGAGAACTTAATATTTTGATTAAAAAAATTGGTGAAGACATCGAAGAGTTTGGTTACAATACCGCAATTTCGAGCTTCATGAAGTTCCATAATGAAGTAAAAGATGAGTTAGTAACAAAACAGACAGTAATAGCGTTTTTAAAATTACTTTATCCATTCGCTCCTCATATTAGCGAAGAATTATTTCAGATACTGACAGGCAAAACTGAACAGGACGAGGATAATCAAATCTCAGGCAGTTTACAGAACGAATCGTGGCCTCAATATGATGAATCAAAAATCACTAGCGCTACTACTAATATTGCTGTTCAAATTAATGGAAAGCTCCGCGATACAATCGAAGTTCCAGTTGGTACAGACCAAGCAGAGGTTTTGAATTTAGTTATGAAGTCAGAAAAAATCGTAACTTCTTTAGCGGGCAAGGAACCACAAAGAGTCATTTTTGTACCAGACCGACTTATCAATTTAGTGCTATAATGAAAGTAATTAAGGTATAAATATATGAATGGTTACGTTACAAATATCGAAAAACTTAGTTTAGAGAATAGTGACTTCCGCCGCGTTCTTTATACTGCAAAAAATAGTCAATTGGTTTTAATGAGTATTGAAGTCGGTGATGATATCGGCGAAGAAATTCATCATCTAGATCAATTCCTCCGCATTGAGCACGGAGTAGGTAAAGCCGTCTTGGATGGCGTTGAGCATGAACTTGAAGATGGTTCTGCAATTGTCGTTCCAGCGGGTGCTAAGCACAACATTATCAATACTGGTGATGTGCCTCTAAAGTTGTACACAGTATATTCACCACCAGAGCATATGGATGGAATTGTTCGGGCTACGAAAGCCGAAGCTATGGCCAGTGAAGAACATTTTGATGGTAAGACAACAGAGTAGTTTGAAATAAAATTATTAACTTTTACGGGATAACCGTAATAAATACAAAAATAAAATTAAATGTTATTTAGCTTTCATCTACCGCATTTTTTTGCTGCAAAGGTTCGTAAAGAGGTTGAACATCTTTATGCTTCTACAGCTATAGGAAATTTGGCTCAAGCAATTATTTCTTTGTTTGAACCAATTTTTTTGTATTCTGTTGTAGGTTTAACAGTTTCAGAAATTTTATTATTTATTGGATCTGTTTATGCTTTATATATCGTATTTATTCCATTTGGTGCCAAAATTGCTAGCCGTTTTGGTTACGCTCATAGTATCGCGTTTAGTATTCCACTTCAGATTATCTTTTGGTTTTGTTTAATTGGTTCGCAGTACAACCAGACTTTGTTATATATAGCCCCTGTAATTTTCGCAATGCAAAAAGCTTTATTCTGGCCAGCTTGGCATGCGACATTGGCAAGGTTTGCAAATGGTAAGCAGGTTGCAAGAGAGTTTAGTGTGATGTACGCCATAATGAACTTAATGCAAATTCTAGGTCCGATGGTTGGTGGTTTCTTGGCGCTGTTTTTGGGTATAAATTCCATATTCATTATTGGGTCAATAATTTACGCTTGTTCAGTTGTTCCATTATTTTGGTCTTCAGAAATCTTCAAACCTAATCCATATAAATATCACGACACGTGGAAGTTGTTAAAACAATACCCAGCTCGGTTTTTTAGTTATTTTGCTTTCGGCGAAGAATTGTTAGTAATGACAATTTGGCCAATTTTTATTTTTATAATTATCAAAAATTATCAAGACATTGGTTCGATGGTTACAGTAGCAAGTTTGATGGCCACAGGCTTGGCTTTGTTAATTGGAATATATTCCGACAAGCATGGTAAAAGGCGAGTGTTGCAAATTGGTGGCTTCTTTTATGTGCTTTCTTGGATGGCTCGCATACCCGTAATCAGTACTTTCGGTGCGTTTATTACAGATGCAATTTCTAGAACCGCTAAAAGTTTAGTATTTATTCCTGTTACAGCAATGACGTACGAACGTGCCGAAACAACTCACATTTTGCCGTATGTAGTGGGAATGGAACAGATGCTTTCCATGGGTAAATTTATAGCGGCAGTTTTAGGTTTTATCATTTTTGCGACAACAGGTAGTTTTATTTTATTGTTCATATTAGGGGCTATATTCAGTTTGTTTTATTTTCTGATATAGTAATAGGGTATGAATTATCCAAATTTAGAAAAATCAGATTCAACAGTTTTCCATATTTTACAGGCAGAAATTGCTAGACAAAAAGAAGGAATCGAACTAATCCCTTCAGAAAACTATGTCTCCTCAGCTGTGCTCGAAGCTCTTGGCACGGTTTTTACTAATAAGTATAGCGAAGGATATCCAGGTAAACGCTATTACGGCGGTCAGGAGCATATTGATAAAATTGAACAACTTGCCATCGATCGAGCCAAGCAATTATTTAATGCTGAACATGCTAACGTCCAACCCTTAAGCGGCGCACCGGCAAACGTGGCTGTGTATTTAGCATTGTTAAAACCTGGTGATACTGTCTTGGGTATGGATCTATCTCATGGGGGACATTTAACCCATGGTCATCCAGTAACACAGAGTGCCCAATTTTATAACTTCGTGCGTTATAAGATGAAAGATGTTGCAACGGGTGAAATTGATTATGAAGAAATTCGCGCTTTAGCACACGAACACAAACCAAAAATTTTATTGGCAGGTTTTTCTAGTTATCCTAGAGAAATTGATTATGCCAAAATGAAAACTATTGCAGATGAGGTTGGTGCTATCACTATGATGGACGCAGCACATATTGCTGGGTTAATTGCAGCAGGGGAATTAGCCAACCCATTTGATTATGGTTTTGATGTTGTTACTTCTACAACGCATAAAACTTTGCGCGGCCCGCGTGGCGGGTTAATTTTGTGCCGTAAAGAGTTTGCGGCTGCTATTGATAAAGCAGTTTTCCCAGGGTTACAGGGCGGGCCTCATATGAATAACGTTGCTGCAAAAGCTGTAGCTTTTGGTGAAGCACTTGCTCCTGAATTTAAAACTTATGCGAAACAAGTTTTGGCAAATGCTAAAGCAATGGCCGAAGAATTTTCCAAGCTAGGTATAAGTATGGTTACTGGTGGTACAAGTAATCATTTATTACTTATTGATACAGTTTCTAATTTTAATATTTCTGGTAAACAAGCTCAGGATTTACTTGATGATGTTGGAATAACAGTTAACAAGAATGTCTTGCCAGATGATCCTCGTGGACCTTTGGACCCTAGTGGAATTAGATTAGGCACTCCAGCTATTACTACTCGCGGTGCTAAAGAAGACGAGATGAAGCAAATTGCAACTTGGATCGTTCAAGTATTGAGCAGTCCAGAAGATTTGGATCTTCATACTAAAATTAAACTGGAAGTTAAAGACTTTAGTTTGCAATTTTCTATTCCTGGCATTGATTAAAATTTCTTTTAAAATAGATTAAGTACAGTAAATTATGGACATATTTCAAGCATTTATATTAGGAATGGTTCAAGGACTAGGGGAGTTCCTACCAATTTCATCCTCGGCTCATTTAATAATTGTGCCGTATCTTTTTGGCTGGCAAGATCAAGGTCTGAGTTATGATGTGGCTTTGCATTGGGGAACATTGTTAGCCGTGGTTACATATTTTCGAAACGACATCTGGTTGTTAGCCAAAGGATTTTTTAATTCACTCTCAAAAAATTCTCGTGACTTAAAAAATAATACTTATCAAAAATTAAGTTGGTTAATTATCATAGCCACGATTCCCGCTGCAGTGATAGGAAAACTTTTAGAGAGCAGAATAGAAAGTTCTTTTCGAAACCCATTATTAATCGCAGGGACCTTATCTATTGTTGGAATAATTTTGTTTGTAGTCGATAAGTACGGTTCAAAATTAAAAACTCTTACTCATATTACTTGGTTGAATAGTTTGATAGTTGGTCTTAGTCAAGCCGTTGCTCTATTTCCAGGAGTATCACGTAGTGGGTCAACCATGATTGCGGGCTTGGCTCAAGGATTTAAAAGAGAAGACGCGGCTAAGTTTAGTTTTTTAATTGCCATTCCAATCACGCTAGGGGCGGGATTACTTAAATTACCAGACATTGCCCACATTCAAAATCACTTACAATTGGTAGTAGGATTTTTATCTAGTGCAATATTCGGGTTTTTAGCCATTAAGTATATGCTTAAATATATTGCTAGTCGTTCGTTCGCGATATTTACTTGGTATCGTTTGGTTTTAGCAGTGATAATATTAATTGTTTATTTTTCCAGATGAAACTAGCTTTTAAAGAAGATTATTTACAGTGGCAGTCTCGGTTAAAATTCAGCAATCGATTTAGGAATTGGTGGAGATTTTGGAGTAATTACTCTTGGTTATTTTTATTGCCAATAATTTTTTATCTGAGTTATATTGTAACCGATGCCAAAGTTATTACACGTATCGCAGTAGCGTTTATTATAGCTAGACTTATTCTTGTTCCTATCTTATCAAGAATATTTCCAAAAGCTCGGCCATATCAAGAATTTAATTTTAATCCGCTGTCTTCGATTTTTTTATCTTTAGAAACAAAAGCTCATAACTCATTCCCTTCGAGTCACATGATTTCTTTGACCGCAGCGAGCGGTGCTCTAGTTACTTCATACCCAGTATTTGCACTCATTTTTATGGTGGTAGCCATCCTTACTGGCTTGGGCAGGGTAGTACTAGGCTTTCATTATCCCAAAGATATAATTTTCTCGTTAATTTCCGGCTTAATTATAGGGATAATTGTTAGCTTGTTGATTTAGGCAGGCTTTGCGCAAGGTCTTTCTATTTGATAGAATTAATAGGTTATTATTCACCTTGCCGGTGTGTTGGAACTGGTAGACAACCGCGACTCAAAATCGCGTGTCCGCAAGGGCGTGTGGGTTCGAGTCCCACCACCGGCACCACAGATTTTATGGATTCAATTTATTCCCCAAACAATTTAAATAATACAAACACCGAACCATTAAACGAATCGCTAACTCCTAGCGATAATTTTGTTTCCGCAACTCCGTACCCACCTTTAGAAGTTGTACCAGAGGTTACTGTAAGTGAAGAGGTGATTAATTTAGAACCATCAGAAAAAGTCTCATACAACGATAGCACCATTCAGGAAATTGAAATTTCTAAAATAGTAGCTAACCCATACCAACCTCGAAAAGTTTTTAGACCAGAAGCTTTGCAAGAATTAGCCGATTCTATTAAAGAGCACGGAGTAATCCAACCAGTAGTAGTTACAGAAACTGAGAATGGGTATGAGTTGGTAGTTGGTGAGCGACGTTTTCGTGCGTCTCAACTTGCAGGACTAACTAAAGTTCCGGCAATTGTGAAAAAAACTTTACAGGATCAAACTAAGCTCGAAGTTGCTTTAATAGAAAATATTCAACGACAAGAACTTAACTCTATCGAAGAAGCCCAAGCTTATCAGCGCTTGATCGAAAAGTTTAATATGAACCAGGCTGAAGTTGCTAAAAAAGTTGGTAAGTCTCGACCGGGCGTAGCAAACACATTACGACTACTTCAATTACCTGCAGAGATTCAACGTGGAATTATAGAAGGTAAAATTTTTGAAGGTCACGGCCGCGCGATTCTTACACTTCCTGATATAGAAAAACAGTTATTGATGTACAAGCAGATTCTAGAACAAGGGATGAACGTTCGCCAGGTAGAAGCTAAGGTTAGAGAATTTGCAAAACGCAAAGTTGTAGACTCTGCAGTTCCTGATCCAAAATTAATGGCTATTGAAACAAAATTACGAGGCAAGTTTGGAACTCAGGTTAAAGTATCGCGCCAAGGGCGTGGTGGTAAAATTACCATAGAATTTTTCTCCGACGAAGATTTAGATGATATTATGCGCCGTGTTGATGACGAAAACAAGCCGCAAGAAGATAGTTATTTTGTAGTTTAAATATAAAACCGCCAACCATACTGGTTGAGCGGTTTTATACTAGTGATGATATAATTTAATCATAATTAAGCAATAAATATGAATAAAATAAAGTTCAATATTGTAAGGGCTGTGGTATTGGTTTTTGCACTTGTAGGCGCTTTGGCTCCTTTGAGTACAATGGCACAAACCGGAGACTTGTTCTTTGGCCAAGAACACTCATATACAGTCGTATTCAGAGGAAACGGTGAGGCAGTAGTATATGGCAAGATTAGTTTTACAAACACCGGCGATAAGGCCGTGGACATGTTTGGCATTCAAATTCCTAATGCTAATCCCACCGAGTTTACGGCGCTTCAGCAAACCATGGTTAATAATAATCCTTGCCTTTATCCCTATGAATTAAACGGCAAGCCCTGCGCGGTGTATGATCTAGTTTATCCTTCTGGTGGTTATAGTGGTAACAGAATTATGAATAATCCATCAGGTTATGAGAAATTAACTTTTAAGTCGGCTGGAAATCAGTATGATATTAAGTTGACTCAAGTAGTAGAGCCTAATGCAAAAGGTGAAGTGATTTTTGCTTATGTCGCTAAGGGTTATGTGAAAAAATCTTTGGGAGTTTATAAATTTGCTTTTGAAACACCAAAGGTAAATTCTAGAATAAAAAATATAAGTGTTTCCGTGGATGTTGATAGTGAGTTAATTCTGAAGGGCAAGCGTTCGAACGTAAATTATTCCACAAAAGCTGTTTCCGACGGAATGATTGGTGCCTTCGCCGATAGTAGTGGAGCTCGAATGAGTTCTCCAGAATTTGTTCAAACTGTAAATTTAATTGGGACTAACGGACCTGTCACAAAAACAGCACAGAACTTGTCGCCAAACGAAAGTCTTACTGTAAACGGTGAATATGCCAATAGTAAATTAGCTTTGAATTGGTTTAGCATGCTCTGGAAAGTTTTGCTCGGACTTGTCATATTAACAGTTATCATTTGGCTTATCCGATGGTCATATCTACGCAGTTCAAAAATGGCCGTAGCTAGCAACTCTTTCCAGTCAAACACTCCACTAAACACATCTCATAGCGAAGAAGAGATATTTCATTTATTGCACCCTCTTTACTCAGCAGTAGGGATATTATCGGCATTTGTGGTGGTTGGTATTGGTTTTCTAGCTCAGATGGCACTGCGGTCAACTATAATGTACGGTACTTACGACAGTGGTATCACAAGCCTTGCAATTATACTTTTGGCAGGTCTATTCATTTTAGTTGTGCTAGTATTGCCGCCAGTGCTGATGGGAATAAAACTTGGTTGGCGTGCTGGTGTCTCTGTCTTGATCAATACTATCTTGTCGTTTGTGGTGTTACTAGCGCTCTATATTATCTTACGAATAACAGGAGCTTGGCCAATGTATTCTCCGGCTGTTCGGTCATATCCAGATTACCCTATGATGTATTAGAAATTTTCTAACCGCCGCTCTGTCTGGATTCGGCGGTTTTAGATTGGTGGTATAATAAAGCTAAAGATATGGAACAAACCGATTCCCAATTATTCTTCAAAAAACTTGATGAACAAGCGACTTTACCGACTCGGGGAAGCGAATTTGCTGCTGGACTAGATTTGTATGCATCACAGCCAATCACAATCCCAGCACGAGGTTTTGCCAATGTTAATACTGGTGTAGCTGTTGCCGTTCCACTTGGGTTTTATGGACGCATTGCTCCGCGTTCTGGCTTGGCGGTAAAATTTGGTATCGATACTTTAGCTGGTGTGGTTGATAGTGATTACCGTGGCGAAATCACTTGTGTACTGGCTAATCACAGCGACAACGATTTTGTAGTTAATGTTGGTGATCGTATTGCTCAATTTGTAATAGAGGCGATTATTTTACCAACTCCTGAATTTACAGAAGAACTACCTCAAACTGCTCGTGGTACTGGTGGTTTTGGTAGCACGGGTCATAATTAAAATTAAAAATGAAAATTAGCAAAAAAAATTATAGTCAGATAGTTCGCAACTTTACTTTTGGGGTAGAGGATAGTTTGGTTTCTACTGTTGGTTTGTTAGCTGGTATTGCTATCGCAGAAATGGATAAGTCTAGTATTATTCTTACCGGTTTGGTCTTAATTTTTGTGGAAGGTTTTTCCATGGCAGTTGGAAGTTTGCTATCCGAGCAGTCTGTAGAGGAGTATGAAATCAAAAAAGAAGTGGCTCTTTCTAAGTCAATGCTGGCTTCGATTGTAATGTTTTTCTCTTACGTTTTGGCTGGATTGATTCCGTTGGCACCATATTTTTATTCTTCTTCAAAAACCTCAGTTGTTATTTCGGTTTCACTTACTCTACTTTCACTATTTTTATTGGGAGTATTCAATGCCAAGATGTTTCATGTTCGAGCTATGAGAGATGGTTTATTTACTTTGATTATGGGTGGCATTGCCATTATGGTTGGTATCGCAGTTGGTCAGATTGTAGGTGTGGTCGGCTAGATTTATTAAATTAATTTTACAACCAAATTTTTTATATATGAAATTATTTCGATTAACTTTAGTCACATTATTTTTCGCCACACTTATTTTCCCTGTGTCAGTTTATGCTCAGCAAGATTTTGTAGAGCCAGACTTCCCAGAGATTGCTATCACAGAACAAATAGATAATTATGAAGTGGTTATTGATGTTCAGGCAGACGGACAAATTTATGTGAAGGAGCGGATTGAGTATAACTTTGGAAGTCTTCAAAAGCATGGAATTTTCCGAAACATCCCATACAAATACAATAATGACTGGGGTAAGTTTAATCTTCGCATTAGCGATGTTTCTGTACAAGTTGACGGCTCTAATTCTGCAGGACTGTTGAAGTCAACCAGTGATGGAAAACTGGTTTTAAAAATAGGTGATGCTGACAAAACAATTACTGGAAAACATGTGTATGCTATATCGTACGTGGTAGATCGAGCCATTAATTTTTTTGATGACCACGACGAGCTTTATTGGAATGCTATTGGATCGGAATGGACCGTACCTATTTTGAAGAGCTCAGTATTATTAAATTTACCAACCTCGACTACAAGGGTTGAATGTTTCGTAGGACCAGATGGTACTAAAAATACCAATTGCCAAAAGTTAGGCGAGTCTACTACACAGCCTCAGTTTGTTTCTAAGCAGGTTTTAAATCCTGGCGAAGGTTTTACTGTTGTAGCTGGTGTTCCTGTTGGAACGATTGCAAAACCAACAACAAGTCAAAAAATTCTAGCAATAGTTCGAGATAATGGAATAGTCGCTGTTCCTATTTTAGTTTTCTTTATTATGATGTACCTGTGGCGTAAGTTTGGTAAAGATGCCAAAGGTCGAGGAGTAGTAGTTGCACAATTCGAACCACCTCAAAATCTGACCCCTTTGTACTTAGGTACTTTAGTCGATGGGAAACTTGATAATCGAGATTTTTCTGCTGAGTTAATTGACTTGGCAGTGAAGGGTTATTTAAAAATCGAAAAAATTGAAACTAAAAAACTTCTATTTTTTAAAGGTTCTGATTATCAACTCACAAGGTTGAAGGACATCGATCCCTCTCTTAACAAAGAAACTAATATGCTTTTAGTAGCTTTGTTCACTCAAGGTGAAACAACTTTAGAGTCAGTGAAGGCACTTTTTGGCTCCGAACCCTCGACAAGTGCAAATACTGTGAAGTTATCTGATCTAAAAACTAATCAGTCTTTTGCACTGATGATGAGGTCTATACCAAATAAAATATTTAGAGAGTTAAAAAATAGTGGATTTTACAGATACAATCCTAATACTGTTAAAGGTTTAACAATAGCTGCGGCAATGTTCTTGGGTTTTATTATAAGTTTTTTTGGAGAAAGTTTGTTTGGTACTATTGGTTTAATTAGTGGAATAGTTTCAGGTTTGATCATTTTAATCTTTGCCTTCATCATGCCAGCCCTTACTAAAAAGGGTGCCGAGATGCGTGAATATATTTTGGGATTAAAATTATATCTTAGTGTTGCCGAAAAAGACCGATTAACTTTCGCTAATGCTCCAGAAAAAAAACCAGAAGTCTTCGAAGCTTTATTACCTTATGCAATTGCTTTAGGTGTAGAGAAGGAGTGGGCTAAGCAATTCGAAGGAATTTATAACCAGCAACCAACTTGGTATAATGACTCCACAGGAACGGCTTTTAACGTAGCTTTACTTTCCAGTTCTATTGGTGACTTTTCTTCTTCAATGCAATCAGCAGTTTCATCAGTTAGCACTGCAGCTAGTGGTGGTAGTGGATTCTCTGGCGGAGGTGGCGGAGGTGGCGGAGGCGGCGGAGGCGGCGGAAGCTGGTAACCTCTCAATAACTTAATTTAATCTTATGCAAATTACAAAATATGCCCATTCCTGTGTTTTACTGGATGACGGCCAGACAAAAATATTATTTGACCCAGGTCTGTATAGTGACATTCCAGACTTAAGCCTAGACGCCATTATTATTACTCATGTGCATCAGGATCATTTAGATATCGACAAACTTCAACCTTTGCTAAAAAATAATCCTCGGATTATTACTAACACAGAAGTTAAAGTTGAATTAGACAAGCACAGCATCTCATGTGAAATTGTAGAAGAAGGCGCGACGACAACAGTGGGTACTTTTACAATCGAGGCTTTCGGCAACGATCATGCCATTATGCATCCAGATTTACCAAAGTTTCAAAATACAGGTTATTTAATTAATGATAAAATTTTTCATCCTGGGGATGCTCTATTTATTCCTCCTAAGCAAGTTGAGGTGATGTTACTTCCAGTTGCTGCACCTTGGAGCAAGGTTAGTGAGACTTTAGATTATATCACTGCGACAAAAGCTAAGATTAATTTTCCTATTCACGACGCCTTTATTAATGGTGGGGGAGCTTTTCATCGTTTTGCAAAAATGTGGTGCGAAAAATATGAACTGCAATATATTGATCCCGAACTAAATAAAACATATGAAGTTTAATTTTTTTGTAATTCCAGCTGTTATTGCGGCGACAGCTTACTTCGGCGCTCGATTTACTAATCGAGGTTTAAAGGATTGGTATAAACATTTACATAAACCAAAATGGACTCCAAGCGGTAAAATTATTGGTCAAATTTGGACGATCTTATATTTATTAGTAGGCTTTGGTGTATTGTGGTTTTGGAATGTGCCAGCGTTTAGCAAATGGCAGTACATCGTTGGAGTTGTATTAATCGTTAATGCTTACTTGAATCTGTTTTGGAATAAAATATTTTTTGTCGAGCATAATTTTAAAAAAGCAATTTTGTTCATGAACTTATTGAACGGAACAACAATCTTAGTTGCAATTATGATCTTTCCTGTCTCACGGTTTGCTGCACTTCTTATGGTTCCATATATAGTTTGGGTGTATATTGCTACTAAGCTCACCAAAGAAATGGCCAAATTGAATAAATAGCTTGGGACCGGCTTTTAACTTCTCTCAAATTTTAGACAAATAAAAAAACTGCTTCGCAATATTTAGCGAGAGCAGTTTTTTAAGCAGCAACTTTAGTAATCTTCTTAGTCTTTGCTTTAATACAGCGAGTACAAGCTTTAACTCGGTTGTTATCTTCGTTTCTGGTCCATTGTAGATTTGCTTTCAATCTAACGATTGAGCCACGCATACTGTGGGAACGCTTGATAGTTTTGGAGTAAGTCTTGCCGCAGACAGTACACATTCTTGGCATAGATTTGATATATAAATTAAGTACTTGCTAAGTATACACTTTTGATTGATATTTGGCAAGCCTGCTAGATCCACTATTATTTTATGCTAAAATATTACTATGGATATTATAAGTATTGCAACAACTTTAGTTATTTTGATATTTTCGGCAATTGTTCACGAAGTTAGTCATGGCTTAATGGCCGAGAAATTAGGGGATAGTACAGCTCGTGATGAAGGCCGAATAACCTTAAACCCAATTCCTCATATTGATCCATTTGGTTCAATTTTATTGCCTGGGTTTTTGCTTCTGGTAGGAAGCCCAATTGTATTTGGGGCGGCCAAGCCGGTGCCTGTAAATTTTAATAATCTTAACCCTCGTAAATTAGGAATGGCTTTGGTTTCTGTGGTTGGGCCATTAAGTAATTTAATTTTGGCAGTGTTATTTATGTTGCCAATTAAATTTGGTTTAGTTACTGGTATGGTAGGGGAGATTTGGTTGAAGGCAGTGGTTATCAACTTAGTTTTGGCGGTGTTTAATATTTTGCCAATTCCACCATTGGATGGAAGTAAAATATTGGGTTCGATGTTGCCAGATAACATCATGTATCGATTATTAGAAATGGAACGCTACGGCTTTCTAATAGTAGTTATCTTTTTATTTTTGGGAATCTTAGATAAAATTTTGATGCCTGTCGTAACCTTATTCTTCAGACTGTTTGGAATTAGCTTTTCGTAATATTACTTAGAAATTTTTCAAACAAAATAAAAACCCGAACATTATGCATGTCCGGGTGTTTTTTATACTAGATCTGTTTCTGCCGCGCCGATCTCTTCCATAGTAATGTTGTGTTCTCGCATCAGTAGAGTAAGTTGAGTTAAACAACGTGGATCAGGATTCTTGGTCGAACGAATTTTGTTCAACCAAAACTTGGCGTAGTTCACACCAACTTTTCTTGGGTTTTCGATCTCGAGTTTTTCAAGCTCTTCTTCACTAGATCCAATGTCTGCCAAAGTCTTGTTGCTTAAGGCTAGAGTTCTAATCAACTCCTTTCTGCAAAGATTAAAAGTTGCAACACCATTTTTTAAAGCTAATAGCCAATTTTCTGGCGGTTTGTCTAGAAAAATTCTTTTACCCATAGTTCCTCCTAAAGTTCTACATAACTTACGATTGTATGGGAGTTGTCTAAAAAAATCAAGCCCTATAGCTAGGTCTATAATTAGTTTTTACATAAAAAAAGCCCGGCGTTCGTTTGATAGAACGTCGGGCGATTTGCAAAAAGCAAGAGTGTGAAAATATAAAACTATATCGCGTTTGCTTCAATCCGCGCAGTGACCTGGGCGGCTATTTGGTGAAGCACACCGCTATCAAAAGCGGTATCCAGATCGAGCTTGCTTCCGCCGAGTTTTTGACCGCGGAAGATTGTCCGGTTACGGACCGTCAACTTCCTTCCATCGACTTCAACAAGGACTGGCACATTGGTGTCCAGTTTACGGACCAATCTCCATTTTTCTTGATTCCGTGCTGATCTTGCTTTGTCTTCCGCCGCCTTGGCTTCGAACTTCGCTTCAGCATCTTCCCGTATGTGATCGAACGCCCCGCTTTCGCGCTGTTCGAGTTCGTGTTCTTTGATGAACTTCTCAAACCTTGCAAACGCGTTAACGCTTTTTTCGGCTCGGACGAAGAATTCCGACGGCTGATCTTTCTCGTTAAACAAGATAACCATTTCGTATCCGTAAATCATTTTGCCCGGTTGGTGGTACACGACCGCTTCACGCTCAGTAACAGACTTATTCGAGTCGTAAGCCAAGGCAATACATCCGTAGGGGACAAAAACCGGATCTTTACTAAAGCGAAAGGCCGACTTTTTGAGAAACGTCGTGGCGAAAAGCTTTTGCCACTTGTTCGAATAATGGCTCGGGCCTTTTACGATACTCATTGATCCATCAAGATCCAGTCGGAGCGTGTCAGTGTCGGCCATGGTGATCGCACTGCCGTTTTCTGTCGTGATCTTTATCTTTCCCGGAGATGGGTGATTGACACTCAGTGTCGGGTAACGCTGATCGTCGAACGGGGTGAAAAGACCTCTTAGTCCGATTGCTGTCAAAAAATTGAAAAACTCCACGCCTTTAATAAACAATGTTTTCATCATCTTCTCCTGTGCTTTATGCACTTTCCATGGTTTCAGAAACGGCTATGATCGCTTGATCTGTGCCAAATATTTTCACGAGTTGCCTCGCTAGTTTAAGCCCTCAGTAAAAGTTCGTACTAAATAAATATGTTACGGTTTTTGCTGGGGGACTTAACAAGCGAGGCAATCTCTGCTTTTTGTAAATGTACTTGCTGAGTCGAAGCGGTCGCCTAGATGACTAAAAGACCACTATCAAATTCAACCTTAAATTATAGCATAATAAGAGGTTTTTGTCAATATCCCATAATTACTTGCATTTATTGGCTGGACTTTGTATAATCTACATACAATTCATTAGAAGCCCCTTTCACTAGCTAATAGCTGGTGAACTAAGGAATTACCGACACATTTGTCGCTAGATTGGGAAATTACTGGCATAGGCTTCGCCAGAGTACCAAAATAGTGAAGCTAAAGATCTGACTCTTTAGTCAGTTTTTATTTTATTAACTGGGCGCGCCGCTATTAATAGCAACGCAAGTGTCACCCAAAATATAGAAAGGTCATCTATAGATGCCAACAATTAACCAATTGGTTCGAAAGGCTCGCAAGCCGTTGACTAGCAAAAGCGCGTCACCAGCATTGCAACGTCGCCAGAACTTGATCAAGAACAAAGTCTTGTTCATCAAAACCGGCGCACCTTTTATGCGTGGTGTATGTTTGAAGGTTTATACTTCTACACCAAAAAAGCCAAACTCGGCTTTGCGTAAAATTGCGAAAGTAAAATTGACTAACGGTATGGAAGTACTCGCGTACATTCCTGGAGTTGGTCACAACTTGCAAGAACACAGTGTAGTCATGATCCGTGGTGGTCGTGTAAAAGATTTACCTGGTGTTCGTTATCACATTGTTCGAGGTAAGCTCGACACATTAGGCGTTGACGGTCGAAAACGCTCTCGCAGTAAGTATGGAACAAAGCGTCCATCTGCCGCTGCTTAAATTTAATATGGTCGCCATAAGGCGCGCCATATCAGAAAGGAAAAACTCACATGCCACGAAGAGCACGTAGTTACGAAAAACACACTCCAGAACCAGATCCAAAATTTAGCAGCGTAAAGTACGCGAAGTTTATAAACTATTTGATGGAACGTGGAAAGAAAACCACTTCTCAAAAAATCTTTTATACTGCTTTGGATATCGTAGAAGAAAAGATGAAAGACCAAGAGGTCACAGATGCTCGTCAGATTTTTGACACTGCATTAAAAAATGTTTGTCCAATTATGGAAATTAAAGGTCGTCGTATCGGTGGTTCTAACTATCAGGTACCGATGGAAGTTCAAGAACCTCGTCGCACAGCACTTGGAATGAAATGGATGATCGCTGCCGCTCGTGCACGTAAAGGTGCACCTATGGCAACTAAACTAGCACAAGAAGTTGTTGATGCATTTAACAAAGTTGGTGCTGCTGTAAAGAAGCGTGAGGATACTCACCGTATGGCTGAAGCTAATAAAGCTTTCGCTCACTTTGCAAGATTCGGTGCGAAGCGTAAGTAATAAGGCGTGGAGATAGGGAAATAAAAAAAGCTGTACTTTTCAGTACAGCGTAGGGTGAGCTAGCGGTTCATGTACGCGAATGGTTCTTGACCACACATCGGACAATATTTTATGAGTTTAGAATCAAATATTTGTTTTTCGGGTAATTCCTCTGTATCGCTATATTGCAATCGGATTCCTGATTGAAATCTGATCATAACGTAGCTCGGTGAATCTGTATTACGAATTGCCTCTCCTGAGAGATGTTCGCACACATGAATGTCCTGAACTAATTCTTTGTTCTCGTCGGTTTCCACAAACTTTTTATCAGAATCTTCCATATTACCTCCTATTACTATTCTTTAGAAACATACTTACAAAACAGGACAGTAATATAACATATTTTATATCAATTGTCAATAACTAAAAAATCTATTAAATAATTAATTATGCCAAGAGAATATCCAATTGAAGCGACCCGTAACATCGGGATTATCGCTCACATCGACGCCGGCAAAACTACAA
>CAZRKK010000010.1:0-31114 GCA_964600695.1 uncultured Candidatus Saccharibacteria bacterium
GACTTAAAATCTGTTGCCGCAAGGCATGTGGGTTCAAGTCCCGCCCCGGGCACCAATGAAACATCCTGGGAGTGAGCGAGCTTAAATATCTCATTCACCCCTGGGATTTTTTCTATTTCTAGGGTTCCACAATCGATATCTGCGTATGATGGAACCTTATCGAAAATAACCCCAAAATACCGAGCTCTTAGTATTGGATTACAGTGGTCGATTAATAGATCTTTTAGGTGTTCCACAAAGTACTTAATATATGTCAACATCGTAGGCATATCTACCTCCTCATTAGTATTTTTACTTTCTACGGTAGCATCTAGTTCACTAATGCTTTCCTCGATACGTTTTAAATCCTCCTCCATGTATTTAATTGCTGTTGGCGAACTAACCAACCTCATTTTGTCTACAATTACGCGTGCTTCCGCTTCAAGTACTTCTCTCCGTTTTGAGCGTAGTGCGGTCTCATCTTGCTCTTTCACTTGCCGCATCTCCCAGACTTTCATAACAGCGCTAAGAACCTCATCTAGCCTGTCAGGACTAACAGCAATGCGCTCAACGAACTTATTAATCTTTTCATCAAACTCTCCTTTAGGTATGCGGAAATAATGTCCGTGATGACTGCAGTGATAGGCAGGATAGTATTTACCAAGCCTACCTTTAGAAGCACTACCTAGCAGTGGATTTCTACATTCTGGGCATGTAACAATCTTCCTATATGGGAACTCACCGTTGTAGACGTTCTTTTTTACAAACTTTGCCTGTTTAGGTGCTCGAGATACTATTGGATGATCAGGATCATTGGGGTCTAAAGAAATGCTAATTTTTCCTCGGTTTGCTTTGTTCCATATTTCAATATCAATGAGTCCCTTAAACTTACATTTGACTGGTTTGTCTCCAGTCCATTTCTCGGTATTCACACCAGCATAAACTGTTTTTGCAATGTATGTGCGTAGTAGTTTGGAGGTCATCTTCTTACCTCCAACTCTTCTGGCGATTTTAGTGCGGTCTAATTTATCTCGGACTACCTTTATTGGAGTCTGAAAGCCAAGTTTATTGAGCTCTACAACAATCTCGTCATCACTATAAACACCACTTGCTCGCATTTCATACATTTTTTGTATAATTGGTGCTTGTTCGGAATCTGGTACTAAAATGGCGCGCTTGCCATTGGCAGTCTCGACTTTGGCTGTCTGGTAGCCGTAGATAGCAGCTCTCGACCAGTAACCAATTTGCGTGTATCTTATTTCAGAACCAATCATTCTTGTCAGGATGTCTCGAACTTCATCTTTAGCCCTCTCGGCTTCTAATAGCTCCGTCTTTCTAGATGGTGCATGTACACTCCACTTATACTCCATCCCAAGATGTTCTAATGTATTGACTTTAAGATTACTGATAACGCCATTCATGTCTTCAAGTTCGATATTCAAAGGCTCTAGTTGCTTCTTTAGTAAGTCATAGGCTGTTGATCCGCCACGCGTGAAACGGTCGATAGACTTAACTAGCACAACTTCAATTTCATTTTTGGGATTAAGGGCGTAGTCAATAACATGTTGCATCGGTTGCTTATCACCTGCAGCTGATTCGAGATACGTTAAAACTTTAACAACATTGATGCCATGAAGCGGTGCATATCGTTTACCTTGTTCTATTTGTGCTTCTGGCGAGTCACCGTCAATTCCTTGACCAACTGTAGACACCCGGACAGCCAAAACACCGTTTCTCTGTTTACTATTCGGATACATCACTACACTCAATTAATGAATTAAGGAGAGACTCACCGCTTAGTCTGTCTTCTTCAATGCGACTTACAATTAGCTCTGCAAGGAACTGAATTTTTTCTTCAGTGCTAAACAATACCGTGTCCGGCGGTGCAATAATCTTACTTTGCTGTTTACTACCCTCAATCTGCGACATGAACCCTCCGATTAGGTCGTCACGTCAACAATTCGGCTTATCTAGATTCTTTATCCCAAGGCCTACCTGGCTTTGGTCGTTCTTCCAATTCTAATTTTACGAGTTTCTCTAATTCTTTATCACCAGCCTTTGAAAGAAGCTGGAGTACGAGCTCACTAAGAGTAAGCCCTTTCTGCTTGGCAACAACCTTTGCTCGTTCACGAAGGTCGTCTGTGACACGAATCTGCATATTGATGATCTTTCTGGACATTTGTCCTATTTTAACATGTAATGCTATTTACCACAGATTTCACACGTATTTGTGTGGTCAACTATGGACTGTAGATCCGCATCTGGAGTTTCCTGAAGAGTGTCTGCAAGATCGTAATATCTGCAAGCACATACCTCTTTTAAGGACGCATTTTCAAGCTCTTCTCTATCTACCATATACCCTCTATTCTACTAGATGAGTCGAATTGTTAACGAACAATCACTAAATAAATAGTATTACTTTTTACTTTAATTAGCAATACTTTTTAACAGAATTATAGCCATATTTATACCCATATCCTTATGGGGTAAATAAACAATAATTAACAGATACAACCATACACTCTTTACTTTATCTCTCTTTATACTAAAGTATAGTAAAGTAGGAGAAAGTTAGTGGCGGAAACAATAAAGCTTTCAAAGCAACAACAAAGACTTCTGGGCCTAGTATATAAATTTAGATTCATAACTATTCCTTCAATAGCTAAAGTATTAAATATTAGAAATGATAGTACTCATGAAGCTATCAAACCGTTAGTCAATCAAGGATTATTAGTACGTGTATACAATCAGTCGTGGCGGATAGATAGGCGGCCAGCATATTTCTACTTAAGTAAGCTTGGCGTAACAACTGTCCGCAAACTCCTTGACCTAACCGATAAGGCTGTAAATACCATTTACAATGACTACAAGGCTAGTCCTGATTTCATATCAGAATGCCTAGCAAACCTAGAATGCTACATTTCGGTAAAAAAGTCTCTTCCAGAAAATTCTGTTATAAGAATGCGTACGGAGTTAAACCGATTCAACTTATTCCCGAAGTATAAACCTGACTTGTACATCAGCACACCAGAGGGCAAGGAAATAATAATTTTTGTTGTACCGGATAAACTGCCATATTTTGTTAATAAAAGACTTGATGAATACTTCGAATATAGTGAAGAAGAGGGCTGGAATGGCAAATTCCCAACAATGGGATTCGTTCTTAAAGACAAACGATCAAAACTTGGGTTCCTATACAAGACTCAGCAAAAGCTAGAATCTATGGGATATGACGAAGATGAGATAGAAATTCTCGCAACTGACACTACTTCACTTTTGTTAGGTACAAACCCTGGTTGGAGTAGTGCAATTAGTCCTACTAAGTTTACAAAAATTATTTAGCTTAATGAGCAGTTTATGGTCATGCTCAGGACTATTAACTAGCCTCTGTTATTCTCTATAACCTCTACCCAATCTATTCGATAAAACGCTGTACTTAGTAAATCAGACCATAAACTAGATTCACTAGCTTCGTCATCAAGCTGATCGCGCAGTTGTTCTTGTAACCACTCTGCGCAGATAAAGTCGGTTTTGGCTACACTTAGTGCTACGATCAGTAAATCGTAATTCTCCCGATCGTTCGTAAGCCATAGATTAGCTAACCAAGTCTCACGATTACTCCACCCGTTATATTTGTTTGCCTCTGGCATGGTATCTACCCTCCTTTACTTTTTGTAACGGAGGTCAAACACAAGGCCGCAAGGCAAAACTGTCAAGGTGGAGACTTGTACTACCTTGACTGGTTTGCTCGGTCTGTATACTTAGAGACCTACGGAAAGTAAATTATAAGATATAGATGTATAATATATTCTAATGATTTGGTTACTCCTTTTAATCGGACATCTTATTGGTATTGTTGGATATACTCTATTACTGCGTAAAAGCACTTTGGGTAATTTAAACAAATTACTGATGTCAACAATAATGATGACTGGCGTATTCTTACCTTCAATCATATTTCTTATTCTTGGCAAGGTATCGTTCGATCACTCATTAACGGAGTGGTTTTTTCTAACACTTGGTGGATTTATGGTCGCTGGGCTGATGGTCACCAATGTTTGGGCACTGACCCATCTTGAAGCATCTTTGTTTACAATTCTGTATAACTTGCGTCTACTCATGACAACCATACTGGGCTATTTAATATTAGGGGAGCTACCGAAACCCCTAGCAATAGTCGGTGGCTTGATTATCTTAGTGAGTATTTTTATGCTTAATCTTCACCAGAATAAACAGTGGCGAAGCAAGTCTATTTTGATTGGCCTCTTCGCCATGCTTTGGTTTAGCTTTCATGCAGTACTCGAGAAATACAACCTGCGACAACTCGATTTCGAGAGCTACTTCTTTACCTTTGCACTTATTGGTACTTTACTCCTATGGGCCCTTGTGTTTATTAAGAGGATTAAGGTTGTGGATCAAATAGTCCATATACGCGATAAGAAGATATATTGGTTGTTAGCGACTCGCGCACTCTCTGCCTACGCATATACTTACGCGCTTAAATACGGATCACTTGCCGTAACAAATTATGTTTCCGGTATGAGCGTTGCACTCATCGTCCTATTCGGTATCTATATTCTTGGCGAAAAGAATCAGATTAAACAAAAGCTATCGGCTGTTGGTGTAGCATGCGTAGGCTTAAGTCTGATTTTGATCAGTAGACTTTAGTATAATCATAACTTAACACTACTGGTATACTGACCATTAGAGGTTTGTGTCTTGAGCAGTTTGCGAGAGGACAGAAGCCTCTTTTATGTTGAACTAGACGATCAAGCTTTAACTTTGTTTACTCCAGTTAGTGAGACGCGAGATAATCTTCAATTATCTTCAGTTGCGGGATATCTGAGTCTCGCATCATATGACGTTTCCACTCAAGCAACTTTGCAAGGCTTATGAATGGCACATCGTCAACCCATAGTGCATCTTCCAATAAGTCTGCTACTTTCCATTTATAAAATTTAGCACCTATATCGTAGAGCCCGTTTTTCAGTACTGGCTCATCGCCATAGAACTCCTGTTTCCACCCCTCATCTTTGAATTTTTGAAATATCTCAGGCGTGACCGTAAGGTCAACGTCATTATCACTCTGCGCAAGTCCAAGCGCTACCATAGTACTACTACCTACAACGACAAAGCTATTCTTCGGGAGACCCAATGCTTTGATGGATTCGATAATCTTCATAGCTAAAGTATAGCAAACATAAAAACAGAGGTGATATACTTATAACAATGAAATTAGTTCTTGCTTCACAAGGATTTACTACTCCAGAAATAGCCAAAGCCGTCGCAACACTCGTCGGCAAGCAGTCTGGCGAATTAAATGTAGCCGTCATTAATGAAGCGTATGTTGGTATCAAGGCTGGTAGACATGAAGGCTGGATGATTAACGAACTTTCTCAAATTGCTCAATATGCTAAGACTGTTTCGTTTGTGAACTTGAGAGCGTACAAAATTAGTGAGATCAAGGAAAGACTAGATTTTGCCGATCTTATCTACATTGTTGGCGGAGCTCAACTTGTATTACCAGAACTCTTTAAAGAAACTGGTTTTGATAAACTTCTAGTGGAATTAGCTGAAACCAAAATTGTTATGGGTACATCTGCAGGAGCAAATATTCTCGGTAAACAAATTGATGATTCTAAATACTGGCAAGACCAGTACGGCTCATACAAAGAATATCTGGCTAACCCATTTCTTGGCCTCGCTCCCTTTAATATTTTGCCTCATTTTGAACGAGAAGATCATCCTGACCGGACAAAAGAAAAACTTACACCGCTACTTAAAGATAATCCATTTAAGCTTTACGGCGTGAAAGACACGCAGGCTATTATATTCAACGATGGAAACGTTGAGTTTGTCGGTGGTGAACCGGCCATCTTTGGGAACTAGTCAATCTTTATGATCCCCGTTAACGCATCAGCATTATTCTTTGTGTCTTTAAACGCATAGCCATCTTCTTTGATGTCATCGCGTCCTTCATACTGATGAACGACTTTCGTCATCTTGGTCGCATCATAGATGGTTAGAATATCGATTCTTTGAGGCTTACCATGAACACCAATTGCGCTATGGTAAAAACCATACACTACGTCTGCAAAGATAGAACTTTGGTTGTTAACCACGTGAGGAAAAGCAAACAAGTCGATATGTTTATTATCGATGTTTTCGTACCTATCACCTTTACGCTCTAGATCGTAGCGATCTGTCCCTGATTGCTTAATAATGTCTATGAGTTCATCTATTGTTTTGTCGGGGTGTTCACTTGAAGCAATGCCTCTAACCAAGATAGATTGTCCCATGAAATGCTTCTTTAGCTCCTGGTCAACAATCTTGCCGAGCAATTCATGGTCAGGCTCTGAGTCGATCGTATATTCTGGTAGATTTAGTCTTATTATTTCCATTGAATGGTTTTATCTTTGTCGAAGATTACTTTAATTTTGTTTTCTTTTTTATCAAACTTAAATTGACGACCGTGCTCTTGTAAGTCTAATTCTATGACTTGCTCATCAGAGAATCCATCGAGATGAAAAGTTTGTTTAGTAAGTCGCGGAGCATCTGAGTAAATACCCCGGGATTTCTCCCAGTCTATTTTTCCAACTTTTGCCAATTCATTTCTGAAAACCGCAATACACTCATCAAATGTACCGTCATTTACATCCAGCCAAACATCAATATCTGAATGCTCACTGTTCATCCCCGTAGCCCAAGAGCCTTCCAACCACATTGCATGAATATTTACGTACTCTTTGATATTTGGAGCTATCTTTTGGATTATTTCAAATAATGTCATAGTGCGTTGTCTGTAGGCTTTTGCCTACGAACCAATATTAAATCTTTCGCAGGTTTACCTGCAAGCAAAAATTCTTCAACAGCTCCAGAATTCTCGAAACCATATTTCTCGTACAGAGCAATTGCAGGTTCGTTTTCTTCCCAGACTTGAAGGTAGACATTTGGCGCCTTAGCTACATCTGGGTCTGCAAGTGTTGCATCCATTAGACGTCTGCCAATGCCAGAGCCATGAAGATCTGTATCTACATAGACTCTGCCAATTTCTCTATCATCTGGCGAAGCTTCGATACCTGATAATTTTACTGTGCCGTATTGCGCGTAGCCGGCAATTTTTCCTTTGTACCGAGCAACTATAATTGTGCTCGAGTCTTTTGTTCGCTCAAAGTATGCAAGAGAACGATTATCTTCAAGGGTTTTCTCTAGGTCTTCTGGTTCCATATCGGCACCGAATGCATCACTAAAAGATCTAGCTGCCAAGTCGGCAAGTTCTTGCATTTCATTTGGCTGAACAAGTCCTACTACAATTTCTTCGGGTTTAATCTTTGCTTCATTATCTTGTTTTGCTTTTAATACCATCTCAATTTCAGGTATTTCCATATCACCACGCTCGCGTGCGTCTAAGTCTTCGATTGAATTACCAGTTTTTTCAAAACCATTCTTCTCGTAGAAACCGATAGCGTTGTCGTTATAGCTAGCCACGTGCAAAAAGATGTCTTCCTCACGGCCGTGCCAGTCGATAGCCTTTTCCAGTAATTTACGTCCCAGACCCTTTCCTTGAGCTTCAGGAAGGATGTAGATTGCTCCAATTCGTCGTTGGCCTTCAATTATTCCTGGTGCTACAAAACCAACAACCTTGTCGGTGTCTTTGACTACATAGATTCCACGTTTTTCGCCACTGGTTTCTATACCTTTTCGCCACCAAGCTATTCTATCTTCAATTTTTTCGCCATGTGCGCCTTCAATACGATTACGTATATCTTGTTCAGTAATACCGGCTTCTTCATTAGGATAGGTATCTATCCAAGTTTGTCGTTGCACTTCATATATTCCGGCTGCATCTTCTGGGGTTGCTGGCTGAATTTCAATTACTTGACCTGTTTGTTCTTGTGTTTTCATTGGGTGCTCGCTCATATCTGTAATTATACCCTAGTTCTCACGGGTATTTACCTTGGCTTTGAATGTCGAACGGCAAATGAAGAACACTGGTACCATACAAATATTACATACTAGAAGTGAAAATCTAGGACTATATCTGTCTGCTAGATAGCCAGCTAGCACAAGGAACAATGCATAGACAATGCTTGTGACGAGAGAGTTTAGAGAGTCCATGGTTGCTCGTTGTGCATCAGTAAACTCCTCGTGTAGCAAATGCTGTTTAGCAGTATCGCTGGGGCCGTATGTAATTCCGGCTAGCATCATGACGAATGGAGAGGCTACAGTTGATCCAACTAACGCCACAAACGAGACAGTCCGAGCATATGCTTCACTGAAGAGCAGAATCGATGCTGGTTTAAAGCGCTTCATGAACCAATCACTTGCCTTAAAGCCGATAGTACTCCATAGATAATTGGCCGACAGCATACTGCCAACGTATCGAAGCGGAACGTACTGGTTGTAGTAAGCAGGCATTATATTCCAGGCCGCTCCGCCAACGCCACCGCCAATTATTGAGGCAATACTCATCATCCTTAAATGAGAGTTCTTTTTGTAGTACCTAAAAACATCTCCCAAATGACTGAATATATTACCTGAGAGTGGTGAGTGTCTCGGTGGCTCAATCATCGAAAAAGTCACCAGAACAGCTAATACCTGAGGCACTACCGAAATCCATAATACTAACGAGTATGAAATTGCAGCCAATGCTGTTCCAGTAATGGCCGAAATAATGCCACCGACTTCTAGGGCAATGTTGTTCTTGGCGTAGAAACTATGGAATTCATCTTTTTCACCACCGTTGCGGGCAGAGTCGTAAATAAGGGCATTGTTATTACCACTAAACATGGCGAAGCTCAATCCCTGCAATGCTGCACCCACAAGTAGCACCCAGTAGCCTGGCGACAGGGCGTAGATTATTAGCCCAGCTAAACTGGATAGTGCACCAACTTGCATGCTCACGACCCTACCTAATCGGTCTGACACAATTCCAGTAGGAATTTCCAGCACCGCTTGGGCAACCTGAACAAACGCCCAGACGCTAGCACCTAATGTGAACGAATTTAGGATGTGCGCAAAGTACAGAATCAATACTACGTAGTAGGGCTGTACATTGGACAAGAATGTGAAGCGGAACAAAGCCCGCATATTATGTTTCAGTAAGTTCATAGTTTTAGTTCCTTAGTTGGTTGGAGCTTCTTGGCAAAGTACTTGTCGTGGGAGGCAAACAAGATTGCTCCACGGTACTTGCTTAGTGCTACTTCTATTTGTTCCCTTGTTGGGATATCCAGGTGGTTGGTTGGTTCGTCCAGGATCAGCAAATGGTGCGAGGCAAGCAGTAACTTGGCAAAGCCTAGCTTGGCCTGCTGGCCACGGGACAATTCGTTGACTGGTTTCTTTAGGTCAGTGTCGGTTAGGCCTAAGCTTCGAGCCTCACGGAAGATGTTGGTCATCTGCGATTCAGTTGCCGTTAGGTTCTCTAGCCCAGTTGTACCATGATCCAAACCATCTACATCCTGAGAGAAGTAACCAACACTGATACCTGTGCCGTAGGTTACCTCCCCAATATCTGGCTTCGATCTTCCGGCAGCAATTGTTAGCAAAGTGGTTTTACCGCTGCCGTTCTGACCTTGCACCTGGACTCGTTCTCCACCACGGATTTCTAGGTCAATGTCTTTAAGTACAGGCTTGGCAAAACCTTTACAGATTTCGCTTAGGCTCAGGACTAACTTGCCGCTGTCTACTTCGCCACCAAGTACGATCCGGTAGTCTTTGGCGAACTCCGGCCTTTCGACATCTTCTAATTGGTCAAGTCGTTTTTCCAGCGCCCGGGCTTGCTGACCAAACTTATTGGTCACCCGATTCTTAAAGAAATCTCGCTGAGCCGTATCGTGGTCGTTGCGCTTCTTCATATGCTCGTGGGTGTGTTTACCCTTTTCTCTTTGATCTCGGATAGCTCTGTTGAGAGCATGTCGTTCCTCGATATTCTGCTGGTAGCGAGCGACAGCTGCGGCCTCTTCTAGCTCTTTCTGCTGACGGTAGAAATCGTAATCTCCTCCGTACATGGTGAGCTTAGCGTTATGCAGTTCGGCAACCTTATTAGCCGTCTTGTTGACGAACTCACGATCGTGACTAACTAGGAGTACGGCACCGTCGAAGCTGCGCACAAAGTTGGCTAGCCAAACGAGCCCCTCGGCATCTAAGTTGTTTGTCGGTTCATCCAATATCAACAAAGAAGGCTCTGGATCTTGAGCCAACACGGTTGCAAAAGCCAACCGTGTTTTCTGACCACCACTTAGCGTAGACACCTGCGCGCTCAGCTCGTTATCGCCCAAACCAACTCGTTCCAGGGCGTAGCTAATCTGCCACGACTCGGTCGTAGGCGAGAAACTTTCTTGTATTGTCATTCCCAACACCGCTTCCTGTGGAACATATCCAATGGCGCCAGAAGTTTGAATACTTCCTGCATCGGGCTTGAGTTCTCGCCGAAGTATCTCTAACAGAGTAGTTTTACCAGCTCCGTTGGCACCAATTAAGGCAAGAACTTCGCCGGGGCTAATGCTCAAGCTAACGTCTTCTAGGACAGCCTTATTCGGGAAAGATTTGTATATATGACGTAAGTTAAATGCCATTACTTTTCTCCAATTAAAAAAACCGAGCAGGCAGACAAATGTCACACTCGCTCGGTTTTCAGAAGTTTAGTAATGAAATCAAATCAATAGCAAAGCTACGCCGTTAGCGTGACATCTTTAGCTGTTGATTAGATCTATCATTTAATTTCGAACTCCGTTAAGTTGAAAGTATATTAGCATAACCACTGACATAAGTCAATAGCATAAATAATATGATAATTATGGAGGAAACTACTTACATTCACTACATGGTATAGGCTTGTGTTTTCTCTAATAGAGTATGATACGATTTCAATGTTCCAGCCCAACAGGGGATACAGAAATGTATCTCCTGTTTTTGCATTTGTAGGCCTTATTTTTAAACTCGTATTTTCTGCAGGAAAATGGGAGTTGTCAGGCGACATTTGGATCATTCTTTAGTCCGTCGTAGTTCTTTTTTGTCGCCTGATTTGTCTTTTTCCTGGATGAAGTTTTAGTCACATTAGCTTGTTGTTTGGGTATAGCTATATTGTTCCTAACAATTGTAGGCTGCTTTGCATAGAGCTTACGAGATGATTCAATAACTCTTTTTGCTACAGCTTCACTCCCACCATTGTCTAGAAGTACTGTTATGCCAGACATTGGCTCTTGTGAATGAACAGCTGCTATTCGGGCGTAGAAATTGTAGCTTGGTAAGTTTGCTATCTCACCTTGTTCTATGTATGGGCTAAATAGCGGTAAGACAAGCCGTTCATCGGTTGGACTTCCTGATCTAAATACGACTACCGTCCCTGCGTTAGCAAGAATTATATCAACGAGTCTTTGTTGATCCTGCTGGCTGGTAGATTGTTCGGCCATGATCAGGAAAAGTTTATATTTCCTAGCCTCACTAAGCATCTGGACAAAACTCATTGTTGCGAAGTTCTGAAACTCATCAACATAAAGATAGAATGGGACTCGATCGTGTACTTTTAGTCTTGCTCTTCGCAAACTGGCAGTCTGCAACTTGGCAAGAACCGTAGTTCCAAATAATGTTGAAGTATCGTCGCCGAGTAGTCCTTTTGAGAAATTACAAATCAGGATCTTTCTACTGGCAAGAATATCTTCAAAGTTGATAGTGGACTTAGGTTGCTCTAGTACGGCTCGTGCTGAAGCCGAGAAGAGAAAACGACCAATCTTAGCAGTAATTCCTGCAGCCATTTTGACTCTTTGAAACTCACCAGCTTTTCCTAGTTCGTTCTTCCAAAAATCACGTAAGTTTTCATCTTCGAGGTTACTTGTGACCTTACGCCTAAACTTGGCATCATTGAGTAGTTTGAATATGGTGAATAACGTAGGATCTTCGAGTGTCAATGAAGTCTGTATTGCATTTCGGAGTATGTATTCGATACGGTGGCCACCTGTATCATCTTCAGAGAATATCTTTCTTAGAACTGAGACTGTGGCTTCTGTGACAATATCTTTCTCACGTAACAAGTCGTTTCCAGTCAAGCCAGGTGTTAACTCAAGTAAGTTCATGCCCATCGGATATTGCAAATCATCGGGATTCATATAGATCACATCGTCAATACGATCTTGGGGTATGTATTCAAGTATCTTTTCTGCCAGGTCGCCATGCGGGTCAACGACCGCGATTCCTTTTCCATTGCGTATATCCTGAATGATCTGGTAGATAATCATCGTGGTCTTACCGTTTCCAGTTCCACCTATGATGTAAACATGTCGCTCACGTTCAGCCTCAGTAAGCCCGATGGGAGTATTTACACCTTGATGATTATTCTCACCTATCAAGACATCCAGTTTATTTCCGCCCTTTAGTGAAATTGGCGCTGGAAGAGTCCTGCTGAGTGATGACACTAAATTGTCAGCTCGACTATGTCTACTGTCTTGAAAGTGAAATAAACTAGCTACTTCACTTACAGACAAGATCATACTTGACCGACGACGAAGAGGTTGAAGCCGATTTTTATATAAATACAATCTGTATCTAGTGATAGCTGGTATCTGCATTTTTACTTTTATTTGCTGATAAGGGGCAGTTGAGTAGGCGTCTAAGGCTGATTTTAGGGAGCTAATGCGCTCATGGGTTGATTGCATATCGTCACTGTGCACCATTACTCTTATACTGGCTTGAAACAATGGCTGACGTACTTTGCGATGCATAGACTCCATAAGTTCTAGTTCAAAAGCACTTAGAGTTCTTGCCGGTCTTTGCCTGGTAGAGACTTGCATTTGAAACTGTGCATCTTTTGAAGCTGATCTTTGGCTTCTTTTTGTTGGGCCGTGATATATCTCTCCTGCAGTATCGGTTACTGCAAACATAGTTTTTGTAACCAGATTGAGTAAGGTTTGGATAACCGGTATCCTGCTTTTGTGCATTTGACTCAAGATATCTTCATTCCCTAAGATTCGATGAGAAAGATCATTCGCTTCACGTAGCTTTATCGGCTTAAGCACTATTTGATAGCTAAGCTGTTCATCGGCGTTAGTTTTCGTCATTGAGCCGGTGATATACGCCATCGGATCATTTAGCTCATGAGGTAATGACTCTTTAAGTGGAAAAACAAAGTGTCCGGTTTGCTTAAACTCTATAACTTCATTATTACTCTCAGGTAAATTGTCTATAGCAGTCTTTATCTTCACATCAGGCAAGTAACTAATAACGGCTTGCTTAATAGTATGGGCAAGTTTTGACTCTACCCGTATAAGGTAACGGATGCCATGCTTTTTGCTTGAGACGATCTCGAAACTTAATGACGCTGATCGATTTAGAATCCTATCCTTTAGTCGTCGTGTAGATATTAAGCCATGTACGACCGAGAATAATTGTTCTGTTGCAGCTGAAGATTTATCAACAGAAACAGGAGGTGTTACTTCTAGGATGACCATACTTCGCTTCAGTAATTTTCTTTGATTAGCTATTGCTACGAATAAAACACAAAGATAATAAATTACAGTTACTCCAACTACTATACAAACAGAAGCAATTAGTAGGTTTTCAAAATCGTATGCGTTCATGGAAGTCGCTTCTCGTGGATAAAGTTGTAGTACCGGGCAGATGATGCAGCAAAAGTGCGTTCACTGACAACATTAAGGTTGACGACGTTCATCTCGGTAATTATCCACTGGCCAGTCTCTATATTAACTTCTTTTACAAACGCAACGTGCCCCCACTTTCCTTCATCAGTCTGAAATATTGCTCCTGGCTCAGGTTTACTATCTACCCTATACCCGTCTCTAATTGCGCCATCATCCCATGTGTTTGCATTACCCCAAGTTGTAGGAATGGGCTGGCCGTTCCATAGTCTTTGAGCAAATGCCCAATAGGTACAGTTACCCCATTCATAAGTGTCCCCAGGGATCGGACCACCCATATAAAATCCTTGGGTTTGTGCTGCTTCGGCACTAGGAACTGAAGACAGAAACGAAAGAACATTTTGTCCCATAGAAAATACCGCCAATATTGGTAGAGAAATAATTACCACTACAGTAGCTATGACTAAAGCTATTTGCTTCTTTATAGAACTACCGATATTGAGGGTAAGGCTTGGATTCACGAATGATACAACTCCGCAGGATTAGTAGTAATGAGCGGATGTTCTTTTTCTGACGCAACAACTTTTACTGCAACATGATTTTGATCTGCAATTAGAAGGGCGTCACCACGTTCGCATGTAAGCAGGTAGTTTTGTTCATACTCACTGAGATTAAACTCAGACACAACATTCTTAATAGTTGTCGTATCTTGTCTCATGAGTATACGAAGTGCAGACTGTGAGGCTATTGCACGCCCATAGTCACTCTTCAAGAAGTCATTTGCTTGCTGAGAAATAATTGAAACACCAAGATAGTATTTACGAGCTCGACGAACTAGTCCTGCTACAAATCGTGCACTTTCCTCATGCTCGAGCAGTAACCACCCCTCATCAATTATGAGAAGGCGTTTTTCGGGCATTGCTTTAACCTTATTTTGAACATAGTTAGAAATAATTAGCATCATAATCTGACGCAGACTTTCCGGTAGATCTTTAATGTCAAAGATTACTAAACGATTCTCAAGCTCAATATTGGTCTGAGCGTTAAAGACGCTAGCTAGTGAACCCGAGATGTACTTTTCAAGTCGTTCACATAGCGTCAACCGTCCCATGTCATGTAACTCGTGATACAAATCTTCAAGTAACGGCATCTCGTTTTTACTAGATGAATAGACCTTAAGGATCGCTTTATCGACAGCAGCTTTTTCTCGGGCACTCAGCCCCTCGGCCATCAAACTTATAACTTCTGTTAGATCTTGGGCATGCTCAGACAGATCACTCCTATTGTGAAAAGTTGTTGCCAGATCAAAGGGATTTATTTTTTCCTTACTTTTAGCCGAAAGTTTTATGTATGTCCCACCTACAGATTCGGTAAGTAGCTTATACTCCCTCTCGGGATCAATGACGATAACCTTAACTCCTTGCATCAATTGTCGTAGTATCTCGACTTTGGTGGCGTAACTTTTTCCGCTTCCCGACTGAGCAAAGACAATACTGTTGGCATTATGCAGACTAAACCGATCAAGAATTACGAGTGAATTGTTGGATTTATTTACTCCGTAGAGTATGCCAGATTCCTGAACCATCTCTGACGACATAAACGGAAAAGCTAGTGCCGCAGAGGAGCTGTCTAGATTTCTTTTTTGACCTAACTGATCTTGTGCTCTTGGCAAGATTGACTGTAACGCTTCAAGCTGTTGATACCGAGCAACTTTACTATAGAAAAGTCTTGCCGATAGGGTAGTCTCTAGCATTTTAGTAATTTTGTTTAGCTCGCTTAAACTAGGTGCCCTCAGTGCTACGTAAATTGACATTTGGAATAACTTCTCTTGACCGCGCTGAATTTTATCTCTAAGTTCCATAGCCGACTCAAGCGGATCAGTAATCTCTGATCCGACAATTTTTCCGGCTCTCATCATGGCACGCTTAGTAGATTCAAGCTCAGTTATTTTCCTATGTAATTTAGGTAAGGCTTGTAGAGCATTTACCTCGTGTAGGTGATAACTAATATCTGCATCATGATTGAAGTTAACCAAGCTATCCAGCCAACCACTTGACGCAACAAAAGGGTAGCCAGAAATATATAACGTTCGAAGGTAAACGCCATCAATGCATAAGTGATCAATCTTCTCCTCAAGCCCAGAATAGGACATCACATCTAGGGCATCTTGCTCACCAAACATAAGTGCAAGTTCTTTGGGTCGATCGTCTCGTTGTTTCTTCCATTCCTTAACTTGTACCACTGGATTAATCATTGCTGTCTCCTTTTTCAATATAGGACGAATGAACCAAACGAAGTGCTTGCTCTGTAAGCGGTTGAATTTTTGCTTGCTCGGGACTATAGAAGCTGTAAAACAGATCAAGAACTTCAAGGTCAGTTAGTTGTCTACTCTGCATGCCAAGCCTTCCGAGACCCTTAGATACGATATCCATCGTGAGGTTTAGTTGCTCTTTAACCATTTCAAAGTCCAATTTGGAATATGCCATGTATGGAATTACGACATAGAAGTTGCGGGTAAGAATCTTATTTGTAGTGATTAGACTTCTAATAAATTCATCGTAGTTGGTAATCTGCTTTTTGTAGATTTCTTCGGTTTCTCCGGCTAGTCTTTCTCGCAGATCATCTAGATATTTATCCATATCTATTTCACGAGTTCTAATAACAATCTGCAAGGGACTTCCTACTGAATTGAGAAAACTTTCGTAAGTATCTATGATTGCGTCCTGTTCGTCCTCGCTCTTAAGTTCAAAATTAACTGATGACACATTCAGTACGACCCTATACTCATTTCCAGGCAGAATTAGTACGCCATCACGGACACCTTTAATGTCAATTTGCTCCCTAGAACTAGACCGTTTCTTTGATTTCTGTAATGCGAACATATAGTTTTCCTTTCTTGCCGGTTTCAAAATGCACTTTTGCAGCTGGGTTATTGATTACATCAAGAACGCGAACTGCATCTGCGATTCCAAGTTTTTCAGAAGGCTTGCGGTGTACCTTTTTCTTCTCGGACTGTGATTTAGCCTCTTTAACGAGATAGTCTTTATACTGCTCTCGGCCGATCGGTGAATTCTTATCGTACACATAGGTACTTGGCCTCAAGTTGTACCGAAGAATGACTATTATCCAAAGGAGTAGGATCTTACCCTTAATTCGTATGGATAGTGTCCAGAATATTGCCGTTAGTATTGTGATCAGAGTGATCTTAAAGCTGGAGCTATGCATTACTGGTGGGATGAGCATAAAGAGGACCCCGCTACCAAACACTGGTGCAGCTAGAAGTAGAAGCTGAGAAAATCCTAGGTTTCCAGCGATTCTATCTTCTACGGTGGTAACTTGGGCGGGGACAACTGTTACTTTCATGGTTTCTCCATTGTCTTTGGTGGCTTGAGTGAATCTTTACTTCGAGGTGGCGCAACCACTGTTGTGCCTGTTTTTTGTTTGCTCGTTTTTCCGCTGGTTGGCTGACGATACGACGCAGGTTGTTGAGCTTTACTTCTGCTTTCTGTAGTTTTACTCATAGATTCTTTTCGATCAGATATTTTTGTAGAGGTCGTACTTATCACGGAACGACTTCGTCCACCAAGGTAACTAACTCCTGTCATGAACTGTCCGCCCAACTTCCTAGCAGTTCTTGGCCCTACACTGGCATATGAGAACTGCATCATTACACCCTGAGTCTTTAGAAGTGCAATAATTGTGGCGAGTCCAGTCACCATTGCCATTAACATATTAGGTGCTTGCCCAGGAGCAGCAATTGTCATTCCAGTAAACAATGAAGCAGCAAGTTGCAAAATTATCACGTGTACGAAAAGTACGAAAATTGTCGTTAAGTACGTTTTCATAGCAGTCTCGGAAAAGTCCCTAAAACCAGGAATGAGCCATACCAGAAAAATCAGTGGAGCGAGCACTGCCCCAATGAATAGTGTCACTAATCTTCCCACGTAATACACCAGCAAGATCAGAGATAATATTAAGAACGCCAGCATTATCAGGAGGGCGGCCACTCCTTGACCACCAGATTCCTTGACGACATCCGTTAGCACCGTCCATACAGAACTTGTTTCTCCAACAGCATTAATTGCTCTTATTAGTGCATTAGATAGTTCGATTATCCCGTCGATCAAAAAGATCGAGGTATTCAAAAGCAGAAAGATTAACGCTACTCTTGGAAGTATATGTTTGAATTCAATCTCTTCAAAACCAAATGTAGTCGTACTCATAAAATGAAATCCAATTAGTACAATTACTAAAACGAACAATGCATCTGCAATCCCAACCACTGCCAGCCACAAATTAAAGACACTGGGGTTATCTGCCATGAGTGGCGTTGCTTTCGTAAAGAATGATAGTGCTGATAAGAATGGAGTAGCTACGGACTGGATAATATTGTTAAGTAAACCAGTTACAGCCCTGATAAGTATGTCGATCAACCCATTAGATACAGGAGTCGGCTCTACTGGGACTAATTGGGGAAGATTAGTGCCTGGTGTTGCGCCAGAACTTGAATAAGCACTTGTAAGAATTGTGGTGATCACAGTTGCAGCTAGAATAATAGCTAGACCAAGTAGTGCATTACGAATTACTTTTTTAGCGTGTTCTAGATTATCCGGCTTACCGGAACTAGTTATATAGCTGAACGCACCAGTTATCAGAAAGAAAACGCAAGCTAAAGAGGCTAAGACACTTAATGTCCTAACGACAGGCGTTACATATGATTGCATGACTGAAACGGCACCTGACGTATCTGCCATGAATGTTGGAATCATGGTCAGAAGGCCGTTCATGGCTAGTGATTAACTCCCGAATGCGTTTGTTGCGAGAGTAGTAACAATGTTACTAAGAACAAACGCTCCAACTGTTATAGCTAGACCATATGCAGAGTAAAGGATGGTTCGTTTGGCTCGCTCTAAGTGCTCGGGGTTTCCTGAGCTAGTGATATAGCTGAATCCGCCAACAACAAAAAAACCGGTCGCTACGAGACCGGCAAGACCTGCCAAAACGGTAATCACACTTCTAATAAAGTTCTCTACGTTACTAACCCCTGCTGTTGCAGCGAATACGGGTTGTGCGTAAAGTAATTGAGCAACAGTTGCTCCGATTGCTATAAGTTTTGCCCTTCTACTAGCCCGCATGTTACTCCTCCTGTGTATGTAATAAATCTAACACATACTATTGCAAACATGCAAACATTATTGTATACATAAGCGTTTTAGGGGTAGTGATCTGTAGCTATTCTTCGTTTTTGGATGCAAAATCAGTATGCTCTACAACCCACTTATTAATTCGTGGGATTACCCAGAAGCTGTATACGCCTAACGTGATGACACTGAGGAACAACCACTTAATCCAATTTCCGAATAAGCCAATCCCGGTACCAGTAAACTTAAGACGGAATCCTTTTACGATCGTATGCTTTGCTACCCATCGTTGCTTAAGAACTAGTGCATATGGATAAGCGATACCTAGCGTTAAAACAGTAATTAAGAAAGCTAGTATTGAAGTACCCCAGTATGTTGCCGCACCCCCATCGAACTCAAAGTTTTTAGATTTTCTCATTACAGAGAATTCTAATACTAAGTAGAAAATCTGACAACATTATTAAACTTTATCCACTTTAGATTTCAATCAACCTTTTATAAGATATAATTAATCCATGAAGCCGAGACTAATACAAACATATCTGCCTGACGGCACCTTAGAAGGCATTAAAGTTATTGAATTGTCGGAGAGTTCAATAAAAGCTTTCGTAGTGCCTCGCATAAAACTGAATGATGTTAAAAAACGAACTGAAATAAATCAACCATCACTATACTTACTAATCAATTCATCAGACAATCAGTTATACATTGGGGAAAGTGAAAACTTTTATCATAGAGTTAAAAACCATGATCAATCGAAGGATTTTTGGGATTTAGCTATCGCAATTGTTTCAAATACTAACAGCTTTGAGAAAAGCGATGTTAAGTATCTTGAATCTCTCGCTGTCGAGAAAGCACTTAAAACCGCCGCTATGGCTGTGCTTAATAGAACAGTACCGGCACGTAACAACGTTCACGAATTTAAAGTACATACTCTAGAGAAGATCCTAGAAGATACTGCCATGATCGCTGAATCACTTGGTTTTAGTATTTTCGCCTCTAAAGAAGATGTCAGAGAGGAGTCTGTTTGGTATTTAAGTAGTAAGAGTAAAACCGCAAAAGCTCAGTTCAGAGGTGATAAGTTCATAATTCTTGCCGGCTCAGTAATAGACAAGTCATTTGCACCAAGTTGGGGCGAAGCATTCCCTAAGTCTCTCATTGAACGAGAAGATTTATTAAAAAGTCACGGTGAAGAGCACGGTGATAGCGTAGAGATCACGAGCAATATAGCAATGCGTAGTCCAAACCATGCCGGCGGTTTCGTAACAGGTAGAAACGTCAACGCATGGATATCTTGGAAGAATTCAGAAGGTAAAACTATGGATGAAGTAATGCGAAAAGAGATAGTATAGAGTTATGAACAACACAAAACAAAGAACAAGAACGAGCAAGATATGAGCCCAATTGAAGAGAAAATCAAGCATTTACTAAAATCAAAAAGTTTGGATGTTCGAGCATCTAAGTATAGATACATGGATCAAAAAGTCACACCAGATGTAGTGGCTTTCATTGCTGACTGTGTGCTTAACTTATCTTCTGCGGAAGCTGAGAACTTTTCTAAAAATACGGTGTGGCATTCGTCATATTTCTCCAAGAACGTAGTATTTATATATAACAAACCCGATGCTAATAATGAGACAATGTCATCTGAGTATGACAAGTTCTGCGCTCAACCACTTAAGGCACTTTCATATGCCGGAGTACTGGCAGAGGAAAAAGTTGGTAATGAAAACCGTTACACAGTAGTTGACAGAGAAATATTAGAATATATCTCACTAAGTGATCGAAATGCATTCAATTTCCTAAGACTTTATCTTGAAAAAGTGATGAAAGACAGTGGCTTTTATGGCAAGTTTGAAACTTACATTACTAAATATAAAAGCGGTTTATTTGGTCCCGCTGATTTCACTGATCTAAAATCATCATTCGAATCTTTTATGCTGGGGAATACAAACATTAATCAAGTTACTGAAATTAGACGTATCTTTCCAAAAATATTGAATATATTTGCAGTTGCGGATGGAACTGCTGGCAGTAGAAGCGGTCGGGTAACAGAGGGAAGGTATCTCTACTCAGACTTAATGTATAACGCTACCAACTTTAGAGATTTAGGTAAGTTAAAAAATGTTAGCCGACAAGAGGCTGATAAAGTGATAGAAACGGTAGAAAGCTATAACAAGTACGAAGAAGCAAAAGCCATGGCGGCTGTCAGGAAGAGACACTCTCCCAATAGTGAAGTACGGGACATGTACGCAAATGGCGAAGCTACACAGGTTCATCATATCTTCCCACGTTCGACCAACATCGAATTAAGAAGCACTCTTGAAAACTTGATCCTATTAACTGCTACACAACATAACTCTAAAGCGCACCCAAGTAATAAGACAGCTACCGTAGACCCAGCATACCAACTAGAATGCTTACTCGCTAAATCAGATAGCATAAAACAATCCGTGATGAATGACGATGGTTTTTATTCGAAAGAGGGATTGGTAACCGTGCTTAATACAGGTCTATCTTTCAACGTTAATGCAAACATGAGCTTTGACGATATAAATCAAAGGATTAGACGGCAATTGCAAAGTAGTTAGCAGGTGTCATAAAAAGATAACTAGACCTTTTCTCATTTTCAAATACTTGGTGGTGAATCTCGTCTTTTGGAATTCCCCAAAAATATACTGAGCTACTATCTATATTTAAAGACCTCGTGGCATAATTTCTAGCGATTCTATAAAACAAAAAATACTCCCTAGATGAAAAGAACTCTAAGTCTTTACTTGTTATTTTTATGTTATTCTTTGGTACAAGTATAGCCGCCGAACCATCAACTATGGTGTTCTTCGGCAGGAATGTTGCTCGTGGGTAATACGATAGATTTGGAGCCACAACAACATTTTCTGCATTAAAGAATTTTTCAGCAATCGGTGACTCGTTAATATCATCGACATACTGATCTGCATGTAGTGAGTCAATCTTACCGTTAAGAATGTTACGTGATTTAAGCACCCGTATTTTACCTTTGCTTTTCATATTTTTAGACGTTAAACTTCTATCTCTGTATGAGGTAAAAATATTGAGCTCTAATTTATCTACCATCTCATCAAAATAATCATCTCTGTAGATTATCCAATACGGAAACTTATCATCAATTATATACGTTTGCTTGTGCTGTTTGTAGCTCTTGAGAATGTACGACTCAATAGTCGAAATCCCACTAGTATCCTTACTACTAACTTGCATACTGATCGTTTCAATTTTGACTCCATTAAAACCTTTCTCACCGTAATCATTTATCTTAATGATTGCATATTGTTTTAGAAGCTCTCTGAGAGACTTAAATTCTGGAGCATTCAATAAACTTTTTGGACTGATTAATGCAACCACATCGCCAATCTTTAATGACTTCTCATAAAACAGCGCAAATAGGTTTCGAGATTTTATATTAGAACCAGTACCGACTGTAGAGTACTCTTTGAACTTACTTGATTCCGCCTTTCCAAATGGTGGATTACCAACTACTAGATCGTACCTATTTCTGAATTCATGGAGTAAAAAGTCGTCGTTAATGATTCTAATATCAAAATTGGGTGGAACGTTTAACAGCTTTATAATTTTTTTTAAAATTTGTACAGAATCAGCACTAATATCAACCAAGTCTAGCTGAACTCTTTGCTTATCTTTGTACTTCTCGAAAATAGTTGGTAGAAAATTACCGACTCCAACAGATGGTTCAAGTATCCTAATACTCTTTCTGCTTTTGAAGTCTGGTAAATCAAACGTTAAGTTGAAGCACAAGTCTTGTCTTGTGTAATAAGCTGCATCATCAAGTCTCTTGGCATTCGCTAATTCAGCTACTTTTGTTGCTGTAATGAAATCTGTTTTATTTGCTGCTAAGTATTCTAAAAGTTTATTTGTTTTATGTAACTCATTCTTGTCAATTAGCCGTTTAATTTTGTTAAGACTGGGGGATTCTTTGGTCTCAACTTTACGAATATTACTAGCAATACTCTTGAAAACAGCGGTAGGTACGCCCTCGCCCAAACACTGCCGAATATTTACTTCGTTTTTCTTTAGGAATTTACGCTTATCATCTTCGGATAAAGAATTAAGTTCTTCTATTGCAATATCGCTCCATTTAAAATCATCCGGTATGCTCATAAATCGCATAAGCTCACGAATACTGAAAACTCTTGGCTGGTCTGGGTGGATTGTACTTTGACTAGCTAATATATCGTTTCGAGTGTGAACACACGGTGCAATTGAATCCCAGTAACAACGACTGTATTTGTTGCCATTTTTATTCTGATTTGGCACTAACACCCCATCAACTATAGTATGTGGCCGTTTATGCTCGTCTTTATTATCAAAGGCAGATTGGCCTTGCTTAGTATCTATAATCCAAGGCAGCATTCTTTCATTGAACGATCGATATGCATGGTAAATATCATCCTTAGATATCTCACCCATGATATTTAGTTTGGGGAGGTCTGAGATGAGCTCTCTAAGTGTCGGTGCAATTCTTGGTTGAGGGAAAAGGTCGTAAGGCGTAACTTCTTCAATATCTTTCCTAACCCCTATTATTAGCGTTCGAGTTCTACTCGAATTGCTACCATACTCTTTGAAGTTAAGTACTTTAGAAGCAATATTGTAGTTTCCATTCAAGTTTGAATGTACTGCTTCTTGCACGCTTTTATTAACACCATCCGTATCTGTACAAACCGTACCCAGGAACCCTCTGACATTCTCAATCACAAAGTAGCGTGGCAATATTTCATCTATAATCTTCAAAGATTCAATCACTAAAGAGTTACGTGTTATCTCGTTTTTCTTTTTATGATTTGCGACAGATATACCTTGACAAGGTGGAGTTGCTAAAATGACATCAACTTCATTGTTACTGTAGGTTTTCTGCCAGTTTTTTATAGCGTTGAAAATTTGGTCATGCACTACAGGGTCTGTGATATCACCAGCAATATAGCCATCCTCCAAAGAGCACACGTTATTGTATTTTTGGATATCAATCCTACGCTGAATCAATTCGGAAGTAACTATACAATCGTACCCCTCAAGGTTGAAGCCATGACACCCCACCCCAGCGCTACTAAACAGAGATACATACCCTAATTTCTTATTCATACAATAAGCAGTATAAAGCTTTAGTGAAACAAATTGAAGGGCAATATTTTACATTTTCTTATCTGTTCCTGTGGATAAAAAATATTTAGTGTCTTATGTTACTCTAGTAGTATGGTCAATAAACACACGGAATATTCAATCCAAAACCATTTCCCTGATGGTTATGAAAATTCTAAAATTCTCTATGAAATATTTCAGGCTAGACTACTGGAATTAGACTCCAGAATTCAAGCTGACCCGAAGAAAAAGTATATTGGTTTCAAAATAGGCTCAAAGGTTGTAGTTGCAGTATCGACACTGCAATCGAAAATAAAAATACATCTTTATAGAGTAGAGCCTATTGATCTAATTGACTCGGATAATAAAGTTAAATACAAAACCAATAGCTTCGAAGATTATAACAAGCATGTATCTTACTATGACGTTAATGGTTTGGATGATATCGAGTATGCCCTTAACCTTACCAATCAGGTAATTAATAAGTTCTTTGATCCTTCTAAAGGTGGCGATCGGGATTAGCAACGAACATGCAGCTTTCTAAGTCTGACTACATGTTATTTCTCAAACATCCAGCTTGGCTATGGATTAAAAAGAACGATCCAAAGAAAATTCCACCAGTCGATGAGAATACACAAGCTATGTTCGATTCTGGACATCAGTTTGAACCTTATGCAGAATCGCTATTTCCTGAAGGCGTATCATTGGGCTTTTCAGACTATGACGAGTATCGTTCGTTACCTCAACGTACCCAAGATGCCATAAAACGTGGTGACCAAGTATTGTTTCAGCCTCGCTTTGAATGGAACGAGTTTACCTGTATTTGCGACATCGTGAGCTTTGTTAGCGAAAACGAGGTTGATCTTTATGAAATTAAGGCCAGTACTAAGGCTAAGCCAGAGCATGAGTATGATCTAGCCTTTCAGACAGCCGTTCTAGAGGGTTCTGGGCTCAAAGTACGCAATATATCTGTCATACACGTAAATAATCAGTACGTACGCAATGGAGAGATCAAGGCAGATGAAATTACTGCATTTACTGACATTACAGAAGCGGTTCGAGCAAAAGGCGAAGTTTCAAAGGAGCATATGGCTCAAGCACTCAAAGTTACAAAGAGCCCAACTATGCCTGATCCAAATCCTGCACTGGCAAAGCTAGGATCGAAGAAAGACTGGATGGCTATCTATAAGAACATCGCGGGCGGACAAGACCCTCAACCGTCAACAGATATTAAGCCAGTCATCGACCATGAAGCTATACAGCAATTCTTGGGTGAACTCGAGTATCCACTTTACTTCCTAGATTACGAGACTATGTCAGGGCTTATTCCATACTTTGATGGCCATAGACCTTACCAACAAATCCCATTCCAGTACTCATTGCACGTTCTCGAATCACCAGAAGCTGAACTTACTCAAAAAGAATACCTTCACAGAGATAATTCCGATCCATCTCGTCCGCTTACAGAACAACTTATTGAAGATATCGGAGATAAGGGGTCGGTGCTTGTATGGTTTGAAGGTTTTGAGAAAGCTCGCAACAGTGAACTTGGTGATATGTTGCCAGAGCATAAAGAAGCAATGGAAGCCATAAATGATCGAGTCGTAGATCTTATGACTCCTTTCAAGCTGAAATGGTATCAAGATGAACGGTTTAATGGCAGTGCCAGCATTAAGCAAGTCCTACCGGTACTTTGCCCTCATCTATCTTATAAAGAACTCGGCATTCAAGAAGGTGGCTCGGCACAACGACTATGGATGGAAGCAATTTTAGATGAAAAACGTGCTGATCAAAAAGACCAAATCCTAGAAGATCTCATCGAATACTGCAAACTAGATACATTAGCTATGGTTGAGATATATAATTGCTTAAGGAAACTATGAAAAAAATACTCTACATTGAAGACGACAAAGCAATAGCCGATATCTTTAAGAAAAGATTTACTGAAGAAGGCTACTCTGTTGATATCTGCGATAACGGAGAAGATGGGTTAAAGGCTGCCCTGGATTTCAAGCCCGATCTCGTTTTAACCGGTATATTGATGCCAAAGGTAAGTGGGTTCGATGTAATCGATATTTTAAAGCAAACAGACGAAACCAAGCATATTCCTATTGTGGTTCTGAGCGCACTAAGTCGACAAGAAGATAAAGATCGAGCAAAAAAGCTTGGTGCAATTGATTATATGGTCATGTCACAAGTTGTAATTAGTGATGTCGTTACTCGTATCAATAAGATCATGGATGATTTCTATTCGGATCCAATTAAAGATACGAGCATCAAGTACTCTGTAGTCCAGCCACTCCTCATGGACAAAAGTAATGAATTCGAATTACCGTCAGCAGACTTGCTTGAAAATATATCTTCAGAAAATGACAATAAGCTATTTTCCCTCGCTAACTTTTTAAATTCTATTAAGAACCGTCAATCTGAGTCAAAAAGTAGTTTTATCGTAGGCAAAAGTCATTCGGATAAGATCAAGAACTGTAACTTGGATGACAGCAATCATGTATTAATCTCGGGGCAGACGGGTTCAGGTAAATCCCTCTTCTTCGACAACATTCTAATCAACTTGTTGCTCAAAAATACTCCGAACGATCTCAGACTAGTAATCATTGATCCAAAGTATGTACAGTTTCAACCCTATAAAGACATACCTCATTTGATTACACCCGTTATTAATACACCAGAACACGCTAAGAGTGCTATGGAGTGGGTGGCGAGCGAAATAGATCGTCGTTACAACTTCCTTAGTATGCATGGATGCAGAAATGCACATTCGTTCAATGAGAAAAACACTGAAGAGGTACTCCCAAATATTCTTGTACTGTGCGACGAAATAGCTGATCTGATGATGGTAGATGGTGAATTCTATGATAATGCTTTCTTTAAGATAGTCGAGAAAGGACGCGCGGTTGGTATGCACTTAATTATCTCTACTTCACGTCCAAGCAGAGACATTATTACCGACACTATGATCCAGAGTATTCAATATAGAATTGGATTTGCCGCTGCTAGTGAAGTTGACTCACAAAGAATAATTGGCCAGTCTGGTGCAGAACAACTACATGGTAAAGGTGATATGTTACTCAGAGAGACAGAGTCTTCATCATTACTAAGATTGCAAGCTCCATATCTCTCAGATGACGATGTAGCGTCAGTTACAGACTTTTTAAGATCACAAAGCACAGTAAAATATATTGATGTAGATGCAAAGGTTAAATCATACTCCGATGTCGATGATGGTGATCTATATGAAGACGCAAAGTCCTACGTTATAGAACATCAAAAAGCTGGTACAGCTATGCTTCAGATGAAATTCCAAATCGGATACGGTAGAGCTGCGAGAATTATAGAGAAGCTTGAAGAAGATGAAATTATTAGCCCAGCAGACGGAGCGTCAGCGAGAAAAGTGTACGTTAATTCACCAGAATGAATATCTACTTAGATATCGACGGAGTACTGCTTGCTAACGATTGGAATGCCGCTAATCACGCCAATGAGTTCCTCCGCTTTGTACTAGATAAATACCCCGATACAACATATTGGTTAACAACACATTGTCAGGGAGATCCAAACACTCCGATTCAGCATGTTGGACATCTTTTTGAGCCTGATGTAGTTGAACTAATGCGTAAGATCAAGCCAACAACATGGGACTTGGCTAAAACCAGAGCCATAAACTACAACGAACCATTCTTGTGGTTTGATGACGATCTGTTCTTTGAAGAGAAAGAAGACCTAATCAAACACAATACTTTAGATAACTGGATTGAAGTTGATCTTAGAAAAGATCCAGATCAATTAAAGAAGTTTCTTACCTCATTCCCAATACCAGTTGGTAACTAATCTGCTAATTAGCTGAAATTAATTTACTACCTAGATGCTTGAAGCGCTTGTTCTATGAATGTCCGAGTCGCAGCATCAATTCCAGGTGTTATATTATTACCAAATCGATATTCAACGAGTTCGATTTCCATTTGGTCAACAATCGCACGGATCGTTTTAGGTTCAACTCCAAGATACGATGCTGTTTGTTTTATGCTTAACACTTCATCAGGCGCTCTTTTTATTGAGAAGTATGGATGAGCCATAATGGCTGCTTGCTGATCGGGCGTAATGCCTGGTGCTAGTCGAGCTCCAAATTTGAAGGTTTGTAGCTCAAGCCCTAAATCTGCGATTATTTCTAATAACTTCGGTCTTGCGGCACTAGTATTTTCCATCAAAGTATTAATACTAATCGCGGTTTCTGTAGCTTGGCCAATTTTAGGTGTTGCATAATCTTTGATAGCTGCTTGCTGATCGGGCGTAATGCCTGGTGCTAGTCGAGCTCCAAATTTGAAGGTTTGCAGCTCAAGCCCTAAATCTGCGACAATCCCCCTAAGTGTTTTTTGGCCAATTTTAAGTTGTTTTGCTAACTCATTAACACTCATAACATGATCATCTAAAGTTTCAAATTGCGAGGAAACCAAATCCCTAACCAATATCTGATCATTAGGATTTAATCCTCGAGAAGTTCTGGCACCAAATTTATAGATTGGCGGGTCGATTTCAGCTTGCTGAAGCACTTTTTTAAGAAGTCTTGAGCCAATACCCAACGACCTTGCAAAAGCATTTAAGCTGACAATCTCTTCGCCAGCTTTAGGTACGAAGTTACTTTGAAGTAATAACTCACGAACCGTAACATGGTTAATTAACGCTAATTTTTCTAATAATTCTTCGGGCAGTTCAAGATCGGTATTGTTACGTTCTCCATTTTCTGTAGCAGGTGTTAAATCGCTTTTTTCGTTCCGTGAACCAATAACTTTACCTTGTTCAATAGTCTCTTCACCTAGCACATGGAAGAATGTATAAAGTTGTTTGTCGGTTTTATCGATAAACTCAACAACAACAGCAGTATCATCGTCATCTTCTGATTTTCGTAGAACACGACCAAGCCTTTGAATTGCGTTGACAGGGGAGGTAGTAGGACGGAGATTTATCAGAAATTTTGCTCGGGTACTGTCCCACCCTTCTGTTAACACATCGACATATGTTAGCACATCAATATCACCCCTTTCGAAGGCATCATAAATTGCCTGACGATCTTCAGTTGTTCCTGAAACAGCTACCGCACGTATACGTCTAAGTTCTCCAGTAAGTTTATCTTCAACGAACTCATGGCAAATTGATTCAGCGATATCGCTTGCGTGCTTGGTATCTTCACCGGGCACACAAGAAATTATGCCGGACTTGCCATTCTCTACAAATGCTTTCGCAAACTCAACAGCCTTTCTATTTCGCCATTCGTTTTCTATAAGATGTGCGAGTTCTATTTCACTGAATTCACCTGATTTGAGTGATTCGATTTCAGCATCCGAAGCAATAGCAAAACATTGAACAGGGCTTAGTAGATTCATTTCTATCGCTTCTCGAAGATCCATAGTGTGTATTTGCTCTGAAAATAGATCTTTCACATGCCGATTCTTGAACTCTGGGGAGGCGGTTAAGCCGAGCATCAGCTTTCCTCCAGCAATTTGTTCTATTGCTGCGCGAGTTTTTTCTCCAAGTGCTCGATGTGCCTCATCGCAGATAATTAGATCAAAGTCTTCACAAGTAACGTCGCCTCTATCTACGGCTCCAAGTAAGGATTGATAGCTCATGACCACTGCATCGCCAGACAAGTCTTTTTTCTTCCCATGATACTCACTTACTTCAGTATCTTGGGCGAACTGGGCAAATCCACGCTTTCCATCAGCTCCTACTGTCTGGGCTACCAGGTCCAGTTTCGGCACCAAAACAAGTGCTTTAGGTTTGTTATCTGTCCCAGGAAGTGGTCGATTTAAAGTATCGACTAGAGTACTAAATATCGCTGTTTTACCACTACCTGTTGGAAGTTCAACATAGCCCCTGCGTTGCACCATCCCTGACTCAGAAGTAGGTGGATTGACTAAGAAATCATAAATATCTTCAAAAACATTGTGTTGATGTTCTCTGAGATGTGAACCTGTTTCTCCATCTGTGATTCTATTCAGGTAGCTTTCAAGATTGTAAAGAAAATGAAGATGATTTCGATCTTCTTTTTTTATACCAGTTTCAGGATCAATACCATCAATAAGAGAAACCTCACCTATGCGGCGAATAACCCCAAGACGAAAGTCGTTCGTAGAAAATTCGAAAACGGGATCATTCACTACACCTGGGGCTATGATTGGCATATCAAGAAAATCTTCGGCATGGCGAAGGTTACTTAGTACCTCTGCATTCATTGCTATATTATAGCATTATTGATCTATTTTGTCCATAGCTTAACATCATAAATTAACAATTTTCGATTAGGGTAAATATAGATCAATTGATTAAGTCTAAATAAAATTTAGAACATAAAAATGGTTCTACTGCAAAAACGTGATACCTCATTCCCAATACCAGTTAACGGATAAGTAATTACTTTCGAGAGTTCGCAAATTCTTCGTAGAGTTTTTGCATTTCTTCATCTGTCAGTTTATGGCCGAGTTCATGGAACACAGACTGATAGTACTCAAGGAATGCAATCGCATTCTCTGGTGTTGCATATTCAGGATCTACTAATTTTAAATAGTTTATAGTTTTATTTATGTCAGCTTCGTTTAACTCGTATGGCTTGTGGTCTGTCATTTCTTCTCCAAAATGTATCTATCAATATTTATGAACTCGCACAATTCAGTGGCTAATTCATTCGAGACCATTTTCCTCATTATCTCACAACTATCACTATATGAAAGGATATTTAGACTCCCTTCGTAAATGATACTTCTATCTACTACCGCCAACTTCCTATGATGCCCGGCGGTATAAAGTACAGTCACACCTATATCTTGCAGATTATCTACAGCAATTTGAGCCTGTCTCTGGTAGTCACCGTCATGCTCTTTTGGATTGCGTGTGTTTATGATGACCCTAACACCCCGTTTCCTGACCCTCGATATTAAGGGAAGCAAATATTGCATTCTCTTTTCGGTAATAAATGGGCTTTCAATGATTACTTCATTTCTTGCGTGTCTTAGATCTTTCGTGAACTGGTCATAGAATGTATCTTGGTCAAAAAGAGTTCGCTTCTTAAACATGGCTGATTATCTCCTCTGTTTCAGATTCGACAATCTGCACTTCATTGTTATAATAAACAAAGCCTATCTTGACTAGATTCTTGTAAAAATCGAGAATGCTGTCATAAATGGGGTTCCACGATAGGTCGATGTGGTGCACCATATATTGATACTTTTACCAAATAATGTTTTATTAATTAGGATCCTAAGA
>CAZRKK010000011.1:0-15327 GCA_964600695.1 uncultured Candidatus Saccharibacteria bacterium
TTGCTAGCCTTATAATATGCACAAAGATTTTGACAGCTGGAATGAGAAGAAGAAACTAATAGAAGGTCGTTTCTCACATATAATCTTTAGAGAACGGGATATTTGGTGGTGTTCGGTGGGAATAAATGTTGGAAATGAATCCTGTGGAAAAGGGAAAGATTTCCAACGACCAGTAATCATATTGAAAAAGTTAAATCAAAAAAGTTTTATCGGTTTACCATGCTCTACAAAACCACATAAAGGCTCATGGTTTTACACAGTAAGGGTAAATAACACTATTAATTATATATCCCTGCATCAAGTTAGAATGTTTGATGTAAATCGATTACAGCGTCAAATTACACATTTAAAGAGAGGTGATTATATTGAAATAAAACAAAAACTCGAGAAATTACTCGAGCTTTAATAATCACCAAGGAAATTAATCCTTGGATCGCTGGATGTTCCTTTTGAGAAATCCTAAGATAATATTATCACCAAGGAGATTAATCCTTGGATCGGTGGATGTCCCTTTGGGAAATCCGAATATGTTTAAATTGTAAGCAAAAATATTATTGTTGTCAACGAATTTTTTGTGGCTAGAATATGCAAATATTTCCTTATAAATGCTAAAATAACCTTATGAAAACCTTTGCCAAACTAGCAAAATTAAAACCCGGAGACACAGTCGGAATCGTGTCGCCGTCTTTTGCTGCGCCTGCAGTATGGCCTCATATGTACGAACTTGGGCTTAAGCGTGTGCGTGAGGTCTTTGGCTTAAACCCAATCGATTATCCTGCTACAGCTAAACTTGGTGCCAGCACCGAAGAACGCACCGCTGACCTCGTTTCCGCTTTTACCGACCCTAATGTTAAAGCAGTAATTGCTTCTTTGGGTGGCAACGATCAAGTTACATATATTAAAAACCTACCCACAGAACCGTTCACTCAAAATCCTAAACCATATTTTGGATATAGCGACAACACTCACTTTATGAACTTCTTGTGGTTAAACGGCATTCCTTCTTACTATGGCGGTTCAATTTTCACTCAGTTCGCCATGCAGAACAAGATGGATGAGTTTACTTTGGAATATTTAAAGAAGGCGTTATTCGAAGAATCTGCCGAGGTAGAACTAGTCGCCAGCTCCGTATTTAATGATGTAGAGTTGCAATGGAATGATCCCGAGACTATGACTATGGCACGCGAATACGAACCCAATGATGGTTGGTATTGGGATGTAGCAGAGAGTGGTGCGCCAACAGAGGCGCGCGGAATCACTTGGGGTGGATGCTTAGAATCTATAGACGAAATCATGCGTCATGGTGTGGCCTTGCCAAGTTTAGAAGACTTTGAAAATATTATTTTGTTTTTAGAAACCTCCGAAGAAATGCCGGATAGCAGTTATGTCTCGCGCGTGTTGCGGGCGCTAGGTGAAAGAGGGATTTTAGAGCGTGTGCGTGGTGTATTAGTAGGGCGACCAAAAGGATGGCACTTTGGAAAAGAACGAACTCCAGAACAAAGAAAACAGCATCGAGCTGAACAACGCGAAGTGTTTACTAAAGTGGTGAGGCAGTATAATCCAAATGTGCCGATGGTGATGAATATGGATTTTGGTCACACCGACCCACAAATCTGTTTGCCTTATGGTGGGGAAGCACGAATAGATGCCCAAAACAAAAAAGTTTTTGTGAGGTTTTAATAGTAAATAATTAAAAGAATCCTCGAAAGAGGATTTTTGCTTATTTAAAAGGAGTTTTACCTACTGATCAAGAAATGTTAAACTTTAATTGAAGAATTCTTAAGATAAATTATATGTCAGATATAAATGAGCTAACTGATAGAATTGTGAGTTTTAGAGATGCTAGAGATTGGAAGCAATTCCACAACCCTAAAGATTTAGCTGTATCTCTTATGCTTGAAGCCGCAGAGGTATTAGAGCATTTTCAATGGAAATCACCAGAAGAGATGGAAAAGCATGTACGGGAAAATAAAGATGATGTAGCTGATGAACTTGCCGATACATTGTATTGGATTTTACTGATGAGTAAGGACTTTGATATAGATATCAAAAAAGCATTGGAAAAGAAGCTGCAAAAGAATGAAGAAAAATACCCGGTCGAAAAAGCTAAGGGTAATCATTTGAAATATAATAAATTGCAAGATTAACCAATGGCCCAAATAGATAAATTTCCATATTCCAAAAAAGACCTACTTAATGTTCGTGAACTTGAACATGGGAAGAACTGGCCAGTAGTATATATAATCGAGGACGGCAAGGAGATTTATATCGGCGAATCTACAAATGTCTACAGCCGTGCAAACCAACATTTAAAAATTCCTGAAAGAAATAAACTTAAAAATATTTACATCATAAGCGATGATGAATTTAATGTATCAGCTACATTAGATACTGAATCTTCTCTTATTCAGTATATTACGGCTGATGGAAGATATATTATCCAAAATGCTAACAAGGGATTGTTAAATCATAACTTTTATGACAAGCCTAGATATCAAGCAAAATTTGAAGGCCTTTGGAAACAGTTACAGAAAATCAATTTAGCAAAAAAGGATTTAGTTCAGATTCGTAATAGTGACTTGTTTAAATATTCCCCATACAAGGCATTAACAGAAGAACAGTTATTAATTGCCGAGGATATTATAGGTGAAATTCAAAGGAATACAGATAAAACTTTGGTGATTAATGGCGACCCAGGTACAGGGAAGACCATTGTTGCAGTTTACTTATTTAAAGCACTTCGAGATAAATTTCCAGAGATGGAAGTGGGTTTGGTTGTCCCAATGACCTCTCTTCGGGGAACTATAAAAAAAGTTTTCAAAAATATCAAAGGTTTAAAATCTTCTATGGTTATTGGTCCAAGTGAAGTCGTTAAGAAAAAGTATGATGTTCTAATTGTTGATGAAGCACACCGATTACATAGAAGAGTTAATATCACTAATTATAGAAGTCATGACCAGGTAAACACCCACTTACAATTAAGTAAGGACTCGACAGAATTAGATTGGATTTTACAATCATCAAAACATCAAATTCTATTTTACGACATTAATCAACATGTGCGTCCATCGGATGTAACAATCGAACAAGTTCAATCATTGAACTCTATTAATTACACACTAACAAATCAAATGCGTATTAGCGCTGGAAAAGATGGAGAAAATTATTTAGAGTTCATTCAAAATTTATTTGACCAATATAAGACCGAAAAAAAGCGCTTTGAGAATTATGATTTTAGAGTCTTTGATGATTTATCTAAGATGATTGAATTGATAAAAGATAAAGACAGTACTAGTTCATTGGCAAGAATTATCTCGGGGTACGCTTGGCATTGGGCTTCTAAAAAAGATCCTAACAAGCACGATATTGAAATTGGTGAAGTTAAGCTTAAATGGAATAGCGTAACTCAGAATTGGGTGTATTCACAAAATGCAATCAATGAAGTGGGTTGTATACACACCGTTCAAGGGTATGATTTAAATTATGCTGGCGTGATAATTGGACCAGAATTATCTTATGATTTAGATAAGAAACAGTTTGTAATTCACCCAGAAAAGTATATGGACATAAATGGAAGAAAGGGTGTTGATGATCCAGAAGAATTAAAAAGATATATCATCAACATTTATAAAACTTTACTGACCCGTGGTATTGAGGGAACTTACGTTTATATAGTTGATCCTGGGTTAAGAGAGTATATTAAATCTCTAACTTAGCCTAGTGAGTCTAAATAGAAAAAAACACCAAGAAAAATCAGATTCTCTTTTTTTATTCAGGTATATTAAATTTAGTACGTATTTGTCTTGCAATATTTTCTAATTCACCATTATGGTCTGCAATTTCTAAGTTACCTTCATCAATAGCCATGATAGATTCGAACTTTGTTTTAAGTTCTATCTCATATTCAGCAACAAAACTTAGGTACTTATTTCCCAATTCTTTATTATTCATTGTAATTGTCATAGTAACTTAGTTAGATTCTACTCTTTTTAACTATAAAAATATAGTGAGTTGCGGGGTGGGGTATAGGGGAAATATATTTACTTTTCCCTTAAATAAGCGTATTCTTAAAGTGAAATCATTAAATGAAAATATATATGAATATGTCAGTAATTTCAGTGTTTTTGGCTTAACTGGTGTTTACAGGTATAGGTTTCGCACACACTGCTGAAGCACGGGGTAGATATGGTAGTCATAGAGGAGGTTGGACAAATAGTCACGGAAAAGGTGGTCATTATGTAGGTGGTCATGTAAGAAGCTGTCACGGTTCAGCTTGCAGATAATTAAATATTAATATATGTTCTGTTCAAATTGTGGCAAAAGTTTGCCAGATAACGCAGAGTTTTGTGCGAATTGCGGTGTTGCCCTCAACTCTGAAGTTAGCTCCGCAGAAAATACTTCTAAATCCAATCAGGATGGATTTGATGCGAGTGATGAATCTCTAAATTATTTAATAACGAAGATTCTGAATTCTGGGGTAGCTTCAATTAAGTATTGGAGTATAGCTTTTACTGATAAAGCAGTTTATTTTTGTGATATGGGGAACAATTATTTACCCCTAGGACTGGGAGCAATTGAAGATTTGCGATTGGGACGGAAACTCAACAAAAATAATGCAAATATCAGGGATGTATTAGATAAAAGCAAAAAGTATTACAGAATAGATAAGCATTCTATTCCCAATATTGAAATTCAAAAGGGTTTATTTACTGATAAAATTATTCTTCATAATGTTGAAGGAGGGCAAGTTTCGATTAAAATCAAAGGTAAACAATTAAAAGAGTTTTCAAACCAAATTCAAAAAAGTAATAACTAATCTATGTTTTGTTCTAACTGTGGTAAAAAAATAAATCCTGAAAGTAAATTTTGTTTTTCTTGTGGGAATAAAACAGACTCTTTAAAAATCCCAAATACTATTCCCAATAATCAAATCAGACCAATTATCAATGGTCCTGATTTGAATTGGTTGTCTGAAAATGAAGAACTGGGAAAATTTTGGCCTCGGTTCGGAGCTTATATTTTTGACTATGCTTTAGCTGGTTTAGGCGGTGGCTTGGCGTTAGGTCTGATACTGGGCTTTATAAATCCTGACTCTACTTTTTTTGAAACACTTTCACCGACAGCTGACCGATACTTAACTTTTTCTTGCGTGATAATTTATCATATTTTATGTCTCTCATTTTTTTCCACCACACTGGGGAAGAAAATATATGGGTTGAGGGTTGTTGACGAGATAACAAAAGACAAAATCTCTATCCCCCAGGCGATTAAAAGAAGTTTAAGTTATATTCTGTCTTCTATACTATTTGGCATAGGGTTTTTTCGGATAATAAATAATCCTAAAAAGCAGGGTTGGCACGAAGAAATAGCTAAAACCTTTGTTGTAAGGAATAAAAGCCAAAGCATTATCCCAGGCGTAATACTTTCAATAATCGCAATCATATTTCTTATCTCAGTTAATTTTTGGTGAAATGAATATTTAAAGACTAAATAATGAATTGGTTAAAAGATAATTGGTTTAAAATAATTGCTGTCATCTTATCATTCTATGCTTTGAATGATTTACCTATTGGTTACTTTCAAATCTTGAGATGGTTTATTTTCTCGTCCTCTGCTTATATTTGTTATGTGAACTATACAGGTAAGAAACAAAAAGCTTTATGGGTATTTTTGATTATTGGGATATTATTTAACCCAATAGTACCCATTTATTTACTGAAGAGCACTTGGCATATTCTAAACATTTTAACGGGATTGATATATTTAATTTCGATGTTTCCAAGCAACCTGTCTAACGTGAAAAGTTTCATGAATAAAAAATCAATAACTCATATTGGTTCAGCGACGCTTATTATAGTTTTGCTGATTGGCGCTTCGTTTTTTGTTTGGACTCAAGTAAATATTGGTTTGAACAAAGGTTACCTTCTAAAGAAGAGTGTGCGAGAATACTCCGATTTAATCGAGGTTGGGCTTACAGAACAAGCATATAATGAATATTTAACCCCAGAAGCTAAAGCAAAAGTCACATATAGAAATGAAGATATTCCATTTACTCCGGAAGAAGCTAAGGCAGAAAGAATCAGAGTGATAAACTGCAAAGATAATTCAGAAAACTCATTTATTAAATGGAATTGTATTTTTGACGAGCCAAAGCATAAACAAAAACAGATAGAAATACCAAGCTTAGAAACTTTTACTAAATATGCGGTGACAAGAAAAAATGATTGGAAAAATGTTGGAATAGATAAAATTATATATACTTCAAAAAATAGAGCAGATGTTTTGTTGAAATTAGATGACAAAACCAAACATACTAAAGATTCCCTTGAAACTTGGTATTTCCAAGATGGAAAGTGGCTTAGAGATTTTTAATTTATAATATAAATTATATGATAGGCAAGCAAATTTTAACCACAGTGGTGAGTTTAGTCACATTTATTATTGCTTTTATAATTGTGCGTTATTTAGTTTCAAATCTTTTTTCATAAATTAAACTATTAATATGTTTTGTAAATATTGCGGAATTCAAAATTCCAATTCTACTAATTATTGTAAGAGCTGTGGGAATTTGGTGGGGGATATAGGTAATGATACTTCTATTAACAATCATCAAAGTTTTCAATCAGTGCCCTCTTCAAGTTGGTGGAAAAAAATTAACACTAGTGCGCTGATTAAAGTATTGTTAATATTAGGTTTTGTGGCTTTTGGAGTTTACTCTAGCATGGATGATGAAGTAATCCAGTCCAATAATGATGCCATTTCTTCTATGAATACTGGTAAGGGTAATGACGCTATCTCTCAATTTCAATCTGCAGCTGAAGGCGCAACTACAGCTGAAAATAAAATCACAACACTAAAAAATCTTGCGTATTCATATTCCACTGAAGGTCAAAATAACGAGGCCTTAGAAACTTTTAAGAAAGCTTTACCACTGACTACCGTTGACTCTTTTGATTATTATTTAATTTTAGGCGAAATTGCTAATCTAGAACATAGCCCTAAGACGGCTCAGGAAAATTACTATAAGGCTTATGGAATTAGACCAAATGATTTTCAAATTAATAATGCCTTGGCGGTGTTTTATTTAGACGTAGAAGATTGGTTTCCACAATACGCAGACTACCCAAAGGGTCTAGATTTTGCCTTAAAAGCACGAACTCTAGATTCTTCAAATTTGACAATCCAGAATTTAGCAGTCGCCTATTTATTAAATGAAAATTACGCTAAATCTCTGGAGTTATTTCTACCCATGGATTCAGCTCAATTTCCAGCCATTAATCTATGGATAGGATTAAATTATGCAGCTCAAGACAACACTATAAATGCAAAGAAATATTTTCAAAAATATATTGATTCTGGTGCTGAAACCCCACCTGATATAATTGAATATATGAGGACTGAGTAATTAACGTGTCTCTATAAAAATATTTGAAATACTTATGTTTTGTGAAAATTGTGGATATAAATTAAAAGAATCAGATAACTTTTGCGAAAGCTGTGGGAATTCTAATCGCAATATATTAAATCTCTATACATCTGGAAATGAGAAAAGGGAAAATCCCAGTATTATTTTAACTCTCTTAAGAAATCTATTTTTTTCATTAAAAAAAGTCTTACCAAAACGTAATACAATCCTAATACTCCTAGCATTGTTAATCATGTTTTCAACTGCTGTGTACTTGTATTATCATAACGAAGAAGAAAAAAAGCTTAAAGCAAAAACGCTTACTGAGCAGAAATTGGCAGAAATAGAAAAAGGGAAGCTAGAAAGTTTAAGCATGGACAATTTAAAGGCTGTAGTAAATATCTTATGTGAAAGTGGAGCAGGTGGCTCAGGAACAATTCTTTCAACAGATGGTCTGATATTAACGAATAATCATGTTATAGAAAATTCAGAGACTTGTTTTGTAACCTTACCTGATAGAATAACTGGAAGTCCTGTTCTGATATATGAATCAAAACCAGTAGCATTACCTTCACCCAGTGAAGAGTACGATATAGGGGGGTTGCAAATTACAGCTTCCTTTACTGATGAGGATGGTGTGACATGGGGTGAATATCCTTCTACGTTCCCAGAATACACTACACCTTCGGTCTGTAAAGATCGTAAGCTAAAACTAGGGGACATAATAAAGATTTACGGTTACCCAGTCACAAGCGGAGGGTTGAACTTAACTGTAACTGATGGTATTTTGAGTAGTTTCTCTGATGATGGGCATATACTAACTTCAGCTAAAATCGACAATGGTAATTCTGGTGGTTTAGCAGTTGATGCCGAAGGTTGTTATATTGGGATACCCTCTGCCGTTGTACAAGGAAATTATCAAAATTTTGGTGTGATTATTTCTCAAGAAGTAATTAATAAATTTCTGGATGAAATCCCATAGCCCGAATTAACCCCAAGTAATATTATTAAACGTTAGATTCATAGTATATGAACATTGAAATTTTAGGATATAGCGTACCGCTATTAGTAGTAGCATGGATTGGTTACAGGTTCCTAAGTCAACTTAGCGAAGATTTACAAGAAAAGAAAATTGCTAAAAAGTTGGATAGTATGGGTGAGCAAGAAAAAATTGATTACAATAAAACAAACCAAGAAGAACTTAAGAAAGAAATGAAGAGGCCGAGAACTTGGTTTGAAAAGTTAATTATAGTAATTATCTGTGGTATCTTATTATCCTTGCTTTTACTGTCAATTTATCTGCTCTTTACCATTTAAATTTCTATACTCTTAGTCACGCAGAGGTTAAAGGTTATGGTTTTCATGAACTTTCCACTAGTAACTGAATTTGGTCTTTATTTTTTCCGAGGTAGAAAAGTTGCTGGGAGAATCGTGCGAGTCCTCTAAATTTAAACTTATATACAAATTTAATTATGATAGAAAAAATCAGACAATTGTTATTTTTGAATGTTGTATTGTGTAGCCAGAACTAGATTTTAATATTATAGTGAGTTGCGGGGTGGAGTATATAAGGAGTATAATATTTCTACCTTTAATTAAACAATATTATGTGGATTCTATATTCATTTGTTTTTTATCTTATAGGGCTTTTTGTCTTTAGTTTTACTATAATAATCATTTTTACGATATTTAGATTTGGTATACCAACCACTAAAAGATTGGTGCGTCTAGGGTTCATAAAAGCTGATAATAAGATAGTACAAAGATATGCAATATCTGTAATATTATTACTTGTGATTTTCCTTGTAGTTTCTTTTTGTGCTTATACATTTTTCCCAAACCAATTCGTTGCTTATTTAATAGGAATAGGTTTTAGTTTAGTTTTTGGTTTAGGTCAAACAGGTGCAAATAGAAACAACCTTGCAGATTATATGCAAAGTAATCATACTGATTTTACTGCTAGTCCTGAAGAAGTATTGGAAGCTATTATGTCCAAGTAATCATTTATCGCTATTTTATGATTAGCTAAAGATGTAAAATATGTTTGGTTGATATAGAAAATAGGCACGACTACAAATTTCTTTAGAGAACTGTCGCAACTTATTGATAATGAGAAATTACTCCTGTGAACCTTATTAGTCCGATTACACACTAAAATGAAGAAAAATAAATATGGCTTAGACCCTGTAAAACTTGAGGAAAGAAGGCTCGCACAAAATTCCAAGTGTATTTATTGCTCAAAGACAATGGTCAGACCATCACTCTTAGTTGATAGAATAAATTGGGAATCTATAGAGCACTTACATCGTGCAGAGCCATGATTGTATAAGGTGTACTTATAGGATACATCATCGGTAGTATGATAAGTGTATCCAGACGTTAAGCCTTTATTGAAAATGGCGTGAGAGAGTGTTTGATAATAATTATTATGATAAGCCTACCATGATTGATTGTGTCGATGATGCACTACTTCCACCTGAATCTGCACCTTCGGAAGATTGATCTGATAAATCTGTTATAATACGCCATTTTATTATAAGATAAATGAGGTTATGATCAAACCAACTTGCAAAAAGCTTATCTAAGAACAACCAAACCCTAAGTTAAAAGTACCATATAGATTTGAGCTAAAAAACAAAGAATCATTTGCTTTTGCAGGTCTGCTGAAATATGATGTGAAGCAGAGTCATAAGGTTCCTCATGGTGTAATTATTACTACTACTTTAAATATTGTGGTTGGGGACTACACGATCGTATGCCAGTTATTCTTACTCTGACTAGCGAGAAAGATTGGTTAAGAACTGATATAAAGTCTCATGACGTAATTGAATTATTAAAACCATACCCAGCTAAAGAAATGGTGTATTATCCAATTTCTACATTGGTGGATAAACCAAGTAATAATTGTATGGATGTAATTAAACCTGGGAGAATATTAAATAACATATGGAAAACTCTTTAATTAAAAGGGCTGAGTACGAAACAGCAAAAACAATTGCAGAGAATGCAGACAAGCAACTACATTCAACGCAGGTTGAAGTAAACAAAGAGAGGATTACTGCAAGCGAGAGAGTAGGTTGGTTCTCTGCTGGCTCAATATCCTTAAGTTTCACTTTGATTGGCTACTTATTTAATAATACTGATGCTAAATTTGTACTTTCAGGTTCCATTACAAATAACATTCCTTTAATCTCTGTTCTAATAATGGGTTGGGTATGTCTAATAATCTCTATCATAGCAAGTTTGCTAACTAGAATTTTGAATGCCACATATTTAAACTACAACCAAGCGTCTAATTGGTCGTTAAAAAACCGCGAATTAAAGGAAAAAATGCTCGAAGCCATTGAAGCTGGAGTTGAAATTATTTTTAGCGACGCAAATAGTAGAGAAGAAGGGGTAAGAAATATTGAAAGTAGCAAAGATAATTTAAAAGATTTAGAATCGGCTTTTGAACGTAGAAAAAAAATTTGGATTAAAGCATCTAATTTAGCACAAGCAGCTAACTATGTTGGGGTTATTACTGGTTTTCTATTTCTATCAATTTTCTTAATCATAATTACATATAGATTAATATGATATCATTACATCGTTTAGACACAGAAGTGCTAATATCATGTACTACGGATCACCTTATTCAACATGATCTGCTATAATACCCCCATCAACAACTAACAAATATCAAGAGTGCGGATAGGGAACCAGCCCATCGATCCGCCAGCAACCTAGTCTAATATATATTAGACCAAGGTGCTAAGTCTGGCCCTGCTATCAGGGAAAGATATCAATTTAAAATATCCTTCTCTTATAGCAAGAAAGGATATTTTTTATGACCCAGTTACGCACTGCCGAATTTGTTTCTCCTAAGCATCCAGATAAAATCTGCGACCTCATCGCAGACACTATTCTCGATAACTATCTTGCCCAAGACCCTTACGCTCGAGTGGCCGTAGAAGTGATGGGTGGTCACGGCCTCATTACTCTTAACGGTGAAGTCACCAGCTCTGCCAATATAGATTGCACTCAAATAGTGCAAAGCATCGTCGGTCCAGATTATAAAGTGATAACCAACATCGCCAAGCAAAGCCCAGAGATCGCTCGCGGTGTTGATCTTGGCGGCGCAGGGGATCAAGGCATTATGGTTGGCTATGCAACCAGTAGCACTCCCAATCTTGTTCCTCTTGAATATGAACTGGCACGAAGTTTATGCCAGCAGATTTATAAAGTTTATCCATACGATGGCAAAGTTCAAGTGACGGTGGATGTTGGTGCTGGCACACCCCAAGTTAAATGCGTTGTCGCTAGCTTTCAAAATTCAAAATCCAGCGACCTAGAAGCCCTTGTCCTCAGCCTTATTACCGCTGACAAGTATCTTATAAACCCAGCTGGAGAATGGCAACAAGGCGGGTTTGATGCCGACTCTGGGTTATCTGGCAGAAAGCTTGTGGTAGACGCCTATGGGCCTCACGTGGCTATTGGAGGAGGCTCCTTTAGTGGAAAAGACGCCACAAAAGTAGATCGCTCCGGCGCCTATTATGCCCGCAAAGTGGCGGTGGATTTGCTGGCTAAATCCTTGCGAACTCAACCCGCGCAAACCCAACAAACGCGCACACAACCCGCACGCGAGGTGCTGGTCAAAATCGCCTACGCCATTGGTGTTGCCGAGCCTGTGATGGCTGTCGCATTTATAGACGGCATCCAACATGATATCTCCGCTCAATACGACTTTTCTCCTCAAGCAATTTGCAAACTTCTTGAGCTCAATAAACCTCAATTCGCCCAACTTAGCCAATGGGGCCATTTCGGCCGAGAAAATATTTGGGACAAACCTTTTTAGCTTCAAATTAATTTATCCACATCAGTCATATAATCTTTATCTGTTCTTGAACCCCAATCTGTTATGGTAAAAGTGGTCGACATTTATTAAATAAATCCATCTTGACTTTGTATTACAATGTGTTACAGTAGAATTATATTAACTATCAATATATGAGATCAATTTTAAGTATTTCTGTACCAGAGAAATTAAAAAAACAAATTGAAATTGCTACTAAGCAAGGTGGATACGCCACAAAAAGTGAGTTTTTAAGAGCCGTTTTAAGATATTGGGATGAACAGCAAATTCTAAAAGACGTTAAGCAAAGTCGAAAGGAATTTGCCCAAGGTAAAAGTAAAGTATTAAAATCTCTCAAAGACTTGCGGTAATTCCGCATGCAGATTAGTTATTCACCTCGATTTAAGAAAAGATTTAAAAAATTACCAAAAGAAATTCAACTCTTAACTATCAAAAAGGAAGAGCTTTTTTTGTCGAACCTTTTTCATTCTAGCCTAAACACTCATAAGCTCACTGGAGAACTTGAGGGTCTTTGGGCTTTTTCAATAAATCATAGATATAGAGTAATTTTTGAATTTATTGATAAGGATAATATTTGGTTTCATACGGTAGGTGGTCACGAAGTTTATAAATAATTCAGTTTTTCTTTATAAAAAACTTGGGAAATCTTTACCTGTTCTTGAATAGGGGTGTGTTATCGTAATTTTATGACAAAGAATTTTACCCCTATAGATAACATAGAAGAGCTGGACTACAAAATATATTTTCTACGTGGCCGTCGAGTTATGCTCGATCGAGATTTAGCTTTGCTTTATGGGGTCTCTACGAAAGTATTAAATCAATCCGTAAAACGTAATATATCTCGTTTCCCTGATGATTTTATGTTCCAACTAACCGCAGCAGAAGAAGAATCTTTAAGGTTCCAATTTGGAACCTTGGACACCCAATATGCTTCTTTAAGGTCACAATTTGTGACCTTAAACGACCAAAATGGCTTAGATAAGGGAAACTTGAAGTCACAATTTGTGACTTCAAAACAGGAGGTGGGTATCCGGTCACAATTTGTGACCGGATCGAAACGAGGTAAGCATATGAAATATTTACCTTACGCCTTCACAGAACAAGGCGTCGCCATGCTTTCCTCAGTGTTAAAAAGCGAGCGAGCGATTCAAGTAAATATTCAAATCATGAGAACTTTTACAAAAATTCGCGAGATGTTAGTGAGTAGTAAAGAATTGCGAGAAAAAATCAAAGAGCTAGAGGAAAAATACGATCAGCAGTTTGCAGAAGTATTTACTGCTATAAATTTATTGCTAGAACCACCAGAACAACCAAAACCTAAAATTGGTTTTAAAACTTAACCCCCCACTCCTTAATTGATATTACAGCAATAAATTGATACCATTTAAGTATATAAAGCCTTTCAAATTAAAAGAAACAAATGAAAATCTTAAAGTATCTTCTTGTGTTGGCGGTCATGCTTGTGCCTCTTAACTTTGCGCAAGCTGGCTCAACTGTAATTGGTCCTGTCACGGTTACCGATCTAACATTTAGCGCCACACCGCTTGTGGCCGGTACATCTGTTAACATCGTCGGTACAGGCATGACATCTATCCTAAGTGCTTTTTTGAATCCAATGAATGGCACAAGCGGGGGAAGCTACGCCATTACACCAACAACCAAGTCTCAAACCTTGTATGCATTCACAATTCCTTCTAACGTCACACCTGGTACTTTCACTTTGCAATTAAATACTGATGATAACTGGGGCAGAACTTTTCAATTTAATAACCAAGATTATCATTTTGTAATTGGCTTAGGCTCAAACTCTGCACCTCCAGTTGTTACTAGTGTTTCTCCTACCTCTGGGACAATTGGTTCAAATATCACCATAACTGGAACAGGGTTTAGTAGCCAAGTTGGCTTATACTTTTATAGCGCTACACGCACGATTACTCAAAACCTAACCGCTACATCAACTAATAATGGAACAAGGGTTGTGTTTACTATTCCAGATTGGTTATACGACGGAGCCTATTCCTTTATACTTGGCCAACCTTCCGGACAAAGCACAACACAATATCTTACAGTTACCACTACTGCACCTTTCATTACAAGCATCACCCCTGCCTCCGGACCTGCTGGTTCGATCGTTACTATAACCGGTGGAAATTTCTCTGGCTCAAATAGTGTTTCGTATAACTCTCCCTATGATGCATCAGGTTCAGAAAATTATTTACCAAGTGGCAATGGGGGTACTACCATCCAATTTATCACCCCTGTGAGTTGGCAACCTGGTATTCATAATATTGCTGTAGGAACTCTGAACGGATATAGTAGTTATAAAACTTTTGATGTGACTTCCACAGGTCAACAACATTCCGAGGGAACTAATGTTTTAGCACCAAATGGAGTCGTATATAGAATCATGGGGAATGGTCGCAATCCATATACATCAGCTGGAGCATTCACGTCATACAAGTTCAATCGATTCGCCACTGTTGTACCTGCTAATTCTTTCGACCTAGCTTTGCCTGTCGGCACATATACACCTTCAGGGTCTAACACTGCTGTGCCTTATTATATTCCACCACGTAACGGCGCTCTAATAAATGACAAAGGAACCGTATATATTATTACGAGTGGGTTACGAGCAGGCTTTGCGAGTGAAAAAATCTTTAAGGATTTAGGTTACAGTTTTAGCAATGTTTACCCTGGCGACACTTCGTTCATGGTTACTATGAGCCCAATTAGTTCCGCTGCTCAAAAGCACATGAACGGAACTTTGATAAACGATAATGGCACTTTGTACGTTATGAAAAACGGCTACCGAGTTGGTATCCCAAGTATGGCAGTATTGGATTCGTGGGGATATTGGGCAAGTGATGCAGTGACTGCCAACAGTTATGATCGCGCAGCAGAGATCAGCGAAGTGATGTCTACGAGATTAAATAATCAAATGAATCTTTAGTTTAGTCAATTGATGAGTCTGAAGTTTCAGAAACTTTAGTTTTTGTAGCGCGAGAATAAATTATTCCACTAATAATTGCACTGAGTAAAAAGATAGTCGCACCTGTAAAACAAGGAGTTA
>CAZRKK010000012.1:0-15224 GCA_964600695.1 uncultured Candidatus Saccharibacteria bacterium
TAGGTAACGGAGATCTTTTCCAAGTAAACTCTTCTGGTGCAATTGCAGCTGCAACTGGTATTGTCTCTTCTGGCACTATCCAATTCTCATCTCTAACTTCCAACGGCCCACTATACACATCAGCAGGGAATGGAACTCTAACAACTACTGCTCCAACCAGTGGTGCTATTGGATACTGGTCTAGAACAGGTACAGTACTATCTCAAACTACTGCTAATGATACTATCTCCATTGCTAACACTACTACTACTGGAGCTGATCTTGCTATTACTAATACTGGTGTCTACACAGGAACAGGAATATTCAACTTAACCGCTAACTCTGCTACTACTGGAACACTTGCTAGCATTACTGGTAATGGGCTTTCAACTGGAAAGCTCTTAGATCTACAATCTAACGGAACAGCAGCAGGTGCATCTCAGACAGGGTTAAATATTTCTCTTCAAGGTACAAATGGAACCGGTGGTGTCACCTCATATGGAGCACAAATATCAAATGCTCACGCAGGTTCTACTTCTACAAATGTCGCATTGCAACTATCTGCTACAAATGGAACTACTGCAAACTACGCTCTCATAACAAATGGAGGCAATGTTGGTATTGGTGATACCTCTCCAAATTCACTCTTCACAGTTGGCTCTGGTGATTTATTCCAAATTAACTCTACTGGTCAAATCGGTTCGCAACAAGCCCCAGTTTCAGATTACTTATTCGCCTTAGCTGGCTCAACAAGCAATGATTACTCCAGAGTTATCGATATTACGCAAGCTAATAACTCAGCTGAAAATAGTAATGTTATAAACATCGTTAATACTGCTAGTCCGAGTAGCTACTCAAATACTGTGGCCTTGATTAACAATATTGATAGCTCTATAACCCCTAGTGGTACCATCACTACTTCTTCCGGGGTATCTACAGCAGGTTTAACAACCTATGGTAGTAATCAAACAATTGATCTTAGTTCAATGACTATTGGTGCTGCCAATACTGTTTTCGTTGGTGGGAATGGTATAGTCGCTAACGGTTATAATTCTACAGTGACAGTCAGTCCTACGATTAATGACACTGTAAGTTCAATAGGGAATGCAATTTCTGTTTCTGCATCAGGATTAGCAGCAAATATAGCCGGTACAGTTAGTGTTACAGATATCGGAGCAGGTGCTCAAGTTAATACTTATGGCGTTAATGCTCAAAATTATGGGGCTTCTGGTGGTCATGCCGATTTAACTTATAATAATTACGGTGTTTATGGTACAGCTGCAGGCAACCTAACAACTACTGGCACAACAGCACATTACGGTGGTTATTTTACTGTGGGTGGTACTGCGGATGTTAACTATGGTTTGTATGTAAACGTCCCTGCCTTGGAAGCGACCGCAAATTATGCCGCTATATTTACTGGTGCAAATGTGGGTATTGGCGAAACAGCCCCAACAGCTTTATTGGAGTTAGATGCTCCAGATGATCTTTCTGGTACTAGTACAGAAACAGTACAATTCCTTTCTGCTGCGCAAACTATTCAACTTCAAGATGGCACAACCAGAACCAATCAAAGGCAAAATCAATTTATAGCTCCAACCTTAAGTGGTGTGGCAGGCGGTGGAACAGAAACTTTCACAAATGCCGCTACTGTTTACATTGATGCTGCTCCTTCAGGATCCAACTCTACCATAACTAATCCATATGCTTTGTGGGTAGATGCCGGTACAGTACGATTTGATAGTGTTTTACAAGTCGGTGGAACTACTGCAGCTGCTTATTCTCGATTTGGTTCTGCTGCAACAACTCATGGTGGTGATGTTGGCGCTGCCGACGATTTACTTGTGACGGGTGCGTTAGAAGTAGATGGCAATGGTTTCTTCGATGGGAATCTAACTGTAACTGGAACCTGTACTGGTTGTGGCGGCGGCGGGTTCTCCGGTGAAGTTGATGATACAACAAATGATTCTTTAACTTTCACATCTGATGATGCTTCTGCTCCAGCAGGAACAGTTAACTCTATCTTCCGAGACAATACTGGTGACTTAAATATCAACACTATTTCTAGTAAGACTCTAAACCTACAAATTGCTGGGACAGATGAATACAACTTCTCTAACTTAGCTCTTGCTATGAACAGTAATAACATCACTGGTCTGGGTACAGCACTTACAGCTACAGCTGGGTTAACTATTACAGCTACAAGTGCCGACTTAACCCTTACAAACTCCGGTAGTGGAAATATTATCTTAACACCTTTCACAAATGTAGGTATTGGTACAACAGGACCAGACCGCAAGTTAGATATCCTAGCATCTGCTGCTCCTCAACTTCGCCTTACTCAGACCGATGGAACTGTTTACAGTGACTTCCAAGTAGATTCTAATGGTGACTTATTAATTAATATTGATGGAGCAACCAACCAACTTGTCTTAGACAACGGTGGTAACGTGGGGATTGGCGATGCATCTCCTAACTCTCTCTTTACTGTTGGTTCTGGTGACCTCTTCCAAATCAACAGCACGGGGCAAATCAGTTCTCAGCAAGCTCCTGTTTCTGATTATCTCTTTGCTCTTGCTGGTACAACAGGTAATGATCACTCTAGAATTATTGATATTACACAGGCAGATGATGCGGCAGAAGACTCTGTGGTAGTGAATATAGTAAATACTGTAAATCCAGGGAGTATTAATAGCGGCGCGAGAACTGTTTATAACCTCAATACTTCTATTACACCTACTATTAGCGTTACTGGGACTGCCTCACCTGGCCAGTTTAATGTGTATGGAAATAATCAATCGGTTATTGCAAGTGCTATAACCATGGGAACAACAGCAACAAACTCACATTCAATAAACGCATATGGGAATGCTTCTTCATTGACCTTTAGCCCAATCGTTAATGATGCTTCTGGTGCTAATTCAAAAACTGCTACTGCTTACGGCAATTATTCCTTAGTTTCGGGGGCTCCAACTCTTACTAGTGTAGGTGGGGCAACAACCTTTAACTCATATTCTTTATTTGGCCAAAACACCACAAGCTCTGCGGGGAACGCCTCACTGACTTATAATTCTTATGGCGCATACGGTGAAGCATCAGGTAACTTAACTACTACTGGAACCACTGTTCATTACGGAGGTTACTTTACTGCCTCAGGCACAGCAGATATAAATTATGGAATATATTCAGCAGTCACAGGTGGTACAACAAATTACGCAGGTATATTTACTGGAGGAAACGTAGGTATCGGAACTGCAACACCAGCAGCTCAACTAACAGTTGATTCAAACAGTAATACTTCTTCAGTGAGAATCCTCGGAGCAACAGAAGCATCAGAAATTGCTGATATTTATGTACAATCTGGTGGACGTATTGTAATAGACACAACTGCTGGTTCTTCTACTTCTGGATTCATTGATCTGAAAGGCGAAGACGACGAATACGGTTTGGTCCTTCGTGATAGCTCCGGTGTTTCATCAGGATGGGCCAACTTCTATATGAATGATGTGGCAACGGACTACTTAAATGTTTGTTTGAATTGTACTAATGCAGGTGTAACTGGTTTGGTAGTTCAAGACGGGGGTAAAGTCGCTGTCGGTACAACAGCCCCAGACAAGGCTTTAGAAATTAACTCATCAACTGGTGCAAACCTTCGCTTAACATACAACGATGCTAATGGTTCCGCAGCAAATTACGCTGACTTCTCTATGAGTTCTGGTGGTACCTTAACAATTGATTCATCATCTGGTCGCACAGGATTGGCCACTGGTGACTTCTTCAATACTGCTGTGTCTGGTGTATCTGGCGCTGCAGCTGGAGATATCTGGTATGATACTGCAGCAAATAAATACAAGATTAACGAAAACGGCACTACAAAAATTTTGTGTAATACAACCGATGCAGGTTGTGGCGCGGGTGGTTCTACAACTTGGGATACTATCGGTGATGCCGCAGGTAATGGTGCTGTGAACATGGGTACAACTGTTCAAACTTTGGATTGGGGTGCAATCACAACAACTGATGCTCTAACTGTTACTTCTTCTGGAACAGGTTTAACTTCAGGTTCTGTTTTCAAAGTTACATCAGCAACTACAGGAGCAGTTACTAATGGTATTGTTCAGCTTCTAGCTTCTGCGAATTATTCTGGTTCTGGTGGTTTGTTAAATGTAACAGCCAACTCAACAACTGCTGGTACTGTAGCAAAGATTTCTGGCACAGGTTTAACTACTGGAACAGGTTTAACTATTGTCGGTGGCGCTGCCATGACTACTGGTAGTGATATTGATATTAATGGTGCAACTTACAACCACGCAAATGCGACAGAAAGCGGTAGTCTTGCAAAAATAACCTTCACAGATGCTACCCAGGGAACTGCAACTTCTACGACTAACGGATTATTAATTTCTCCAACAGTTAACGTTACCACTGGTGCATCTGGTACAAAAACCATTAAAGGATTATCTGTCGCACCAACACTCACTGCCTGTACTGGTGGTTCTAGCTGTACAGTAAATGGATTGAGTGTAGAAAATGTAACCGACATAGCTTCTGTAACAAGCACTGGGCTAAAAATTGGCACGGGTTGGGATACTGGTATCGAAGTTGGTTCTGGTTTAGCTGTTTTGGGTACAGGTTCTTCTGCTACTGGAAAAGTAACTTTCATGAATAGCACCAATGGTAATACTGCAAGCATCCAAGCAGGGGTTACATCTGGGAACTATACTTGGACACTTCCAACTGCTGATGCTAGTGGATGTATAAAGTCTGATGGAAGCGGCACTCTAAGCATTGCATCTTGTGGTGATGCAAAAAGTGAAGTCTTTACTTCGAACGGAAATTATACCATGCCAAGTGATGCTCGGGTTGTAATTGTAGATGTTATCGGCGGCGGCGGTAGTGGTGGCGGTGGTGGACGTAACGCTGGTGGTGTAGTTAAAGTCGGAGGCGGCGGAGGCGGTGGTGGTGCTTGGGCAACCAGAACTTTTGATGCTACTGCAATTTCTTCTCCTGTGACCATCACAGTTCCAGCTGCCACAGCAGGTGGTAATGGTGCAACAGCTACTGGTAATGGTACTACTGGAGCAGCTGGTGCAAACGTTACCTTTGGATCTTTACTTACAGGATATGGCGGAGGCGGTGGTGCACCTGGAAGAGGTTTAGTTGGATTCTCCGGTGGTGGAGGTGGAGGTGGAACATCGAGCGTAGGAAGTGCTGGTACTACAGCCGGTGGTGTTGGTGGTGGTCCAAATGCTGGTGCTGCTGCGAGTGGTTTCTCCAACTTTGGTGGAGGTGGAGGTGGTACTAACGGTGTCGGTGGTTTCTCTGCATATGGTGGAGGTGGTGGAGGTGGTTCCAACAACAACGGTGCTGTAGCTGGTTTTGCTGGTGGTGTTAGCTTGCGTGGCGGAGGCGGAGGCGGCGGCGGAGGCGGCGCTGGTATTAACAACGTAGCCCAAGCTGGTGGTGCTGGTGGTGGTTCTGCTGTGGCACAGGTTGGTAACAGTGCTGGTGGTGGAGCAGCTGGGGCTATTAACAATGCAGGAACCGCAGGAGCTAACGCAGCTGCTAACCAAACCGTTGGTTCTTCTGGCGGAGGTGGAGGCGGAGGCGGAAACGGAACTGGTGCTCAAGCTGGTGGTGCAGGTGGTAATGGTGGTACTCCAGGTGGAGGCGGTGGCGGCGGCGGCGGTGGCGCTAACGCTGGTAATGGTGGTAATGGTGGTGCTGGTGGTCGTGGTCAAATTCAAGTTTGGACAATTCGTGGTGCAGGCGCAGCCGACCTTGCCGAAACATATTCTACTAATGATCCAGAACTAAATGTTGCTGATGTGGTTTCTATAGATCCAACTTTACGGGCTGGTGTAAAAAAATCTACAAAAGCTTACGATAGAAATGCTTTAGGTATAATTTCTACTCAACCAAATATGATTATGGGTGGAGATGTTGCCCCAGAAGGTGTAAAGCAGGTTAACCTAGCTTTGGCTGGGCGTGTTCCTGTACGTGTCTCGAATGTAAACGGGAATATTAAGCCAGGTGATTACTTAACCTCATCGGATATTCCTGGTATGGCAATGAAGGCTACTCGAGCCGGCCCAATTGTGGGCCGATCATTAGGTACCTTTACAGGGGAAGGGGGGATGACGACAGGAATTGTTCTCGTCTATGTTCAGACTGGTTATTATAACGGTGAGAGTTTAGCAGATTTTGCGGCCATAGATGGATTAACTGTCGATTCTGGTTTGCCAGTAGATTTTGGCAAACAAGTATTGGCTAAGTTTACCTTAGAACAGCAGGATCCCGATCATCCTTCAAATCCTTTGGCATTGAATACCTCCGATCTGTTAGTAGATAGATTGGCTGCTGCGTTTGAGATTATTACTCCAAAGATAACCGCCAACTCTATTTTTGCAGATACTATCTCTCCGAGTTCAGGTAACGATTTAACTTTCGAAATAGGTGAAGATGGTAAATTCGTCTTGCGGCGAGCTAGTGCTGATCCACCGGTAAATGGGGAGGGCACGGTATTAGGCGATCAAACTTTAGTTAGTTTTGATGCTTTAGGTAATGCTTTCTTTGCAGGTGAAGTTACAGCAGGGTCAATTAGTATTGCCACAATAACTGGCTTAGAAGAATTAACACAGGGTTACACGGAAAGTTTGTCTGCGCAGAATGTAATTCTGACAGACTTAACTGCAAGACTGGATATTTTAGAAAATCCAGAACCTATAGACCTCAACAACTTAATTGTTACAAATAGTTTGGCAGTAAGTGGAAGCCTGACGGCAGCCAATGGTTTGTTGGTTGATTGGGTTGGATCTGTGGGATCATTAATAACCTTTAACAGTGATGTTCAGTTTATTGGACGACCATACTTTAATACAGATACTGCTGGCTTTGCTCAAGTCTCTGCAGGTGAAAGGTTTGTTGATGTCACCTTCGAAAGTCCATACTTAGAACAACCAATTGTTAATGCGACTATTACTGTTGATGATGATCCTGGATTGATTGGAGAAACAAACCCAGAAATTGTTGCACAAATTCAAGCCCTACAGTCTGCCAGTGAAGAATCATTATTTGTGGATGATTTTAGATTCTTAGTTACTAGAAAGAGCGAGCGAGGTTTTAGAATTCTGCTAAATAAACCAGCGACGCGAGATATTAAATTTAGTTGGACAGCCTTTGCTGTAAAAGGAGCAAAAACATTTAGTACAATTGTTCCTCCTCCTGCAGACAATCCTCCGGCAGATAATCCTCCGGCAGATAACCCTCCGGCAGAAACTCCTCCTCCGGCAGATAATCCTCCGGAAGAAACTCCTCCTCCAGCAGACAGTCCTCCAGCGGATAATCCTCCTCCGGCAGACAGTCCTCCAGCGGATAATCCTCCAGCTGACTCATTTATTGGTCCAGTATTTGGTCCAAGTGATGGTCCTCCAGTGGGTAATGCTACATAAAAGCCACTCATTTATTGAGCGGCTTTTATGTTATAATTTAGAAATATTAAGTAGTTTAAGGGCAGTTTAATGCAAAAAAAGTACAAGATTTTAACAATCCTAATTTGCACGGTTTTACTAGTTGTTGTAATTTGGCTTATTTTTGTTAATTACAAACAACCCCAATCTTTGAGTGGCTGCGATACTTCTCGATATACCCACATTAACAAAGATTTGGTTTGTAGTGATCCGCCTACTGTAGACAAAAAAAATTATGTTGAATTTAAAACTAAATTAGTTAGCGTAATTCAAAATAAGGTAGACAAGGGAGAGATAGACAATGTTTCCGTCTATTTTAGAGATTTGGATAATGGTCCCACATTTGGAATTGATGAATATAAAAGTTTTTCCCCTGCGAGCTTGCTTAAGCTTCCTTTGTTTCTTACCTATTTAAACTTGGCAGAAGATAAGCCAGAATTACTGGACACAGAAGTTGGTTTTAAAGAAATTGAACTTACTTCTGAACAATATTTTCCACCAAAAATTTCCGCAGATCCCAATCGTACTTACACTATAAGAGAGTTACTCGATTTAATGATTAAATATTCTGATAACACATCTTATTATGTGTTGCGTGAGTATCTTAAAAATCTTGCCCCAGACCATGATGTTCTAAAAGAAACCTATGTTGACCTTGGTATTATTGACCCAAAGGACAATCTTGACCAAACAATTAATGTTAAGTCTTATGGAGCTATATTCTCTCAGCTATACCACTCTTCTTATTTAAATAATAAGGTTAGTTCCGAATACGCATTAAAGGTTTTGTCGGAGACAGATTTTAACCAAGGTTTAAAGCAGGGTTTACCAGAAGACATAGGTTTGGCACATAAATTTGGTGAAAGATCTGACATCGGAGATAAGGTCAAACAGCTTCACGACTGTGGAATTGTCTATTATCCAGGCAATCCTTACTTGTTATGTGTTATGACTCAAGGTTTGAACTTTGAAAAACTTTCATCCACTGTAGGCTTAATTTCTAAAATGGTATATGAAGAATTTGATTCACGTAGTACTAAACAATAAAATCAAGGCCCTAGTTTTTTTGCTTATAATTAGCTTTTTTAGCTCTTTTTTGTTTTATAAAATTTCCTTACCTTCGGCAGAAGATCTACCTAGGCAAATTCAAAATGGAAAGGATATTGTTCATGGTAACTTTGATGTAATCACTAAAAATGTTTATTCGTTTACAGAACCTGCCCAACCATTCGCAAACCATCACTGGCTTTATGGTGTAATTTTTTATTTTCTGTTTCTGGGGATAGGTTTTAAGGGGATTGTAATATTTAAGGTGGTTACATATTTAATTATTTTCTCCCTTTTGTTTTACACAGCAACACGCAAGGCTAGTTTTTGGGTCGTAGCTTTTTGTTCTATTCCAACAATAATCTTTTTGCTGGGTAGGAGTGCAGCCCGCCCCGAAATGTTTAGTTATTTGTTTATTTCAATTTTTTTATACTTATTAATTGATTTAGACCAACATCCAAAAAGTAAAAAGATCTTTTGGATTATTCCGCTTCAGTTGCTATGGGTCAATATCCATCTATTTTTCGGAGTAGGGGTAATGCTTGTTGGCGGATTTTTAATAGAAAAAATAATTCAAAACATTGGTAACTTAAAAAATAATAAGCTACTCATTAAGCTAGTTATTGTTTTAGTTGGATCTATTATTGCCATATTTATAACTCCTTACGGTTATAAGGGTGCAATCTATTCTATTACCGTAAATACTTCCAAAACTTTTCCTATCGTAAGTGCAGAAACTCAACCTATTGCTAAAGTTTTTACTACCAGTCCGAAAAGAGACAATGTTCCCGCAGCAGTCTTTCCTTACATGGCTATCATTTTAGGTTTAAGTTTTCTGTTTGGGTTGAGTCGTAAACCTTCAATTTTAAAAGCATTACAGCGCCAGCCAATATTCTTAATGCTCGCTAGTGCAGGAACCATTTTCGTTGGGTTTAATGTGATTAGAAGCTTAGCCATGTTTGGTATTATTTGGCTACCAGCCGTGTCTCAAAATTTAGAGAGACCTTATGTGTGGTTTAAGGGGTGGTTAGATCTAAAGTACCCTCATATAAAAACCACCATAGGGTATATTTTAATCCTGGTTTTAGTAGCTGGACTTGGTTACTTCGCAACATATGGTAGATATAAGGTGTCTAGCTATGCTCAATTCGGGATTGGATTAACATCGAGTTCTACAGCTGCGGGAGAATTTATAAAAGATCAAAAAGTAAAAGGACCAATCTTTAATGATACAGATATAGGGAGTTATTTAATCTATTATCTTTATCCAGAAGAAAAAGTTTTTGTAGATAATAGATTTGGTGATGCTTACTCAGCAAGCTTTTTTAGGGATAAATATTTGCCAGCTACTGCAGACGAAGAGTCCTGGAAGAAGATATCTAGTGATTATGGGATCAATGCAATAGTTTTCTATCAATATGATGGTGGCAATGGAGCTAGAGACTTTTTGTACAGAAGAGTATACGATCCGGATTGGGCTTGGGTGTATGCAGATAAATATGTGGTTATCTTAGTAAGAAATATAGTAGAGAATCAATACGTTATCACTAGGAATCAAATTACTGTAGAAAATATTCATGAAAAGTTAGAAAAAATTGCCAAACCTGGTTTGTACGAAGACATGCTCGGAGCAGCTGATCTATATGCCTTAGTGGGGATGACTAAAGAAGCTACTGATATGTATTTAAAAGTTGTTTCCAAATGGCCAGATCGGGGAAAAATTTGGATGGTTCTTGGCCGAGTAGAGCTAACCAAAGCTGATCAAAAGAATTCTAATCCAGCACTGGCTTTGACATTTATGCAAAAAGCTATTGAGAGTGGTTGGAAAACCCCAGAAGCGTATAGTTATTTGGCTTTGGCTTATTTTAGAACAGGAGATTTAGAAAAGGCCAGAGAAGCTGTAGAGATAGAGAAAAAGCTGTACCCAGAAAGTAATGATGTGAAAGACTGGGAAGCTAAACTAGAGAAAGCAGAAAATGCATCTGGTAATTATTTAGAAACAGAATAAGTTATGACAAATGAAAACCCAAAAGTTATCGGGATTATCATGACTTATAATTGTGCAGATCTTGTGGAGGAGACTTATGCGCGGCTCGACAAAGAAGTTTTTTATAAGATAATCATTGTAGATGATGGTTCTTCGGATAACATCGCTGATGTTGCTACTAAGCTAGGCATACCATTTTATACTCATCCACATGGTGGTTATGGAGAAAATATTAAGTATGGCCTTCGTAAAATGGTTGAGCTTGGTGGAGATTATGCTGTGGAAATACACGGTGATGGCCAGTTTAACCCTGAATATATTCCTAGTGCGATTGCTAAGATTACTCAAGGATACGACTTAGTGTTTGGGTCTAGATTTACAAGACTAATGCAGCCATTGCAAGACCATATGCCTTTACCACGCTGGTTAGCAAATATTGGTCTAAGTTTTATTGAACGCTTGGTTTTACAAGTGCCTTTATCTGAACTGCACGCTGGTCTTAGACTGTATAGTAAGAAGTTAGCCGAAATAATTCCTTTTGATGGCACCTCTGCCGATTACTTATATAGTTTCGAAGTAATTGCACAAGCTAAATTTTTTAATCTAAAAATAGGGGAAGTTCCTATCCGAGCAAATTATGGGAAAAACCACACCTCTATTAATTATTGGAAAGCTACTGTTTATTCTTTTCAAACCTTCTGGGTGTTATTTTTATATATTTTAGCCCGCCTTGGCTGGAAGACGAAGTTATTTATTAGTCGTGCTTAAGTAACTTTTTAGAGCACTTTGCCAAGACCGTAATTTAATTTTAGAAGACGAGAGTGCTTCCATTTTTCCCCTGGCTAAATCTTTTGATTCAACTGCTTTATAACTGACTGGGCTAATTTTAGATTTAAACCCACCAAAATTTTTTATAGCTTTAGCTATTTTAAAATAGGTAACTGATCCTGTATTCACAACATGGAAAACTCCAATTTCGTTTTTTATAATTAACTCGTAAATTGTGTTAAGTAAGTCTGGGATATAAGTGGGAGAGCCAAACCTATCGGCAGTTGCATCTACATCGAGATCATTATTCATTTTTGTAATCGTTAAGCCAACGAATTTCTTGTCGATATTTTTACCTCCTCCGAATAACCATCCAGTGCGGATTATAAGGGCATCTGGTAGAAGCTTTTGAATTTCTAGTTCGGCATATAGCTTGGTTTGACCGTAAACATTGAGTGGATTGGGTTCATCAGCCTCTAAATAAGGGGTTTTCTTCCGTCCATTGAAGACGGCACAGGTAGAAAGATAAACCAGTTTTATACCATGCTTTTTACAGGCTTTAGCAATGTTTTTAGCCCCCATCACGTTAACCTTTTTAGCTAAAGAAGGATTCTGCTCGCAGATCATCATGTCTGTTAGGGCTGCTAAGTGAACTATAACTTCTGGTTTATATTTGGTAATAGCTTTTTCTATTGAAGCTGGTTTTAATATATCTAGTTGTGTGCGGCTAAGCTTGGTTCCAAATGACATTTGTTTGCCAATCATCCCATCGCCACCAGTTACGATAATTTTCTTTTTTATCATAAAATTGATTGTAATTTTATTGTTTTACTAAAGTACTGTAACTTCTGGAACAGGTTTGATAAATTTTACACCTAAATCTTTTAACCAAGATTCTTTTTGTATTATAGAATCTGCATAATTCCAAGCTAAAAGTAAAATGTAATCTGGCCGAACTTCCTTTAACTTAGACGGTGCAAAAATTGGAATATGCATCCCTGGTGTAAAGCGACCTTGCTTTGATGGCGACGCATCTATTATGTAATCTATTAAATTTGGTCCGATCCCACAATATTGCAAAAGGGTGTTACCTTTTGCCGGTGCTCCATAGCCAGCTATTGTTTTGCCAGATTTTTTTAAATCAGTTAAAAGTTTAACTAGATCCTTCTTTGTTTGCTTAGGTTTTTCTGCAAAGTTTTGGTAAGTGGATAAATTATCTAAACCCAAAATGGTTTCTTGTTTAGATAATAATTTCACACGCTCATTGGTTGGATGAAGCAAAGGAATATTACCTGCAAAAACTCTTAACGACCCACCTTGCCCAGCAACTTGTTCAACATCAAATATTTCTAAACCGTGTTTCTTTAGTAGAGTTTTTAGAGGTGCAAGAGAAAAGTAGCAAACATGCTCATGATAGGTATTATCAAATTCATTTTTAGTAATGAGATCACCGAGATACTGGACTTCGAAAACGAAAACTCCATCTGCGTCTAGTAATAATTTTACACCTTCCATTATCTCGTGGAGTGTATCAGTATGAGCCAAAACATTATTGGCAGTAATGATTCCCGCATGACCATGCTCATTTAAAATTTCTTGGGCAACTGTTTTGTTAAAAAACTTAGCCAGAGTAGGGACGCCATTACTATTTGCTTCTTGAGCTACGTTGTTGGCTGGATCCACACCCAAAATTTTTGCCCCTAGATTTTTAAATGGCTTTAACAAAATGCCGTCATTGCTGGCTATTTCTACAGTAAATTTGCTTGTTTGCTTAGGAAATCTAGCAAAAACATTTTTGGCATAATCTTCAAAATAGCTTAATAGTTGCGGAGAAGTTGAAGAGAAATAGGCGTAATCTTCGAATAGTATTCTTCTATCAACGATATCTAGTAGTTGAGCTAGGTGACAGTCGGAACAGTAATATACCCGCAATGGAAAAGTATCGTCAGACTTAATCAAATCAGCTTCTTCTACATAAGAGTTTGCTAAGGCACTTTGACCCAAATCTAAATACTTTGTGAGATTTTTACCTCCACAGATTAGACAGGTTGTATTTTTTTTTACAATTGAGGACATAAATATTTTAAGTGAGTGGGTCCAAGGCTTTTGGATTTGTATCTAATAAATGTTTATACCAGTCTATAGTTTTGGTGTTGATAGAATCGGTAATAAGATTATTTTGCAGTGCTCTGTATATATCCTGAGCGGCAAGTTGCGGAGTGATTTTTGTGGTGTAGCCTAGTTGCTGATTAATCCTGTCAAATGACACTTGGTAAGACCGAAAATCAGTTTGGACATCTTGAGTAATAATTTTAGCATCAGGCTTTATCGCATCGACAATTAATTTCGCAAGAGTTTGCATCTGAAAGTTTTGCTCGTTAGAACCAACATTAAAAACTTGTTTATTAACCATTTCTAAAGCTAACGTTTGGTCGAGTTCGGAAATTAAGATAAAGGCACGGGCGGAATCTTCTACGTGTAATATTGGTCGCCATTGCTGACCTCCTTGTACAGAGATTAAATTATTTTTGAAGATAGAGTGCACCATAGTATTGAGAACCAAATCAAAACGCATTCTCGGAGAGATGCCATACAATGTTCCTTGTCTTAACGCTGTAACGCAAAAGTTCTCATCTGCTAATTCCAAAATTCCTTGCTCTGCTAACATACTAGCTTTGGCATAGGTTGTGACTGGTGCTAGTGAAGATTGCTCCGTTAATAATTCATCCCTAAAACCATACACACTACAAGAAGAGGCGAGTATGTATTTTTTTACTCCTGCTTCTTTAGAAAGTGTAGCGGTTCTAACTCTGGCCTTATGGTTGATTTCTAAGGTTCGTTCTGTATTCAGCTCTCCAATTGGGTCATTGGACAGAGCAGCTAAGTCGATAACGACATCAACACCTGTCAAATGACTGGCAGGATAGGTTCTGGAGTCAGCTTCAATCAGTTCTAGATTATTATTTTGGTAGGGAGAGACTAATTCTTTGCCCCAAAAAAACCGATCTAGAACTTTCACATAATGGCCTGAATTTAGCAATATTGGTACTAAAACTGTGCCTAAATAACCCCCACCACCAGTAATAAAATAAGTCAGCTTATTTTTGTCCATATATACCAGTATAGCTTAACTTTTGGCTTAAGAATACCGTAATTTTATTGCAAAAATACCCAAAATATACTATATTACAAATAGAGAAAATTAAATTTTGAAATAAAAATATAATGGCAAATAAATCAAAATTAGACGATGAAACTATTCTGGAAGCTGGGGTGGAAACTACTCAGGAACAGGATAAATTAACTTCTGCAATTAATCCATCGACGACTTCTTCAAATATCAGTAGTGGGGTTATTAAATTTTTACCATGGATTTTGTTAATTGTAGTTGTGGTTGTATCTGGATTTTTAGTGGTATCACAATTTAAGAAAGCAAAAAAACTTAGCCAAGAGGTTGTTGAACTAAAACAAAGTCCTCAACAAGCCGTTCAAGAACAAGCTAAAGAACTTCTTGATAAAGTTGGTAAGTTAATTATTTTGCCTGCAGACGAAGAACCAACAATAGCTACAGTAACAGACTTGAAGCCATTGCAAGATCAACCATTCTTTAAGAATGCAAAGTTGGGTGATAAAGTTTTGATCTACTCTGTTTCTAAAAAGGCAGTACTGTACCGTGAAGATCAAAATATTGTAGTAGAAGTTGCCCCAATTAATTTTGACAATAACCCCGCAGGAGCTACAGGTACAAATCCAGAACCTGTTACAAAAACAACCGAGCCTACAGCAAAAGCTAAGCCATAAACTGTAAATTAAAAATAAATCTCTGGGATCTATTAAAAAAAAATTCGATTTGATAGGCGAAAAAATACTTGGTCTGGATAAAAAACCGCTTTTAGTAAAAAGTAAAGCTAACAAATTGATTTTCTTAGCTTGGTTTTTTATTAGTGTAGGGTTATTAGTAGGTGCAACTTTTG
>CAZRKK010000013.1:0-14780 GCA_964600695.1 uncultured Candidatus Saccharibacteria bacterium
CTGTTGTGGTGGTGATGGTGTTGCCACTTGTTGCATCATAAGCTGCTTGTAGAGTTACAAGTCCAGCACAAGAAGACCAAGAAGGAGCAGCTCCTGTATTCCCTACCAAACACTGACCAGTTGAACCAACCGCAGTAAATGATAATGCATTTGATGCTCCACCATACATCACACCATTTGGAGTGATGGCATTAGCAGACCATGTTCCACTGTTAATTGATGGTACACCAGAGGATGCAGAAGTGTTAAGGCCAGTTCCACCGTATTGAGCTCCGACTGCTGTACCATTCCATGTTCCAGTGGTAATCACACCAGTGTTAGCTGTGACAATAAGGCCGTTGAAGCCAGTAGCATTGGTAATTGCACCAGTGTTAGAGATATCGATGTTTGTTGTTTGCAAGCTAAAGGTACCACTACCACCACCGATAGTAACAAGACCAGTTGATGTTCCAGTATTAAGATCAATTGTTGAAGAACCATTGTTAGTGATAGATACTGCACCTGTAAGAGTAAGCCCGCCAGTACCTTGTAATAGTCCAGAACCAGAGTTAACACCAACTGCAGTGACAGCACCAGCACCTGTGACAGAGAAGTTAGTACCAGCAATAGCGTTAGCACCGATGTTGATGGCGTTAGTGATGTTGGAAGCCGATGCATCAATCGCATCAGTGATACCATCATTGACTCCAGAAGAAGTAATTAAGATTGCATCGGTTAAAGTAGAAGCTGTAGTTTCTGCGTTGTCGATTAAGATTAGAGATTCTGTGACAGCATTAGCTGCATCATTTGCGTTAGTTAATACTATGCCACGTTGAGTGCCACTTGAGGTTTGGTTAGTAACAGTTGTGCTAAACAAGTCTACTGCAGTTGTACCAGTGATAGTACTGGTCATGCTAAGGTTTTCTGTTCCTGCAAAGACTAGATCAACATCGGTGTTGAAGGTGGCAGTATTGTTTTGGGTGGTAGTTCCTGTAAAAGTAGTGTTGTTAACAAAAGTCTTGTCTCCAGCAAAAGACTGCGTAGTAGTAGAAACTCCACCTGGGAAGGAAGCACTTGCTGGTTGAAGAGTAAGAGCTTGGCCAGAAAGAGACGCACCATTGGCATTAGCAGTAGATCCGAAAGCAGCAAGAGTAACATCACCAGTGTTAGTACCACTCGGAACAGCGGCAGAAGTAAATGATAGTTGTCCATTAGCATCAGTTATAACCATCCTTGTAGTACCAGATGTTGTAGGTGCAGTGATATCTGTATCAAGTGATGAAAGAATTACTTGATGACTTGTGTCTATACCAAATGCAGGAGCTCCACCGTAATCAGCGTTAGTATAAAAATTCAAGGCTTTACCAACATCAGTGAAGAAATTAAAGGTTGATGAAGTTGTATAAAATTCACCGACTCGGCTTCCATTATCTACGAAGTCCAAAACAGCATGAGTTGTAGTTCCACCAAATACTCCGCCAGAATAACCGCCATAAGTAGTGGTCATATCCCCACCATAAATATATGGAGCCTTAACAAAAGTTGAACCAGTGAAAGAAGTACCACCGCTCACCGCTCCAGTTAATCCTAATGTGGTGAACGAACCACCTGCGGTACAAGCAAATGCACCCGTACTGTTAGTTACAGTACAGCCAGTGGAGCCACTACCGCCACCTAACAAAATATCACCAGTAGAACCACCAAGAATTAAATTACCAGTCGATGTTGCTCCAAGAGAAATTGTTCCACTACCTTTTGCATCGATAGTTAAGTTTTCATTTGAGCCAGAAGATATTACTGCTAACGCTAGGCCACTACTTGCAGCATTCGATGTAACTTTCAATCCAGTTGCAGCACTACCTGCACTTGTATCAACTTGCAAGGCGTAGTTACTTCCAGCCTTTGCAATTGTTAAAGCAGTTGCAGAATCAATTGTGTTACGAACTCCACCAGTACCAACCACACCGTTAGCCAAGAACGCAGATGGAACACTGCCAATAGTTTTACGAGGAGTCATTTCTCCATCCCAACTTGGCGACCCAGTACCACCGATGTTTACACCAAGATAAACTGTTTGATTAAAATCAACACCAGTCAATGCAGTTACAGAACCAAGCATGACACTAAACAAACCATTAGTTACTGTAACCTTATTCGCACCAGTTCGAGTTTCTGTCCAAAGAGTAGTACCACCACTTGGTGCATCATACAATATGAACTCCATATTGTAATCACCGTTAGCAACTGCAACATCACTTGTGTTAGTTAACTTACCTTGATAATTAATTTGTAAATTAATTGCCGCTTGTGCTTGATGTGTTTGAGGTAAAATGAAACTTGCAACTTGAATTGAAACTGCAATCAACAATACAACAGAAATTATTGCTTTTGCAACAAAGTTGGTAGCAAACATTTTTCTTACAAAAGTTTTTAGTAGTGTTATATTCATGACACCACCTTTCTATCGCCGCTACCATTGGCGATACTTTCGTTTTGATCTTTCAAATTATAGACAGCAGTACGATTTGTATTTACACTCTGATCGATATTAGAACTTACACTAGAATTAATTTGTCCTGCACGACTGTGCTTTCTTTGTTGAGAGCGTAGATACGATAAAACTGCCCCACGCGTGGTGAGCCAGTTTCTTGCAATTTTTGTAGCTTTTAAGTGTCCAGTTCTAGCTCTCAAACTCAAGTATTCTGCAGAGTATGGAGTGAACCGAGCGGCATCAGAAATTGAGATTAAATCTCCAGATGCAATAAAAGCTTTACGCTCTTGTTCTGACATTTAATTGTGTTTTTGTTTTTGTTTCTTTGCTCTATTTTACCGCTAATTTTGGCGGTTTTGAGCTTTGTTTAAGTATCGGTAAGTATTTGCTATCCGATATCTGCTATCCGATACTTCTTAAATTCATTATAGCAAAATTTGCTATTTTTGTCAACGCTGTTGGGTCGCGGTTATGTGTTCGACTTAACTTTATCTTTTCTCTTGCGTCTTAGCCATAAAAATCTGATCAACCAGATCAAAATTGGGACAATTATTATCAACCAATACCAAGAAAATTTTGGGGTAAAAAAGTTGTCAAGTACAATTTGGCGTAAACCTTTAGAAAAAATTTCTTGTTCAATTATATTAACCACCATAGGTACATCTTCAATAATTTCTTTCTTGTTATTAAACAGACTGACAATAAAATTTTGAGTACCTACTTCTCCTAAGTTAGGAATGGTCAATTCAAAATTATTTGTTTGTTCATTATCGTTAAATAAGTACCACCACTGTTTGTATCTCAACATTAAAAACTTTGTTGACTCTGGAACCTTGTCTTTAGAGATTTTAATTGTTAAAAATTCTGATATTGGCAGTCGCACATTATTGCTTGGTAAAATAGTTTTTCCATTATCATAACTAAAATTAAAATCATTCTGAGTTAAAAATATATTTGGAATATCTTTAGAATAAATAAATTTTAAATCGGTAACAGGAATGTTATCTTGATTGCCACTGCCGTTACCACCACTTCCACTACCTCCTCCAGGAAGACTTTCACTGTACCAAGCAATCATCGCAGACGCTAAACTACCAGAAGAATAATTTCCTGTTAAGTCTCTTGCAAAAGCAGTGTAAGAATATAAAGTTCCAGGTGTGACATTTGTGTCGACAAAAGTTTGTGCACTTCCCTCATAAACCACTAAACCATTCAATGGGTCGAGTGGGAAAAAAGTTGATGAACGTACAATTCTAGTAAATGCAAAATCTGAATCTACCGGATTAACCCACGACAGATTTATTGTCGACTGTTTTGGTACAGCAGAAAAATTTGAAACGTTCAGAGGTGGAGTAACATCTGGTCTACTGCCTGTGATGAATTGCCCTTGATAAAAACTTTGGTTACCACTACTATCTGTAGCAGTAATTAAAAAATAGTAAGGAGTTCTTTCTTGGAGATTGTTCAGTTCATGATTATGAGAGATCGTTAAGTTCGCAGCGGAAATTATTCCATCGCTGTAATTTATGTTTCTGCCCCAATTTAGTTTTGCACTTGCCGACTCGCTAGAAGTCCACGAGATTATAACAGTATCAATTTGAACAGTTACTTGCACATTTAATATCTGGGGAGGAACAACATCATTAGCACCACCACCACTTCCACCTCCTCCTCCAGGGTCTGGATCGGGATCACCAACTTGCTGATGCACACCAACAGAATCTGTTGCAGCAGAAACCATACTGAAAGGCACAGAAAACAAACTAAATAAAAGAGCACCACACAATAACGTGGTGACTATTTTTCTAATATCCATTTTGAAGGCCAACTTTATCATAAATATAAAAAGTTTATCATTCTTTTACACTACAAAGAGACAGCAGTTAAAGTAATCGTGGCTGTATAGGTTCCATTCACCTGAATATGGCTAGAGCCTGACTCGGCTCTAAATTTAACAGTAGTCGAAGTCCCACTTGGGTGATTACCTGTTGCTCTTTGGGCTATAGTCTTAGGGGTAGTCGTAACACTATCCCAGCATTTATCGGCAGTATCACCCGAACCAGAGTTACAAACTCCTAAACTATCTTTAAATCTACTAAAAATATCTGTACCTTCTGGAGTAAAACCAAATTCGCTATCAGAACTGGAAATTGCCCAAGTATAATCAGGATCACCGCCGGCAGGTGTGTAATTTGCAAAACTATTAGCACCGCTTTGCATAGCAGGGTTAGTTGAAGCAACTATTGTCATGGAATATCCAGCGGCGTTATCTGTAGTAACAGTCCAAGAACCAGAACCGTCCCCTGTACCGCCAGCAACACCAGAAATTGAAGGTGATAAAGTAATATCGCTAGCAGAAGTAATAGCCAAATAGACATTGGTCGCAGTTAAAAATCCAGCACTTAGTTTGTAGTTCGTGCTCGAGGACAATCCACTACCAAGCTCTCCCATAGTATCCAGCTCTTTATATGATGTAGATGAGGATTGTTGACCACCAAAGTTTATAGAATCAGTTGGGATCTTATAGCTACTGCTAGTCATTGCAAAGACTTCCGGCATATACACTGCCGAACCTACTGAGCCTAAAAAAAACAGGAGTGCAAGTAGAAAAGATTTGCACACACTGCTTTTTCTATCTTGTTTTTGTGCAAAGATAGAGATCTTCATTGTTTATTTTGTAAAATTTCTACTGTTTTTTGCGAATTTCGAATCGAGACAAGACTTTACGCAATATGATAATAACTATGATAACTGCGATTAGAAGAGCAACTAAGATTTTCCAAGGCATAACCCAGAAAGATAACGTCATAGTATCTGTTGTACTGGCTTTTTCACGGTAGCCTTTATCTAAAGTAACTGTTGCTGTATAACGACCAAATGCTAAGGCATCATCCCACTTAACCTGAACACCACGTTCCGAAGCTGGCATACTGAAGAATGGCACAACTTCTAAGGTTTTTACTACTTTTCCTATAGAATTCTTGATCTCAATACTTCCACTTGGGGTTAAATAGATGTTTCCTGTATTTTCGTAGAGTAGTTCGAAATCAAAAGGACCTTTTTCATAAAACATTTTAGTTGGCCCAGAAAGTCTAAAATCCTTTAAAAGCCCTTCTTCCTTTACTGGTCCAGGAATTTTTAAGAAGTATAGTGCACCAATTCTAGAAATAGTCTTGGCTTTATTCTCTCCCGCAGAAACAGACCCATCTGCCATGGTCGAAACCAATACAGAAGCATATCTTCCACCTGGCTGAGCGTCTTCTGGAATAGCAATATTTACATTAAAGGTAGCTCGTTGCTTTGATTTAAGTTTAAAAGACTTAACCTCTGGTTTGATTAAATCTTTTAATGAATAAGGACCCTTGTCTGGACCTAACAGAACCACGACTTGTTCGGGATCCCTAGAACCAGTGAAATCTTCTACTTCTACATAAAATGTTTGCTCTGAGTCTGTTCTATTAACTACCGATAAAGTTCTAGTGGTCTTTTCACCTTGCTTTAGGAATATTTCTTCTTTAGCTGGCTCCAAAATAAAGTCATTCTTTATCTCGACAGCTGCATCTTTGACCTCTAAAGCAGCTGCTGTAGGGGCCATCATCAAAACAACCAAGAACCCAGAAAACAATGCGGCAAGTAAACGACTCGGTAATTTAATAGTTTTCATCTCTTAAATTCTGTAATAATTAAAGTAAATCTAAATAACTAAGGCGGTTGCTGTAATTGTAGCAGTGTAAGTACCACTAGCTGCAAAAATACCAGCCTGCTCTGTTGCTACACACATCGTGCTTGCAGTTCCGGAAGTGCTTGTCTGGGACGCAGCTGTTGCAATTTGATCTGCGGAACCCGAGAGGTCAAAGTCGCGCCACTTTAATGTAGCGCTTGGAACATCTGTACCAGCGATACAATCTGCGTCTGTTCCCCAAGTTCCAGTAGGAACATCTGTACCGCGGGCAGAATAACCAAATTCTGCTGCAGAGGAAACACTCCAAGTTTCTGGAGTTTCTGACGAAGCTGGTGTGTAATCTACAATGTTTCCACCACCACCACTACGAACCATAGCAGGAGCCGCTCCAGCATAAACTGTCAACGTATATCCTGCAGCATTGTTAGTTATGACCGTCCAAGCAGCACTTCCAACAGCTGTATTTTGACCAGTTGTTAAAGCAGTCATTGTAATGTCAGCAGGAGATGAGATTGTGATACCTGATGTTACTGATTGGTTAACAAGCACTGTATCTGTTACAGCACTCGATATCTTTGGCTGAATTAGTTGAAAACCTAAGCCAACAATTACTACAGCCATTATCGCAATTAAGCTATTCTTGGCAATATTCATTACTTTTTTTGTTTCTTTTTATTGATTAAAATCTAAACTAATTATACAGTATTTTGACCACACAAGCCAAATATATCCATAAAGTTTTATCAACAGATAAATTAAATAATTAAGGCAGTTGCGGTAATAGTGGCAGTATAAGAACCACTAGCTGCAAAAATACCAGCCTGCTCTGTTGCTACACACATAGTACTTGTAGTTCCGGAAGTGCTTGTCTGGGACGCAGCTGTTGCAATTTGATCTGCGGAACCTGTAAGGTCGAAGTCGCGCCACTTTAGCCCAGCACTAGGTACGTCCGCACCTGCGATACAATCTGAGTCTGTTCCCCAAGCACCTGTTGGTACGTCTGTACCAAAAGCAGAGAAACCAAATTCAGCAGCACCGGAAACACTCCAAGTTTCTGGTGTTTCTGCAACTGCTGGCGTATAATCTACAATGTTTCCACCACCACCACTACGAACCATAGCAGGAGCCGCTCCAGCATAAACTGTCAACGTATATCCTGCAGCATTGTTAGTTATGACCGTCCAAGCAGCACTTCCAACAGCTGTATTTTGACCAGTTGTTAAAGCAGTCATTGTAATGTCAGCAGGAGATGAGATTGTGATACCTGATGTTACTGATTGGTTAACAAGCACTGTATCTGTTACAGCACTCGATATCTTTGGCTGAATTAGTTGAAAACCTAAGCCAACAATTACTACAGCCATTATCGCAATTAAGCTATTCTTGGCAATATTCATTACTTTTTTTGTTTCTTTTTATTGATTAAAATCTAAACTAATTATACAGTATTTTGACCACACAAGCCAAATATATCCATGGGGGTTATCAACAGATGAAAAAACACCCCAAATCATTAAAAATAATTAATAACTTGAGGTGTAGATAATTCGCAGAAAAATTACCCTTTTAATCTTGGGATGCAAACCCCTATGGAGAATATGTATCTTGATCCCTTTTTAATCTTGGATACAGAATGAGGACGATCTGATCTAAAGAAATTCACCCATCTTGAAGTAAAAATTGGGTGTTGGCAAATAAATTTACCGCCCTCTTTAGGCTGGCGTAAAATTATATTTAATCTATAGTGCCTGTACCCTGGTTCATAATCTGTATGTTCTGGAACAAATGACCCCTTAAGATACTTTAAGATATGAAAATCAAATGGTACGAAATGCTGATTGATAAACAAGATCATTTTCTCGTATCCAGATTTCTGACGACCAGTAAGCCAACACCACCAAGGATCCTTGATTGGTTTATTCATCACTATTCCTCGCTTTTAGAAGGTCTAAAATAATAGTGGGAACGACTGGAGCTACTAATTCCTCCCAGCCGTTTCTACCTACCAACCCTTTAACCATACTCGAACTAACATCTGTTAACTCTTTACTAGGTTTAAGAAAAACGGTTTGAAGATTAGGGTTTATCCTATAGTTAATGTTTGCTATTTTTGATTCGTAGCTAAAATCAACTTCATCTCGGATTCCTCTCAGAATATAACAAGCGCCTTGATTGTATGCAAAGTTTGCAAAATACTCTTTTTCTGGCAAAATCTCGACGACAACATTTTTTATGCCCGAGCAGATTAGTTTAAGCATTAACTTACGAGCATCAGCACTGTCTGTAGTTTTCTTTTCTGGGTGACTTGCAACTACAACTAATAACTTATCAAATAATTTAGATCCTTGCTCTATCATCCACACATGACCATTTGTTGGTGGGTCAAAAGTTCCACCATAGGCTGCAATTCTCATAATTCCTCCACTGCAAATTATTCCTGACACTGTAATATACAACAACTACCAATACTTGTAAAGGCAACAAAAAAACACCCATTGAGGGAGTTTAGTGTTATCTCACGATTAATTAAATTAATCATGAAGTTGAATTTAACAACTATATAGTGACTGAAATGCTACCGACTACTATGTCTTGCGTTTTTTGAATTTCAAGTGCGTACATATAAAAAATATATGACGACGACCATCGGATGGCACGATACGCAGCTTCGAAAAGCCGGCGTATGCAATGCAATTTTCCTTAGAAAGGAGGTGATCCATCGACAGCTTCCGCTACCGATGCCTTGTTACGACTTAGCCCCAGTTACGAGTCTCGGATTGGAGCCCAAATAAATGGACGCTTCATCCGCTACCCACTTCCATGGCTTGACGGGCGGTGTGTACAAAACCCGAGAACGTATTCACCGTAGCGAGGCTGATCTACGGTTACTAGCGATTCCGGCTTCATGAGGGCGAGTTGCAGCCCTCAATCCGAACTGGGGGATAGTTTAGAGGATTTGCTCCGGATTACTCCTTGGCGTCCTTTTGTAATATCCCATTGTAGCACGTGTGTCGCCCAAGGCGTAAGAGCCACGCTGATTTGACGTCATCCCCACCTTCCTCCGGCTTAAACGCCGGCAGTTTCATCAGACACTTGTAACTGATGATAGGGGTTGCGCTCGTTATCACACTTAAGTGAACACCTCACGGCACGAGCTGACGACAACCGTGCAGCACCTGTGTAGCACCCTCGAAGGCGGATCTATTTCTAGATCTTGCAGCTACATGTCAAGCCTTGGTAAGGTTCCTCGCTTATCGTCGAATTAAACCACATGCTCCACCGCTTGTGCGGGTCCCCGTCAATTCCTTTGAGTTTTAGTCTTGCGACCGTACTCCCCAGGCGGTACATTTAACGCGTTAGCTTAGCTACTAAAGAGGGTCGATACTCCCTAGCAGCGAATGTACATCGTTTACAGCGTGGACTACGGGGGTATCTAATCCCCTTCGCTCCCCACGCTTTCGTCCTAGCAGTGTCAGGTAGCACCCAGAAGTCTGCCTTCGCTATTGGTATTCCGAACGATATCAACGCATTTCACTACTACACCGTTCGTTCTAACTTCCTCTTTGCTCCTCTAGTTTTGCAGTTCCAATGGACAGATTCCGAGTTGAGCTCGGAGATTTCACCACTGGCTAACAAAACCACCTGTCGGCACGCTTTACGCCCAATAATTCCGGATAACGCTTGAGGTCTCTGTATTACCGCTGCTGCTGGCACAGAGTTAGCAACCTCTTATTCTTATGGTACCGTCAAAATATTCTTCCCATAAAAAAGGACTTTACAATCCGAAGACCTTCATCGTCCACGCGGCGTCGCTGGATCAGGCTTTCGCCCATTGTCCAAAATTCCAAACTGCTGCCTCCCGTAGGAGTCTGGACCGTGTCTCAGTTCCAGTGTGGAGGTTTCCCCTCTCGGGGCCCCTAACCGTCATAGCCTTGGTAAGCTTTTACCTTACCAACTAGCTGATGGTGCCCAGGCCGCTTCTTTAGCGCATTGCTGCTTTAATCTTGCGATCACATTGAGAATTGCTCCACCTTTCGGTGGGTTATGCTCAACTAAAGGTACGTTCCTGGGTATTACTCACCCGTTTGCCGCGGGTCTAAACCCGCTCGACTTGCATGTCTTAGGCACGCCGCCAGCGTTCATCCTGAGCCAGGATCAAACTCTTAAAATAAAACCGATCCAACCTATACTTAGTAAACTAAATATAAACCTTCACGAGAGTTTGTTCTCACACTAATAACACACCGAAGTGTATAGTGCTCATTGGAGAACTTGGCGATAGATTTGTTTTAAAACGTTCTATCAAACGTTTGAAGTATTATTGAACTCAAAAAACTTGACGTAATCAATTCCCATACAAACAGACGCAACGGGCAAGCCCGTCACTTCTCTTTAAATATAGGCGACAATCTACAACCGCTCCTTCTTTGCTTGCGCTCAGAAATTGCGGCATAGTTTTGTACAACATTTCAATCACTATGCAGTTGTCAAAGTACTGACGACTTTTCTCATTCTAATCGAGGTAAGCGACCGATTGAAGTTGGAGGCTAATTCGATTTTTACCTTGCTCTATATATAGAGTAGTGGCGTGAATGGTAGATTGTCGATTTGAGAGTATAAAAAACACTCAAAGTTACCTTTGAAGTGCTCACTTCCCAGCTTGGGCTCCCGCTAAAATTTAGCAAAGCGTCGTCTGGCCCTAGATAATCACCGTAGTTACATCCAGGTGGAATTGAGGTTGTTTTGTCTTTTAAATCTCCTTATTCGGATTACTGTTTAATCCTTCTACTATATTAAGTGTTTTTATAGGGCTTGTCAAGGGATTTTTAAAAGATTATTATAAGTGAAAACCACCCAAAAGGAGGATACTAAAATTATGGAATCAGATCTAATTTTTGCCTATGGATTTGGCTTTTCTACACCAGATTGTGATGAATTTATCCCCTTAATAAAGGAACGTGGAGCAATGGGGGTAAACTGGTACGAATTAGAGGCCAGATTAACCATCGAAGACGGGGTAAAAACGGAAGACAGACATTCTTGTTTAGGAGTGCAATCATGGGTCGATCCAAACAGGTTAAAATGCCCGTTGAGTGGCCCGATCGTTCTGACAACATCTTACTTTGTTGTTCATGAAAGCATTTATCCCTACACTAACCAAGGCTTGGCTATTCAATTTCACTCCCTTCGACATGTAGTTTGGCAACGCTCTGAAGGAGAATGTTGGTTAGATCTGCAAATCAAATGGGATCATAATAAATTTTTGGGGATTATATCTGTCTTAGACAAACATATGAAACCTAAACCATCATTTATATAGGACCTTTGTGTACAAACTTAAACCCGCTAAGCAAGCGGGTTTTATTCATTATTCAAACTTTTCCAAAGATAACGTGATGCAGTAGTACGATGTGGGGACCATTTTTTAGTAATACGTTCGAGTTGTTTTTCTGTGGGTGGTTTTTTTAATTTATATAATTTGATGATGGCGTTTCGCAAGCCTAAATCTCCGCTAGAGAACACATCTGGGCGAAGTAAACTAAACATCAAAAACATTTCTGCAGTCCACCGACCTATGCCTTTAACTTTTACTAGCTCGGTGATCACCGCTTCGTTGTCTAATCTTGATAATGTATTTAATTTTAAATCCTTTGATAATACTTTAGTAGCTAAGTCTTTGATGTAACTAATTTTTTGGTAAGACAGACCTACTTCTCTGAGTTTACTATCCATCATTTTAAGAATTTGCTCAGGTTTTGGAAAGACATGACTGGATGATTTCTTTTTATGCTGATTGAATAAAGCCACGAAGCGAAGAAAGATTGTATCTGCCGCTTTAACAGAAAGCTGTTGTGACACAATGGCTTCTACCAAAGCTTCAAAATGAGTGCGGCGGGATTTTCTTTGCACAGATAAATTAACGACCTTGATTAACTCGCCAAATTTAGGGTCAACTTTAGATAAATGTTTTTCTGCGGATAGCTTCATACTGAAAATAATTTTGGTTTCACAATTCTTGTTTTTGTAGTTACTTGCTTGAAAGCCTTAGCAAATTCTTCTGGTTGTATCTGGCTAGCCGCCAATTGCATAAAATCCCACAACACCTTAGCGTCATCAAATGCGCGATGGCGATTTACACATACAAAATTATAACGCTCTATTATACTGGAAAGATTATGTCGTTTGTGTTCTTTGAACAATGCTCGTGACAAGCGCACAGTGCAAAGCCGGTCGGAATTAAATACTAATCCAGCTCGGCGAAATTCTTCTTTTAAAAATCCATAATCAAAATTAACATTGTGTGCTACAAAAATAGTATCTTTAAACTTCGAAAGTAAGTCTTCGGCTATATCTGCAAACTTTGGTTTCCGAGCAAGTTGGCTATCGGTAATTCCAGTCATACGAGAAATAAATTCAGGAATCTCTTGTTCTGGATTAACAAGAGTTTGATACTGCTCAATAACCTCACCTCGCTCTACTCTCAACAATCCAACTTCGATAATACGACTAAAAAACGGGCTTCCGCCTGTTGTTTCTACATCTACAATCGTGAAGTTGTTTTCGTTCAACATTTTCTTCATTATAGCGAGGATTACTTATCAGGTAAATTGAGCAGCAACAGCGAGTCTTTGTAAAATAAAAAAGCACCTTAACTTTAACCAATTGGTTAAGTTGAGGTGCTTGAATGTTAAGCAGAGACAGTGGCCTGATCCATATGAAATGAATGACTCTCAGGCTCTTTAGCATTATCGCCATTGTTTAATTCGAGATCGCACAGATGTCGATAATATGAGCAAGACTCATACAATTCGTCATGAGTTCCTTCTCCGATTATTTCACCATTCTGCAGTACAACAATACGTTGAGCAATTTGCACTGTCGACAAACGGTGAGCGATCACAACAACGGTTTTATTATCATGCTCTTGGATTAATCTAGCTAATGATTCTTGAACTTCCTTTTGAGAAGATCCGTCCAAAGAACTAGTGGCTTCATCCAAAACCAACACCCGAGAAGTATCCCGAATAAAAGCTCGGGCGATTGCGATACGTTGCTGTTGACCACCGGATAGATAAACCCCATGTTCACCAACCTTACTGTTGATCCCCTCTGGAAGTTTACAAACAAAGTCCCAAGCATAGGCTTGTTCTAACGCACATTGAATTTCTTCCTCGGTAGCATTAAACTTACCAAGCGCTACATTTTCGGCGATAGTGGTCGTAAGCAAAGATGATCTTTGTGGAACCACAGCCAAACCCTCACTTCTGTAACGATGTAAGTCCAGATCTCTAATATCAATTCCGTCGACTTTGACCGTACCGACAGTTGACGGTCTTTCACCAGCGATTAAACTAGCTAAAGTACTTTTACCGCCGCCGGACTCGCCAACTAAAGCAATAACCTGACCTGAAGGAACATCCAAATTAATGTTACGCAAAGCGAATCCTTCCTTGCCAGGATACTGAAATGAAACATTATCGAAGACAAGATGGCCTTCAAGTTTTTCTGGCCACAACGGATTTTCTGGTTGAGGCATATCACTAGGAGTTTCAAAAAATTCCCGCATCTGACTGAGAGATTCCATTCCTCTATAGTAATACCGGAAGAAATCATTCAACTGATACAAATTGTTCAACATGCGTGTCATCCAGAACATTGCCATCACCATTATTCCTACGGATAAAGGCATGTCCCACTGAGTAATAGTTGCTAACAACCAATAAAAGAAAACAGTCATTGAAGCAACTAGCAGCTCATGAGTACCTAAGCGATTTCGCCAAGGCTTATGACGAGCACGATCATCATCCCAATACTTCTTATATGTATCGCAGTGCTTTTGAATGTATTCCTTTTCACGACCAAATGACCGCAAAGTATACCAATTAGAAGTCAGACTTTTTGAATAGTCACTGATCTCTTCACGTTGTTTGTGCCAATCATGAGCCAAGTATTTCATGGCCGGTAAGTTAAAACGAGCCAACAATAGATAGCAGAGAAAGGCAATTAGACCAAAAACAAATAATGGCCAACCAACAAACAATAAAGCAATTGCCGTAATGATAATTCTCAGTATTACAGGAATTGCCCCGTAAGCCAAGAACCCAACAATATGCTCCAACCTGTCGACATTCTCTTTTACCTTAGAATCTTTTTCTCCCGTGGAATGTGTAACATGCCATGAGGTCGGTAGGTTTAACATTTTATCCATGGCTGCGCTGTGCATCACAGAAAATTCACCTTGAATGAAATCGTTGCGTTTATTATCCATTTTAGTATGAACATAAACTCCGACCACTAATGATACTAGCAAGAACAATGACAATTGAATCATGTTCTCGTAACTTAATGGCTGACCCTGAGCTACAGTCTGAACAATAATGTTAGTAATTCCCTGCAATGGCCAGTACTGGATTATCATTATTATTTCGCAGGCTATAACCAGAAACAAAGTCTGTAATAACAGCTTTCTTAAAGTCATCCATTCGTCAGCGAAGTATTTCGAAACGTGTCGCAAAGCAAGAATATTTTGCCAAAGCTTTTTCATATTTCCTCCTGTTATGTAGTGCTTTATTGTAGCACGATGTAAAACAACAAAAATCTCGGCTTTTTACCGAGTTTACTAGGGTT
>CAZRKK010000014.1:0-6255 GCA_964600695.1 uncultured Candidatus Saccharibacteria bacterium
TGAACGCGGCTATCTGGCGTGCTGGTGAGTACCTAACCGCCAAGGCGATGGTACAAGCAAGCACCGCATTCGTGGGTGCCGTCTACGTTGAGGGCTTTGTCCTCTAAGGAACTAACGCAAGCCCCGTGAAAGCCGGGGCAACCTCATTTCTCAGGAGTAACAACTAATGCCGGGAACTATCGGTAGAAACTTCGACAACTTCCCCAATTCTCCCGATTACTACGGGTATTGGATTGACTTCAACTCCGAACTCGAGATCGGCCATGCGACGAACTCCACGGTCGGACTCTTCACGGCTATCTCGTCTGGTACGAATGCCATCATCGACACCCCAGCGGGCGGCTGGATGCGCATCGCCAACAACGGCACCAGCGAAGACAGCGGCGGCAACTGGCAGGTATCGGCGGCGAACATCGCACTCGCGGCAAGCGGCGGCAAGATAATCGAGTTTATGAGCCGTCACACGATCAGCGACGTTGACCAGTGCGACTTCCAGTCTGGTCTATCCGTGCTGGACGCCTCTTGGTTCGCATCGGCTCCAACGGATGGGTTCTACTTCTCACTGGCAGATGGTGCGGCAACCTTGGACTTCACGGTTCGCGCGGCATCGGCAACAGTTCTATCAAAGGTTGCAGTCGCAACGGTTACCGACGCTACCGCATTTCGCCTCGCGATTCGGATTACCCCGAGCGGCACGACAGGCATCGCTTCGCGCATCGAAGCATGGGTAGACGGCACGCTGGTCGTGGACGAAGCGGTTAACACCGTCGCACCCCTGGCAACCATCATGATGACCAGCGGTTTGGCTTGGCAGTCCGGTGCGGCAGCGGCCCAGACCTGCGACACCGACTACATCGGCGTGAGGGTTAAGCGGTAATGACCCTAAAGCGCGAATGCCATACGGCAAATTGGGTGCTATGTGAAGGCACTGACCCGAACGTGGATACTCGCTGGGGTGACGCGGGCGGGTTTGTTGACGACGCCATCGCTGCAAAGATCGGCATTCTCGGTAATCCCGAGTATGACGCGGGCGTCAAGAGTGAGCCCAAGCAGGCAGGCGTAAAGATCGACGTGAAACGCATCGAAGAGCCTAACGAAGATAAAGCCCTTTCCAGCTTCAAGCAATCAACCAAGCGCGGCGCATAACCCATGAGAGCAGATTGGCCCCAGGTTGAGGACGTTGAGAAGGTACTAACCTCTCTCGGCGTTGACTTCTCGTCGATTGACGTTGACGCTGAACGGCTTGGGGCAATCGCTCAATGGGGGCTCGACGTGGGCTATCCCGTGTTCAAAGTCGAGAGCGCAGACAGTACCCGATACTTCTCGCCTCATGAGTGCTACGGGCAGGGCATCCTCTCGCTCAAGTGCGGCTACGTTTCGATCACGAGTGTGACGGTAGGGCTCACGGCGACCGATACCACGGGCACAGTCCTAACGGTCAATCAGGACTACTGGCTCGAACCGCTAGGCGGCGACGGCCCTTACCATTACCTGCGCTTCTGGTCCCTACCAGCGGGCGAGATTCGCTCTATCAAGGTCATCGGCAAGCGCGGTTACAGCACGGACGGGATACCCGATGATGTTTGGGTAGCTGTCTGCAAGAAAGCGGCGGCCAGGGCGATTAGCAATACCCTCATGGGTGTTACCAGTTCGATCACGCAAGGCCCGGTAAGCATCGGGACGGGTGGAAGTGGGGGCGGCATCACTTCGGCACTAGAAAACGAATACAAGACGGTTGTTGGGCGCTACGTTCGCCCCTCTTTCGGTTCGGCATAAACGACAATGGCAACAGCAAACAAACTTCAGGTACTTATCGCGAGTGGCACCGATCAGGGTTCACGCCCCGACTCGGGCGGCATGACGATCATCATTCCCACGTCTGCTGACTCCGGCCAGGTCGTCAAGTTCGACGCGCAGTATTGGCGGATTCCGCAGACCTACGTCGCTACGGACGTTCTGTACCTGAGTGCGTACAACTCGGACACGAAGCGCACTGTCGCATACCCGCTAACCTATACCGGCAACCTCTGGGAATACACCCCGGATTCGACGCACTTTGACGCTGCTGGAATTCGCCCCGGATCTTCCGACACTTGGACGGCCCAGTTCCTTCTCAGGTCGGATACGGGTACCGGCGCGGCTCCTATAGCGATGTCTGACACCTTCACCTTGACGGTTAAGAGGGCTATCGGCATCTCTCCCGCGAAGTTTGGAACGCTTGCCGGTTGGTGGGATGCGTGGGACCTCACGAGCAACACGAGCGGCTCGAGCACGGTAGCCACGTGGAGCGATAAGAGCGGCTTGGACCGTGACCTCACCGAAGGCACCAACAAGCCAACGTATTACACCGACGTTATCGGTCGGCCTATGCTTCGCTTCGATGGCACGAACGACGTGATGGCAACCACGTTGCTACTCCCGGCGAACTGTGCGATCCTCATGGCTTGCCGGTATAAGGCTATCGATGCGACCTACCGGCCCGCGTTTACGTTCGGCTCGGCGGCGATTGCGGGACCGTATCTCAGCACGACGAACGCGCGGTTTACCTGCAACGCCACTCATGTAACGGCAAGCCCAACGGCGGCCCCTAACGTGAACGAAACGTTCATCATCGGCGGCTACAAACTCGGCACTGGCGCGGCCCAGAACATCATCTATAACCACACGGTAGGCACTAGCGCGGGTATAGAAGCGAACGCGGCGGGCGTCTTGAAGCTCGGGTACGACGCGACGACGTACACGAACATTGACATCTTCGAGATTTGGGCCTTCAGCGCCTGGAGTTCGGGCGCATTGTCAACCATTACGACCTTCACCGGGGCACTTGAGGACGCCGAGCGGGCCTTGTCCGCGAAATGGAATATCTAATTGGCCCTGCCGTATAAGCCTCACTCGCTCAGGTACCAGCCGGTCACGGAACACCTGAACGAGTTTAACGTGGAACTTATCCCCTCGTGGGACGGGGAATCGTTCGAGTTTCGCGGGCAACTGACACCAGGGGCTTATGCGATGGTTGTCGAGCGGTTCGGTATCGAACTCGCGAAGCCCTGCCTACTCTTGTGCGACCTCGAAACGGGGGCACTGATGACCGAAGGCGGGCGAGTTATCAAGGATGGCAAGACGTACAGCGTGAAGACCCCTCCGAAGCTATGGGACGCGGTGAATCCTACCTTCGCTGAGATGGCAGTAGAGGAACTTGACCACGCATGACACTCCAAGGAGAATATTGGATGAGTGAAGGAGCTCCTGACCGCCCCGTGACAGGAACGAAAACGATGCCCGCGCGAAGTTTCATAAGCACGGGCGCACCGAAGGCGCTCAGCCACCCCTGCGGGATACGAGAAATAGTCACCCAGTGCAAACGATGCGGTAAAGACATCGGCCCCGGCGGGGTTTGCCGGTGTTGTAGCCGACTGGAGCGGGTGCTGCGGGCGATCTTCGGTGTTGAGCCCTAAATGAGCCTACTTTACGGGCAAGCGATCCGGGACCAGTTGGAACGCGACATCATGGCGGCGTGGCCTGACGTTACGCGCGTGGTGTTCGGTAAGCCGGTCAACAACGACGCTCCGAGGGCACCCTACGCGCGGGTAGACAGCCCCGAAGTGGAGATGTCCGCGCACACCGTCGCACAGACCGAACAGCGGTACACGTTCGTCATCGGCATTGTCGCCCCGTACCCTACCGACGGCAGGGTGAAGGTCATCGACCTGCAAGAAGAACGGGCGAACCAGTTGATAACCCGGCTCATGGCAAACCGCACGTATGCCGAGTTTGCTTACATGCCGAAGGTTAACCGCGTCCTATTCGGTCAAGACGAAACCGAAGAACCTACTTACGAGGTCGGCATAGAGTTTGAATGTCGGGTCAGTGTCGCCTACATCGTGAATGACACGGTTTTGGACAACATCACCATGAATCCGGACACGACTCCGCTAGGCGGCGGCAACCAAGTAAGCCCTGACGGCGGCTAGACGATGGCAACCTACCGAAACGCTCACGCCCTGGCAGCGAGTCAGGCGCGAAGGTTTGCGCGTCTGGAACGGTCCATCAAGATCGCCCATAAAGACCTTGCAGACAAGATGATGAAGCACGCTGAGGACCAGACCAGCGGGCCAATCAGTAGCAATCAACTCGCGGCGATGGGTCACCCGTTCGGGCGTGGAACGGGCAGGATTACCGCCAAGGGCAAGCTAAGGGTTACCGCTCGTGGTTCGGCTCCACTCTTACCGATCAACAAGCAGACCGGCGAACTCAAACGGTCCTGGCGACTGTTCCGAAGGACCACGGCAAGCGGGCAGATGTTCCAGCTTCAGCCGACAAGTCCACATGCGATTGTCCTCCGGCCCGGTGGCACCAAGAAGATGGTAGCCCGTGGGTTCTGGACGATGATGAAGACCGAGTTTAAGAAGCAGAACCGGGTCACGGTTCAGCGAATGCGATATCTAACCCTTCTCGAAATGCGCAAGGCAGGCTAACGAAACACTATGGCGATTCTCACCTTCACAGACTTCACCGCGTTTACCGTTGGCGGTGAAGCGCGATACCATGCCAACCTTCGGCAATTCACCGAAGACCCCGGCCCGGTCTATGCCGATGGCGGCGGGTTCGCGTCTGGCTTCGATAAGGACGTACTCGTCAAGCTCGGGCACGTTATCCCCTTCGAGGTTCAGCTTTCCAGCCTTCGCGCAGACCCTACCGATGGCAGCGACGATGACGACGACATCGAGATGACGAACCTTTGCGTCTCGGCGTTCACCTTGGACGGTAACAACGAACTTGCAAACCTTCGCAGCGCTACCTTCAACATTGAGAGGGTCACCAAAGAGGGTTCAGGCGTTGCGGACCTCCGGCAGTATCCCGTATCGGTCAAGCGTCGGTATTCGGGTAGCGTTTCGATGAACGTCAACACCACGAGCGAGATCCCCTACGTTCAGAACATGAGCGACCAGGGCACGCTGGCGACGATCATGAGCGCGACCAGCGCGTTCTATGTGCCGATGACGTTCACGATCACGGACCCGACCGGCACCCCCGCGACGGTGTTCGACTTCTCTAGCGACGTAAGCATCAGGCCCAAGCACGTGGTCAATTATGAGGACATCCAGATGGTGGAGGTTGACTGGAACAACCGGGGCAACCCCACGACCCATACCGGCGTCGGCATCCTTGCGACGGTCATGGGCTCCGCTCAGCCCCTGATTAACCTCGTTTGGACCGTCGGAAGCCTCACCACGGACACGAACACCCTGACGGCTGGCGCGTTCATTAAGCGCGTTTCGCTCGGCATTCAGGACGCGGCGATTATCAGCATGACGGGCGAACTCCAGATCGTCACCGAGCCGACGTTCACCTAGGATTTTATGGCGACAACAAGAGACAAGCTAGCCTCACCTAAGCCGGTTCAAGGCGGATTCCTTGAGAAGTTGGAAGCGGCATCATTTACCCGCCAGAGGGTATTCGTTGCCATGTCGGGCGGACTCTGCTTAGAGTTTAGGGCACCCAAAGACGACGCCGAGTCCGACGCGATCACAAAAGAGGGCCAGAAATGGGCGTCTAAGCGGTTCGACAAGACGGCTCCGGCGTTGTTCATCAACCTCGGACCCAAGAGCCCGGTACGGTTCGGTATGTGCTACGTCGCGTCCGTTCTCATGGTGGCAGGGTACGAAGGGTACGAGGTTGGCGACGACGGCGAGATAGTGCCAAAGGGTGAACCTCAGCCGCCTCTCAAGTTCGAGGAGTGGTTAGCCTACGCCAAAAAGAACTGGTCGCAGTTCGATTCGATCCTTGCGGCGATTGACCGGGAGTCGGTTCGCGCTACCCATATGCGCCATGACCAGATGGCGGACGAAGAGGGAAAAGAATAGCGACCGACCCTATGTACCGGGCGTATCTGTCGGTCGGTAAAGAAATCCTCAAGAAGCACCCGAAGCGATGGACCCCAGAGGACTACGAGGACGCTATTTCGTTCCTTGCGCATGAGGCGTATTTGGCGAAGCGTGCCGAGAAGACTCAGTAGCCCGTTGCTTTTCTAAGTCGTCACTCACCGCTTTGGCGCAGTACGCGCACGACGCGAAGAAGCAAATGATGATGGTGAAGCACACCAGCGCGAAGGCTCCGATGAAGCCAACGCCAAGCCCGCACCCTGTTCCTAGACCCTTGTTCACCCCTCAATAGTACAACACGAAATGGCAAGTCTAGTAGATCGAATGGTGACGGAGTACGTTTTGGACTCGCGCGGGTACTCCGCCGGGACTC
>CAZRKK010000014.1:6355-9472 GCA_964600695.1 uncultured Candidatus Saccharibacteria bacterium
GCGATGGCGCTAGGCGCGGCGGGTGGTGCGGTCGCTGGGCTTGGCATCTACGCCATGAAGACGGCGGCGGATTTTGACACCTTAGAGCGCACACTTACCGCTGTAACTGGATCGGCGGAACGGGCGAAGGCCATTCTCGCTTTCGTTGACGAACTCGCGGTGCCTTCGGTGTTTGGTTCGGCCCAACTCGCCGATGCCGCGAAGACCCTAGAAGCGTTCGGACTTCAGACAGAGAGATACCTTCCCGTAGTCGAAAAGCTCGGCACGGTGTTCGGCGGTTCGGCTGAGAAGCTAGACCAGTTCGTCCGGGCGCTCGGATACATCAAGGGCGGGCGGTTTGGTGAGGCGTTCGAGGCCCTAGCGGCGGCGGGTATCTCGCGCCAGATGATTACCGGCGCTGGAGGCGGCCAGTTCGACGCTAGCGGTGAGTTCCTTGGCAGTGTAGATTCTGCGCTCAGTGCGGTCGAAAAGCTCGTGCAAGATAAGTACGGGAAGCTCGCAGACGAGATGGCAAGTGGCCCTACTGCGCGGCTCGCGTCGGCATGGGACAACATCCAGCGCGGAGTCAGGCAGGCGGGCCAAGAGTTGTTGAAAGGGTTCCTGCCTTACGTTGACCTCGTGAGCGACAAGATTTCGACATGGGTTAAAGATGGCACGTTCGCGGAATGGGGCAAGAAAATCGCTGACCTATTCGCTCCTACCGGGCCTATCGTCGGCGGCATCCTCACCTTCGCGGCTTACGTTGCCGAGTTGCCTGATGCGTGGGAGATTCTCAAGCACGGAATGATTGACGTTGCAAACGTTATCGTCCGCATGACGAACCATATCATTGGGTTCTACAACCGGTTTGCCGATCTTGCAAACCTCATTGCGACGGTTGGTGAATCCATCGGACTCGGTGGCGGCATTGGGAACATTCTGCCAAAGATGGACACCATAGACGAACTAGATAACCCGATGCCTACAGGCAAGTTTGACCCGTCCGGAGTCGCTAAGGGTTGGCAGGATTCACTTACCGAGGCCTATAACCGCGCGCGAGATAAGGCGAACGCCAAGAAGAGTAGCGGAAGCGCGTCAACCGTCGCAGACCAGGGCGCGGCGGCCATTCAAGAGGTTGCATCGAACACGGCGGAACTGGTCGCCATCGGAAAGCGACAACTCCAATTGCAGGAAGGCGCTTTGGGTGGAGGCTCGGTCGGACGGGTTGGTATTGCGGCTCGTGAAATGGTAGATATCCGGCGTCGGTCACGCCCTGCGATGGTGCCCGGCTAGTGGCTGACGAGTTCGCGGTACTTCGCTGCATCCTCGATGCGGGCGGTCAGAAACGGCCTAACCCTAGCGTCCAAAACGTTCGCATCTACCTGAATGGTTTGGACTGGGACGTTACCAAGTCGTCTAACGTCTGGTTCGATCCGACGACGAAAGCGGTACTCCGTAAACCCTCGTTCATGGCGACGGGTTGGGCGCAGTCGAACACCGGACTCTATCAGAAGATCACGGTTGGCGGCGGCGCTACCTACGGATGGACGCTGACGACTTCGAGTAAGTGGAAGAACTTCGACGCGGCGTCTCAGGGCGGCAACTACTTCGCGCAGTCCCAAAACGTCAACGAGTCGGTTATCTCGACTTACACCTGGGACACTAACCAGGCGTTCTTCATCTCGTGGTTCGTCCATGCGAAGGAGACCCCCGGCGCGGAAGATGGGACGCGGTTAGAGTTCGGTTGGGGCGATCCGGCGGGTACGTCCGTGACCTCGTGCCGTATCTTCCCGAGTGGAAGGGTTCAGGTCTACCGCAACGACGTTCAAGTTTACGACGGGGACGGATGGACGCAGGGCGAGACGGCTCCACAGAAGACCAAGAAGGGGTCAACCGGGCAAGACACGTCCATGACCTTCTGCGGGTACTGGGTGGAACCGTTCGACCTGGGCCTACTGATTACATGCACGTCGCACGGTAAGAGTTTACACGTTCGGTTCGAGGATATCGACCCCGATACGGTACTCCCGGCTCCGATTCCATCGGCGCAGTTCTGGTGGTGGGTGCGCAAGGCTACGGGGGCGACGGTCAACCCGCAATGCACGGTGCAAGCGGCCCCGGTTCAGTACCTAACCACGCCATATGTCATCAGCGATGTTATCACGCTCGATTTCGTACCCGATGCGAGTATTACACCTGAATTCAGCTACATCACAAGCGGGACGGTTCCGGTCACCTATGAATTGCTGAACGAGGCAGGAACAGCGGCATGGGATGGGACGAGCAACACGCTCCGGGTTAAGGTCTATCTGTACACCGGCGTTTCGACGGCAAGCGGTGCGCTTTACTCGGTCGAGCTCGAATGGCCGGGCGCAACGATTACCACCGACGGTAGCGACCAAGTAGACCTCAACGCATTGCAAGACGAGGAAGAGGACGATCAGGGCTCGTTCATGCTGGAATCGCTTTCGTTCTCCAAGCCTGACCAGATCGGCGGGGCGAGTGCTTCGCTCGTCATGCGCAACCCTGAGCGGGTAGACCTCAAACAATCGGCGGACGTGGTGCGTTCGGTATCTAATCGCGTGTTCTCACTCCAATGGGGCAGGGCATTACGCGAGAACTACCTCATAGACGGTCGGACGGGTTCACCAAAGGTTACGCGCGGAATCAACAACGACGTTGAGAAGCTAGCGATTCAGATCGACGACGCACGCAAGGCGCTTGAGCGTTATCGGTTCAGGACCAAAAAGAACCTGGGCGGTCTGACTCTATCGGATGCCCTTAAATATCTGTTTAAGGTCGCTGGCACCTTCACGGATGCCGATATGGATTACATCGAGGCAAGTACGTTCACGCTTCCGGTAGACAACGCGGCAAGCGATGAAGCGTCATGCGTCATCAAGGTAGGCGAGACTCCGATGGAGTGGATACAGAGGATCATGGATGATTACTCGCCGCTGGATTTCTGTGACATTGTGCCCATGAAGGGCGGCATCTATCCCGTGTACCGGACACTCTACAGCGCATGAGGCGAAGCCAGAACGCACCGGATACCCAACCGCCATCATGGGATTATGGGCGAAGGGTAGAGGTACCCCGGCGTTCGGATGTTGAAGATTCGGTACCGTTGCGCAACCG
>CAZRKK010000015.1:0-5943 GCA_964600695.1 uncultured Candidatus Saccharibacteria bacterium
TAATAGCGTTAAATAGTGTGGACTTACCAACGTTGGGTAAGCCTACGATTCCGATTGTCTGTTTTGAACCCGACATAATTTGAATTAGTTAATGGTAAGTATCCTGTGACTTGCAGCTGATTTTTATCGCTTACAACCTTTTCAACAGTATTGAGTATTATTGCCCGTTTAGGTTCAAATTTCAAATCCTGTAAGGTCTTTTTAGCTTTTTCGGCAAATGCTTTAATGTCACGTTGGCTGGGTGCTTCCAAGAGCGTTTGGTTAGCTTGGTCGGTAGTGTTTGCGACTTGTGCTTCAAGTTTAGTGATTTTATCTCGAAGGGGGATAGTATATTCTTTAAGTTGCTCTAAAGTAAATGCTCCAGCTCCGTAACCTTTGTTATATCGTTCAATCTGACCGTTTAATTTACTGATTTCCTTTTTGGTAGCTTCAACATCTACCAAAGTAGATTTTGCTTTGATTTGTCGGTTCTTGAGCCAGCGTTCAACCTGTTCGGCTAATAACTTGGGAGAGCTCATCAAGCCAGAAACCTTTTTCCATACCAGTTCATCAGCAACTCTTGCGTTGATACCTCTTTCTTCACATTTAGGCGGCAAAGGGAAACTTAATGTTCTGTCAGTGCAGCGGTAATATAGGTTTGGCTTATTATAATAGCCTTCACCCATCCGCTTTCTACCGCATACGCAATCAATTTTCCCAGACAGTAAATACTGATTTTTCTTATTGCGTTTACACAGAGCAAAGTTTGTCTTTAGCTGTTGGCCTGCTTTTTCAAAAACTTTTGGTTCAATAATTGCAGGAATGGGTATTGTTATCCATTCTTCGGTAGGTCGTAACCTACGACTGGTCTTTTTCTGCTTTTTATACTTTTCGTTTTTGAGCGGTCTTTCTGGAACAACAGCGTAAGAAGCTCCATAATGGGCTTCGCCAATATAACCCTTGTGTCGCAGCATAGTGCTTAAGGTGCTGGTGCTCCATACGCCTCTTTTGCTGTTACGTGGCCTAATACCAAGCTGTTGTAGCTTCCTGACTATGGCTCGCAGTGTCATTCCGTCATTAGCTACCCAAGAGAATATCATTTTTACAACTCGTGCTTCCTCTGGATTGATTTCATAATAACCGTGTTGCTTATCCTGTTTCGGGATGTAGTTATAACCGTAAAGGGGATGCGTTGTAAGAATATGTCCTTCTTTTACCTTTCGCAGTTTGCCAAGTCTAAATCTTTCGGCAATTTTCGCACGCTCATATTCAGCAAACAAACCTCTAACACCGTGCAGAATTTTATCTTCGCTATTTTTTGGTGCAGGAACAGTAACAAAGATAACTTCCACTCCAGCTTCCCGCAACTCATCCATTACTAATTCTTGGTAGGAATAACGGCGAGCCAATCGGTCAGGGTCGTAGATAAGCACGGCTTCCCAAACTCTGTCTTTGCTTTTCGCATCCAGTCGAAGCCTATCCAGTGCTGGGCGTTCCAAAATATCGCCGCTCCAGTCATCATCCTTATACTCCTGAACTATCTGCCAATTATTTTTTCCAGCCAGCTCACTAAAAGTCATTAGCTGGTTTTTTATGGTGCGTTCTTCTTCGTCAGGATTTTCAGATACACGAGCGTATGTAGCGATTAGCTTAAATTGTTTGTCTGCTTCTGGTGTCATTTAATTTTATGCTTTTCTAAAAATTTACTAACTTCGGTTTTTGGAATGCGAAGCAGAGAAGTCTTGCCATCACCAAGCTTATAACCTTTAAGCGAGCCACTTTTAAGCCAGCGCAATATGGTGCGCTTGTGAACTCTTAATTCTTTTGCTACTTCTTCCAATGTGAGAAATTCCATAAGTTTATTATAGTCTTAATTGTCATCAGTTGTCAAATTGCCGTATTTCAGTAATGTTTCTTCAAATAAAAGGTCAAAGGCACTTTCAATCAGCCCATTGGTGTCTTCTATGGGCTGGTATCTCACTGAAGGCTGACTTCGTTTTTTAGTCTTGTTTGAAGTCATACCTTTCGAATTTTTCTAATGCTGATTGTATTTCGCTGATAGCGAGCGATGGTGGCGTTCCTCGTAAGGTAGTAGCTGCGACCTTTATTTTAGGTGATAGCCGTGTCCAGCTTTTGCTTGTCCAATTTTTCTCAATTTTATCTCTGGTTTTCCTAACCCCATATTGGTTGATAAGTGTATAGAGACCAAGACTGGCGAGTGCGGCATTAAGTGAGTGCGCCTGCTTCTTCTTTTTGGAAGTTAATCCAGCAATCATTGCATCAAACACTTCTTCAGTTGGTCGTTCCAGCTTAAAGGCGAGCTGACTGGCTGGTGATTTGATTATTTCTGACCACTTGGTAAGTAGGGTTTTTTGCCAGAGTTCTTTGTTGAATAGCTCCTCAAAAGCAGCTTCCTTAATTTTTTCGCCTTTTATTTTCGAGAGGAAAGCAGTCAGGCTTTGCTGCTTCGCCAGTCTGATTTCGAAACGTAGAATTTCAGGCTTTTGTTCATCGTTCCAAATGTCTGTAAACATTCGTTCCAGATAAAGTTTGTCTTTATCAATGGCCTTCGCTTTAGGGGTTTGAATGTCTTTGAGTTTGTCGTAAAAAATGATATTGGCAGAGGAAGCATAAAAATATAAAGCTTGGCCATTATTGCCGTAGTGCCTCACATTCACGTCTTTTGTTTTGCCGATGTCTGCTTTGTAAAGCGTTGAAATAGCATCCTGCACGGTCATTGGAGCAGGTAGCACGATATTCTTACCAAAGTGTGCTTTAACAACTATCGCTTTGCGAAGTAATGCCTTGAAAATTTTAATTCCCATCTGGGAAAGGCGAGCTTGGAGTTCTTCTATAACCCTGTCAAAGTCCGTGTCGTTGTATTCTTGAACGCTATTGCCATTTAACAGTTTGGGAACAGAAAATTCAATGTGCAGGTCGTATCTCACCTTAAAATCCTCAAAACGCTGATATACGGTCAGCCTTGGTAAGTAAATACCAGCCTGTTTGTCTGCGAACGTGGCGTTCTGGGTGAACTTTTGGAACTTATGGCGTCCGTAGTTAAAATCAGTAGTTTTGTCGTTGATAATTAACGCAGGAGTAAAAAGGTTGGGGTTTCCAACCATAAAGTTCGGATATGTAATTCTGATAGCAACTGTATCCAGCATAACGCCTGCGTTTGGCTGCCTTTCGGCTGCTTATTTTTGTCTTGGCGTCCGTTTTTTGTTGTCCCGAAATTTCGGGGAATACTCCAAGACGTTATGCGGATACTGGTTTGCAATCATTTGCGGAACTAATATCCAGCCTCGACCTTTACATTCATCACACGTCAAATAATCACTGCCGACTACTGTGAAGTCGTCAATTCTTTCACTGTGCCAAATGATATTTTTTGGCACTTCAATTTTGCCAGTGCAGTCGCACAGTAAACACTTGTATTTAACCGACGGCACTGAACAGTGATGGCATTGTTTTGATTGGTTCATAAAATTTCCTTATTCGCTGTATAGTCGGTTTTTAAGCATTTTGAGGTTATCGAAAAACGACCTCGCTTTAACTTCGAGGCGGTCAGCCCAATAATCGTCTACAACCCGTTCTATCCCTGCTTGTCGCAGGAAAGCAAACTGGACTTTACGTGAGTTAGTTTTATCAAGCAAGGCAAGCTGAAAGCCAGCTGAAACCAGTGCTGCGGCTGCACCTAAATCGAACGTGTATAAGTAATTGCGGTAATCTTCGGCATAACTTTGGGTGTCTGCCTGACCCTTTGGTAATTTTCTGGTCATTGATTTTTTGTTAATGGTAATGTTTTGGCGAAAGAAAAAAGCCAAAGCGTATTGTGCTTTGACTTTATCCTTTTATTATTCAATTATGGACGGAAAGAATGTGCGATTATTGTGGTTGTATTATGGGCTGAATGTGCTTCAGGTGTGCTTAAACTATCAGTTTGTATCCGTGTTGCTTGATATTTTCTATACAGTCTCGGTTCTTGGCCTGTCCTTTCGGCAAAATACCCAATATCTCTTTAATGTTTCTAATAATAAAACCAAGTTTACGTTTGGCGTCTTTTGAGGGATTTTCTCCCAACAAATCGGTATAAGTCGCTAAATACTCATCACTGCTCATTAACGTGTGTAGGATTGCAAATTCTTGGGTCTGTGGGTTAATACTCGCTTTCACTTCGTTGAATTGCACAGAACCTGCGCTTTCGTTAAGTGTTAAAAGCCCGTGCTTTAATTGGACGCTTAAGACTTTATTTTTTGGCGTTGGCAAAGCCTCAACTTTAGGCTGTGGTTGCGCAGGAGATGCACTGCCTAAAACTTTTTCTTTGTATTGACTATACCGCTTTTCGAAATCCTGCGGGAATTGGATTGTGAGAATACTGCTCATACAATTACCTCGCTGCTCCTATAATTCTAAATTTTGAAATAAGTCCTGCTTGCTCCAGCAGCTTTAATATGTTTTCCAGCTCATACCAGTCTGTAATGCCGCATTCTCTCATCCAAGAATGATATTTTTGGGTCGATATTTTAGTCTCGCCCGTGTTTGGAGTTAGAGCCCATTCTTCTTTGAGCTTTTCAAGTATGAATAACTTTTTCTGGTCTGCCGCAGACAGGTTAGTCTTTTTTGGTTCAGGCGGCTTATTGGCCGACTGACTTAATACTTGGACTTGCTTGGTAAGAAATTTTATGTGGTCAGCATTATATTCTTGAGTAAAAATACTTTCGTATAGAGCGTAGACTTCCTCGAATCTTGGAAGTATAGGCTCAACCTTGTAAGCATTGGGTCTGGTATGCACTCCATTTAGCTGTTGTATGCTTCTGAAGGTAGCCAATAAGGATGTTTGGTATTCTAATGCTTTAAGGCTGCCCGTTTTAGCAATCATCCTAACAGCTCGTTCTCTGACATCAGCGTTAGTATCAATAATAATCCACTGGTCATTAGGAGTAGCGAGCTGTTCTTGCTGGATTTCGCATAAGATTTGCCAAGCAGTTTTGTGTAATTCTTCAATAGGGGACATCGTAATAATATGGTAATTTAGCTTAATTTTAAGCTATTTACGCTCGAACATCAATCTTGTGGGCAGATACGAGGATTAACCGATTATGGTATTATTCCTAATAATAGGATAACCAATGAACTTACAACATTCCCAAAATTTTTTACGAGACCCCAAGCTCGTTCAGGAGTTGATACAGAAGTCGTCTTTGCGTAAAGAGGATACGGTTCTTGAAATTGGGGCAGGAAAGGGGATTATTACCGAGTTGTTAGTCAAGTCGGTTAAATCAGTAATTGCCATAGAACCTGACCCAAAACTTTATGGTTACTTGCAGGACAAGTTCAAAGAGTATGGCAATGTTCGCATAGAAAAAGCTGACTTTCTTAAATCCGATTTGCCCAAAGAACCATATAAGATTTTTTCCAACATTCCCTTTAACATTACTGCCGATATAATTAAGAAGTTGCTGGGAGCACAAAATTCACCCGAAGATAGCTATTTAATCGTGCAGGAAGAAGCAGCAAAAAAGTATGCTGGGAAGCCATATGCCAGAGAAACATTATTGTCCATTCTATATAAGCCGTGGTTTAGTTTCAGTGTTGTTCACAAATTTAGACGCAACGATTTTACTCCCACACCACAAGTAAATTCAGTATTATTACGAATAGAAAAATTGAAAAAGCCGCTTATTCCACAACACACTGCGGCTTTGTTCAAAGATTTTGTTGCGTTCGGTTTTACGTCGGTAAGACCAAATCTTAAAAAGGGTTACAAAAATGTTTTTGGACACGTCCAGTTTCTGAAACTGGCTGATGAGCTTAATTTTAATCCTGATGTCAAGCCCACAGACCTCGACTTTGAGCAGTGGTTGGGTATATTTAATTACTTTGTCGTTGGGGTGGAAGAAAGAAGGCAAAAACAAGTTGTGGGTGCAGTAGCAAAGTTGGCCGAGCAGCAGAAATCTTTAG
>CAZRKK010000016.1:0-1478 GCA_964600695.1 uncultured Candidatus Saccharibacteria bacterium
GGATCTCCCCCGTTCAGTTCCCGCCACTTGGGTTGATTCGGGTACGGCCCGCTTCCGTGTACCGCCCATGCAAGCATTCCACGGCTTGCCAACTGCTCCACGATAAACAGCAGCCGCTTCGTATCGCACGTGGTTGGAGTCGGACACATGGAGTCGAACGCCCAATTAAAGCGCACGCCCCGGTAGCCCTCGTCATAGGCTTGCTGGATGAGCGCGACAACCTGTTCGTCTGTGAGGTACGCGCCGGGGTTGTTTGGCCCGTGCCCGATGTTCTTGCCCTTGCCGGTGAGGTTGAGGATTCTCATTCAGCCCGTTCCCGCCGTCTCGCCTGTGGCCGTTGAGTAACTACCGCTTGGAGGGGTATCAGGGTCGGCGGAAGTGAAACGGCCTACCATGCCCTTGTAGGCGAGCGAGTAGGTTCCATCCGATTTCATTAGGCCGAACAGGTTCGCGTCCGTGACCACTGAACGCTCGCGCGTTGCGTAAAAGCTGATGATCTCGAATTCACCCGACTGAAGCAACTTTTCAGCGATCTGAGCAAGGAACTCGCCGCGCTTTCCGTGGCCGTATTGCGGCATGGCGCTACCGTTCATTCCGCACTTCGTTAGCGTTCCACCGAACTCAGTAAGCGCCCACGGCAGGTTAGCCCAACCAAGCCCAGGCACTGCCGTTTCAGCCGCTACGGCGATGGCATCACGGCAGAATAGGATCGAATCGTAATACTTGGTCACGAACCGAGAACGCTCCACCAGTGTCCAGCCGTTTTGCACGTTGATGTAGTGATTCAACGCTGGACGGTTAACGATAGGGAAGTGCGCAGAAAGGCCTATGAATGATGCCAGCTCATTCGTGAACGCAATGCTGTCACGGTCCGTCTCGTGGGCGAGCCCGATAACTCGGCAACCCCTGAAGTTCACGTTTGATGCCAGGTACGCGAGCTGGTCAGCAACGTTTCGCCGGTCGCTGACGTTTCCTGGGCAATCATGTTCGCCTTCGTCGAGGGCGTCATATGGTGCGCTGTAGGTGAACGGCCCAGCAGTAGTCCAAGGTCCACCGGCTCCGCCTACACCCACCTCATTCGCAAGTTGGAACATGCAGTATTTCTGCGGGTCGAGCCCAGCCGCTTGGTACTTGGCAATGACATGATCTACCGCCGCCTGCGCGTCAGCGGCCCAATAAGGCCATGCCTCTGGCGGCGGTCGGGTTGCTTCCGCTCCCCACGTGCCACCTACTGCGTTCTTGTATGCCGTCCAATTCGGCGCGTCGGTGCCGATGACGAGCAAAGCATGACCGGGGCGGGCAACGCTATTGAGATCGGTGGCGGCGATGAGCCTGTCGGTGATGTCCTCAAAATTGCTCCAGTTGTACGAACTCGCGGGCGTGTCGTTGGGACTTCGACGGATGGACGACCCATCGTAAGACCCCAGCCCGAAACGCGCACCACGACCGATCCCGCAAGCCGCGTCGATCTCCTGCTG
>CAZRKK010000016.1:1578-5853 GCA_964600695.1 uncultured Candidatus Saccharibacteria bacterium
CACGACCGATCCCGCAAGCCGCGTCGATCTCCTGCTGCCGAAGCGCCGTGTCCAAGGTGACTGCCGCCCGGCAGTCCATGAGCATCATCGGCGGATATTGCTCCACGGCGGCGTCTTGGACAAGTAACCGCACCCATGCGATGTCGGTAGTGGCTCCATCGTCTATGTCTGTAATGACGAACCCCGACACAGACGGATCGAATGCGGCCCAAACGTCAGGGTGGATGATCTTGTAAACAATGCACCATTCGCCGTCAAACTGGGCCGCCGTTGAACCGGAATTAACCGGATCAGCGACTTCCGACAGGTAGTCATCCGCTACGGCGAACATTTGCACTACTACCATTCCTCCGACAACTCCTGTCATCTTGGCCCGAATCACCAAGACCGCAGTCTCAGAGTCGCCCTTGACGACATCCTCAAACATAAACGAAGATATGCGATCAGCACCGCCCGTGATATACGTGCTGTCGTCACCTGGGAATTCCGAGACGCAGGAGAGTAACGTCCCCGCCGATGGCGTCCAAGGGTTAGGGTAGTTATCGACCTCGACAACGTTTGTGACGAGTCCGATTTGTCCCATTAGCTTTCGTCCAGCCAGAGGTGCCAATTTATGTTGTGCGCGGCATTCGCAGTCAGGCCAGCGTCCTCCCACGTTAGCGCAATGATCGTTGCACTCATGTCCGTAGATGCGTAGGTGGGTGCCGTCGTGCTGAGAATGTCGTACCGTTTATAGCCAGAAGCCTCTGTGTTCAGCACTCCGTCGCAACGCACGATGCTGACGCCTTCAAACACAGCGCCCGCCGCCGAGTTGTTCTGGTAGGCTCCAGCAAACAGGAACGGTCCGCGCGGCAGGATTATGGTTGACTGAAACGAAAGCGTCAGCATTCTTTGACCGGATACGGTGGAATTCGCGGTAAGTTCGCCCCATCCGTTGGGATCAAACAGCGCACCGGGCGAAATGACCGGTAATCCTCCCGTCGCATTCGTCGCCGCTACCGCTGTGTAGATGCCCATATTGAACTTAATGTTGCCAGAGGCGAACGCCGTTGTAAGTGGCAAGCCTAGCCCCTGCACCCTCATCTCGCGCTCGGCGTAGCCGATTGACGCAACAGCCTTCCCCGAAGAGAACGCAGATGCGACGGCAACCGTTCCAAGGCCAGTATTTCTGGCATTGCGCATCTGCGCCCGACCGTAGAACGTTGAAAACTCTTCGAGCCAGGTTACTTGAGGTCTTCCAGCGATTCCCATTAGATTGCAAGTGCCTCCGCTGCCACGAACGTCACCGGGTCAGTGGCGTAAGATGCCGCCGCGATGGATTCATCTGCACTGGTTGGGGCTTCCGTTGCCCAGTCGCCATTGAAGGCCGCCCCAGTGTTGACATAGACCGTCGCGCTTGTGACGCTAAGGATCGTCGCGGCTACCGGTTGGAAAGCGTCCCACACCGTGGGAGTAATCAGCGCACGAAAGCCGCTCGCCGTAGTCGTTACCGAGATGCTGAAACGCTTCGATGCGCCGTCATTGTTGAAAAGGCAACCCGTAACGGTTGCAGAGCCGGACCCGACGAATCCGAGCTGCCATAGGAACTGAGGTTTGATTGTCATTACGTGTATGCCTTCCCGTCGTTGCTGGTCTTGGCGACAATGGAGCCGCCGACTACGTAAGCGAGCAAGGCAACCCATTCGCCCTGTCCGCCCGAATAACTAGAAATGTCGTGCGCGCTCGAAGCGTCTACGCCCGACTGAACGATCCCCGCGTCTTCCACGAGCGTCATAGCACCGTCGTAGAACTTCGCCTTAATGTCGGTCCCGTCTAATCGGGTAATGATCCGCCGATTGTCAGCCGTGATGTGGATGCGCGGATTCGTGCCGGTCCCTACCGAAGTGCTCACGCTCCACGTTCCTCCCCAGTCTCTGGATATCGAATATTTGACAGTGCCGCCGTCCACGTACACGAGGACCCACTCTTCGGAATCGCCTGTCCAGACTGCGATGGCGGGGTCTGATCCGTTGAGTCCGGTGTCACGATAAGCGAACGATAAACCGTTCCCTGGTTGGCGGTATTGGTCTGCATAAGCGGTGAAGATGTCGGTATCGCAAGCGTAGGTCGCAACCCATTGGCCGTCTTCGGTATGGGTTAAGCTAGGTTCAGATTGTGTGCAAGAGCACGTTTCGATAGGGTCTTGTAATACTTGGCAGTCGTAGTAACACATGACCGGCGAGATAAGCACGCACGCCGGAGGGTTGAAGCCGCCGGGAATCTCAGGACACGCGAGGTACCCGTCTCCGCAATCCTGGGTGAACGTGGTTCGCGATACTAACCGCTGATGAGGAGCATACGCCAGCGCGTCGGTTACCGTCGTTTCGCTGATTGTGTAATCGTCATTGAGTAGCGGGTAGTTGCAGGTGCATCCTGCTAGCCTGCGCCTCTTTGACGTGTAGAGGCTCGTATCTGATTGAGCCACGCCGTCAACGTAGGACGAACGCTCCCGGTACTCGAAGACGTTGCGGTAAATGTTGATCGGGTTAGAATCAACGCCATTTCGACATCTGCAAATCTGCGTGCTTAGGTACGTCGATACCATCGAAAGGTACCTATCAGCCGCAACCGTGATCGTATAGGCGTCGGTTTCGCTTACGCTTGGCAGGGCATACGAACAGGTGCAAGAGCCAGGGCAACCGCCGGGCCACGTCGTTGCGGGACATGCCAAGGTGTCTATCGTGATCGGCTCGGCTATCCATGCCGCCGTACCCGTGTCGTACCAACCCCAGCCGCCGGTATTGGATGCCGTATTCTGGATCGTGTACGACGTTTCTGAGTAGATGCAAAACTGATACCCGTGGGTCGGAGCCGGGTTCCATTCTGTCTGCGCCATCACGCGGGTCTGGTTGTACTTCTGGAGGTAGAAATCGCCCGAAATCGCGTAAGGTCCGAGAGACGAGTCCATCACGGAACGCCCGAACCTATCAAGAATCTCTACGCCGTCAACGTACCAACGTAGCTCGGTGAAGGTCAGAACCCACGCGCCGCACACCGTCGCCGCCATCTCCGCCCCGTCAATCTCAACCCGCGAAGTCGTGCCGGTTGCCGTTAGTGCAATGCCAAAGTACGGAAAGTTGAGAGAGGCTATCTCGTTCCAAGTGCCCGATACCGGCTGGTACACCGCCCGGCATTGTTGCCGAAAGCCTAGCGCCTCCGCCGAGTCCCCGAACCGGGTAAGCGTGATCGCCCGAGATGTCATCTCGGTTACGGTCCCGGTCGAGCCCGAATACGTCAAAGCGCACCGGAAGCGGTAATTCGTTGCAGCCGCGCCCGGTTGGAAGTGGAGTTGACTTGGCACTAGCTACCCGCACCGCCACACCCGCAAGGGTCTTTAGGGATTCGGGCCGGTACGTCACCCTTGCCCTGCGCTTCGAGGTACTTGCGCTCGCGCTGGGATACCTCTGCAAATCGGTCTACAACGACCCGTGCGTCGTCTTCAGTCCATTCCCCCTCATAAGAGACGGTAATGACCACAGAGAGCCCAGAAACGCCGATTACGGGGACTTGGAGCCTATTACGCATCGTCCCACGCATAGAGCCGTTCCATCACGTAGGTCATGGATGCAAAGTTCGTAGCGTCCCCCTCGTCTTCGTCTTCCCCGTCAACGCTTAGGGCCTCTGCCGTTCGGTCAATCGTGCCGCCGAAACTCTTCACCTCGTAGTAGCCCCGGTCCTTGATCGCTAGGATGTCACCGCGCCACACGGGGCGGCCATCGGGCCATCTGAGCAGGTCCGCCGATACCCGCGCAATGCGCCGCACGTTGGTAACCCTAGGGACGATGGTCTTTAGCGCCCGCTCGCACGCTTCAAAGCTGGTGAGGTGCGACGAATAGTAGGCATAGATGAGCGGTTCGCCTAACCAGTTGTCGGGCCTGTCCGCCGGGTCTAATGTCGCGTCCTGGCTCTCCCGGTCAACGTAGAAGACCTTAATCGGTTGCATGGATGCCCGGTCGAGCCCGGTTACCCAAACCTCATTGCACTCGGGAGTCTCTTCGTCTACGTCTTCCGAGAACTCGCGTACCACGTAATGGTAAGCCGAGTACCCCGCCGCTACGTCTTCGCCGTGCCACGCATCCGCCTCTTCGATGGTCTCAAATAGGTGAAGGTGCTCGCCCAGGTCTTCGAGCGCCTTGAGCGTGAAGATGCCGTCCGTTATCTCGGTGACACTGAGCGGTTGCCGGTTGCGCAACGGTACCGAATCTTCAACATCCGAACGCCGGGGTACCTCTACCC
>CAZRKK010000017.1:0-2659 GCA_964600695.1 uncultured Candidatus Saccharibacteria bacterium
GAGTTTGAAGCGGTATTCCAGGGCAACCCAACCCCGCGCGAGGGTTCGTTCTTCAAGGTTGACCGGTTCGGGTTCGTGGATGCCGCCCCGAAGGGATACCGCACGGTGCGCAGATGGGACAACGCGGCAACGGCGGGCGCGGGTGACTACACGGTAGGCGTCAAGATGACCGGTCCGACAGATGACGGTCGGTTCGTGGTTCTCGACGTGGTACGCGGCCAATGGGATACTGCTGAGAGGAACAGGATCCAACGTCTCACCGCCGAGATGGACGGCAAGAGCGTGACCCAGATAGGCGTTCAAGACCCAGGCAGCGGCGGCAAGGACGCGGCGGCAGCGTTTACGCGCTTGATGGCTGGATTCCCGGTCAAGATCGAACGCGAGAGCGGCGACAAGGAACTAAGGGCAGACCCCTACTCAAGCCAGGTGAACGCGGGCAATATCGACTTACTCCGAGGCGACTGGAACCGGGCCTATGTGGAAGAACTCCGGCAATTCCCGGCTGGCAAGCACGATGACCAAGTGGACAGCAGCGCGGGCGCTTTCAACGACCTAGCCGATGATCAGACGGCGGGATTCTTCGTTTTCGACAACTAACCCATGAAGGTACTCGACACACTGCGGCGCAAGGCGTTTAACTGGCTCGCCGGGGATAGTGTCAATGGACCCGCGTTCGGTTCGTCCTACGGATTGACCCGGTACAACTCGCTTTCGCGGCTTGAGGCGAACTCGGTCGTAACCGCGGTAGTCCAGGCGGTGACCCGTTCGATAGTCGAACCACCGGCTGGCATCGTGGCAGAGGGGCAAGAGAAGCCGGATACCGTCCATAAGCTCGTCGAACTCGTCAACAACCCGCAGCGGTTCGACCAGAGCGGGCGACTCTCGGGTATGGCATTGCTTCAGGCTACAGTGGCCTGTCGCATGGTGGAGGGGAACGCATATTGGTACAAGGTCCGTTCTGGTCGTACCATCATCGGGTTAGAGTTCCTTCGCTTCGATCAGGCCCGTCCAAAGTTCAACGCGTGGGAGCCGAACGTACTCACCGGATACCAAGTGCTGAGCGGCAGCGGCGTTTGGCAGGATGTCCCTACCGAGGACATCGTACATTTTCGCGTAGGGATCAACCCCAACAAGCCTCTTGAGGGCATGTCTCCGCTCAATTCGTGCATCCGGGAGGTTTGCACGGACAATGAGGCGGTGACGTTCATGTCCGCGATTGTGCGCAACCCGAGCGCGGGCATCATGATGGTGCCTGCCGACCCGGCGGTAAAGATCACGGAAGCCGACGCCCGCATGATGGCCGAGTACATTCGGCAGATCAGCGGGGGCGAGAACGCGGGTAAGACCATCGTACCAACGGTGCCGATGAAGGCGGAACGGTTCGGCCTCTCGCCCGAAGAGATGGCGCTAGACAAGATACTGAGACTGCCTGAGCAGCGTATTACGGCGGTGTTCGGCGTTCCTGCCATCGTTGTAGGGCTCGGTGCAGGGCTTGAGCGTTCGACGTTCGCGAACTTCAAAGAGGCGCGTGAAGCGTTTACGGAGACGGTTCTCGTTCCGCTATGGCGTGAACTGGCCGAGACGATCACGACGCAACTAGGCCCAGACTTCGGCCTTAAGCCCGGTCAGCGCTTCGAGTACGACATCTCAGAGGTACGGGCACTCCAAGAGGACGTTACGGCACTGTATACGCGCACGATCAGCGCATACAAAGAGGGCGTGCTTACCCTACAGGAGTCCCGGCAAGCGCTCAGCAAAGACCCTGAGCCCCAAGGCGACCTGAAACCCGCACCCGTGGCCCCCGCGCTACCCGGTAAGCCAGATCAGCCCCCGGTAGACCCCGTGGGTAAGGCGTGGGTGAGTGAGATGGCTAAGAAGTGGCAGGAGCGGGCGTCTGAGTTTCAAGCGATTCCTTGAGAGCGTTGTACAGGTTGGCGCTATCGTCTCTGAAAAGCAGGAACCACTTGGAAGTATCAACGGGCAGTAGCGTTAGTAGTTTGGTTCTCATCTCGGTTGCAATATGAATCGCGTGTTCCGCGCTTCGTGCTGGGCATGTGATATGCAACATCGGCGTGGTATCCCAGAAGTTGACTGATACCCACCGTCTTGGGTGATCTTCGGTGTAGCCCTCAAGCTGTATGTGGGCATCGTCAACTGATATCTTGATACGGAAATGCTGGATGGATTCCCCTATAGAGTTGAACGGTAGTTCGATCACCTGCGCGGCATCTCGGATGTCAAGGGCACCGTCTAATGGTCCGTAAGATTGAACGAACACGGTTTGCGCGCACGCTTCGGCAGCTTCGCGAGTTGAGAACACCGCGTGAACTGAGAAGTCCGAGTATTCGCCCGTAGTGACGGCATAGCATTTGTCCATGTACCCAGTTTACACCGAGTTCAAGCGCAACCCGTCGCGTGACCTGCTGACGCGGTTCGGTGCGGTGGATTCGTTCACGTTCGACGGACTCGAAAAGGCGCTGGCAACGCTCAGGCGAACGCACGATCTTGACCGGTTCGAGTCGGAAGTACTTGACCACTTGCAAGAGGCGCACACGCGCGGCGTGATTCTCGGTAGGAACTGGGCGGGCGACATGGCACCCCGCGAACTAGACGACGAACTGTTTGCCGGTCGCACGGTTGAGCAGGAATTGGCGTTCTT
>CAZRKK010000017.1:2759-5279 GCA_964600695.1 uncultured Candidatus Saccharibacteria bacterium
TCTGACGACTTACCTAGTCCTCCACCGTTTGGACTCGGACTGTAAACCAATGAAAGAAACTCTATTCCTCGAAGTCAAGGGCGGAACGCTCACCGATACCGGTGAAATCTCCGGCTATGGCAACGTGAAAGGCAACATTGACCGCGTGAAAGATCGCGTCATGCCTGGGGCGTACAAGAACCTCGATAGGCTCCTGACCGAAGGGTTCCTGTCCAAAGGGCACGACTGGTCCCCGGATGGCGCTATCGGCTATCTCACCGAGGTCAAAGAGGATTCTAACGGGCTGTTCTTCAAAGCTCAGTTCCACTCCGACGAAGACGCGCAGCGCATCCGCACGCGGGTCAAGGAACGCATGGAAGCCGGGAAGTCGGTCGGACTGTCTATCGGGTACGAGATCGACGAAGGCGGGGCTGAATTCAAAAACGAAGGCGGCGAACGGGTGCGGCTACTCAAAAGCATCTCGGTATTCGAGATCGCACTAGCCCCCGTGCCAGCAAACACACTTTCAATCGCTACGGGCATCAAGTCTTTGGATGACGAGGACTTGACCTATGGCGAGTATGCCGATGCCGTGGTTGACGCGGTTGAGGTTCTTATCAAGCGGACCACGGAACGCGCAGAGATGCGCACGAAGTCGGGCCGCGTTCTCTCTCGCGCCAACCGCGAAATGCTCGGCGTCACCTGCGACCACATGAAGGAAGCACACGACGCCTTACGCACTTTGCTGGACGCGACTGACCCCGAGGGCGAAAAGTCCTTGGACATTAGCGATTCCGAGATTGTGGCTCTCCAAATGGAAGCCTACGCGCTCGGGTTGCCTCTCTAGGAACCATTCAAAAATGCCAACTCTCCACGAACTCAATGACCAGCTTTCTGCCAAGCAGAAGCAGTGGAAGGAACTTCAAGAGTCTTTCCCAACCAAGACCCTACCGGACGGTACGACCGCACCGGACATTCCCGCCGAAAAGGTGGCCGATCTTCGGGACCGCATGGCGGAAATGAAGACCCTCGGCGAGCAGCGCGATGCGCTCAACGCCGTCGAACTCGCGAACGCGGAAGTCAAGCGACGTGAGGACGAGATGAAGCAGGCAACCAACCGCCTCTCCATCGGAACGGGCACCGTCACCAGCAACCAGCAGACGAAGAGCCTCTACGGGCATTATCAGGACTTCGCCAAGAAGGATTCGCCCCTGCGCGTTACCGCAGGCTCGAATCAGTCCTGGGGCTTCCATGCCGAGGACGTTGACCCCATCGAGTGGCTTGCCAGCACGCGCGGCGTGAAGACGCTCATGACAACCTCTTCGGACGGTTATCCGCCCGAGGTTCTCCGAACTCCCGGCGTCACCCTGTCCATTCAGCGTCCGGTTCAGTTCCTTGACGTTCTCCCGATGCGAACCACGACCCAGAACGGGCTCAAGTTCATGACGGAAACGGTCCTCACGGATACCGCCGATGCGCAGACTGAAGGCGGTGCCGTTACCGACTCGGTGTTCACCTACGCGGAATCGACCGGGGCTATCCGCAAGATCGGCGCGTACATCACGATGACCGAAGAGCAGATCGCTGACGAACCGGGCATTCAGTCCTTCATCGAGGGGCGATTGGTGTTCACCGTTCGGCGCGAACTCGACCGCGAAGCCTTGGTAGGCACTGGCGGCGCGAACATCACGGGCCTCTACAACGCATCGGGCATCAGCACCCAGGCCAAGGGCGCAGACCCGATTTTCGACTGTGCTTACAAGGCGATGACGAAGGTCCGCGTCGATGGCCGAACGACTCCTGAATTGTTCGTCCTTCACTCCACGACCTGGCAGAGTGTCCGCCTTACAAGGACGAGCGATGGTGTTTACATCTTCGGTTCGCCCTTGGATGGTGACACGATGCGCATGTGGGGTCTTCCGGTCTACCTCAACGAGGAACTTACCGGCACAGCTGGCAGCGGCACGGGCCTCTGCGCGGGCGTCTCTGAGCACGTGACTCTTGTGATGCGTTCGGGCGTTGAGGTTGCTATCTCGGATAGCGCGACGACTACCGACTTCATGAAGTCCATTCTCACCATGCGGGCAACGGTTCGCGCAGGGCTTGAAGTCCGACGCGCGAAGTGCGGCTGCACCATGACCGGTCTTTAAGGAGGGCTGAAATGGCTGTACTTGCTAGTTCTGGCTCTCCGCTAGACGCGGTGCAAAAGAAACTCGTCGTGAAGATGACCATTACCGCCGGTGCGGTGAACTCGGTCACCTCTCTACTCAACCCGTTCGGGTCTGACTTCATCGTGACGGCCGCTTATGTCTATTCGACTACGGTCGCCTCTACTGGTGGCGCGTTGCTCGATGTTGGTATCGCGGCAACTGCCATCGGTTCCGACATCTTGATTGACGGGCTTGACATCGCTTCTGCGACTTGGCCGAGTGCGTCGTCAACATTCCAGATCGCGGACAGTGTGACGGACAAGGGCACCAACGGCGTGAACGCGGCTATCTGGCGTGCTGGTGAGTACCTAACCGCCAAGGCGATGGTACA
>CAZRKK010000018.1:0-4636 GCA_964600695.1 uncultured Candidatus Saccharibacteria bacterium
CCATGGCAATATAATTTCTCCTTTTAATTATACCACATTTAAATAAAATCACTTGGATAAGCAAGTGATTTAGGATAATAACTATTTTAATTTAATTACTTTCGATAGACTCTCCATATATGGGTAAAATACGGAATCTTTCTCGAAGAAAGGCACAACTTGCCGAATCTGATTATGTATCTGTTGGGTGCCGAAACCAGGCTTAAGTGGGTTTCTGATATCTACAGCCTGAGCTGCACAGATTAACTCTATAGTTATGATTTGGTAAACCATTTCTATAATATCTCGACACTTTCTAGAAGCTGTTGTGGCAAAGCTTACATAATCTTCCTGGTTAGCAGAAGTTGGTATGGAATCAATAACTACTGGATGAGCAAGTACCTTGATTTCTGCAAGCATTGCAGCTGCAGTATATTGCAAAATCATAAACCCACTATTCAAACCAGTTTGATGGGTTCCAATCAAATATGGAGGAAGACCATTATTGTGATTAGAATCCATAAACTTAGCAGTACGTCGTTCAGAAATATTTGCAAGCTCAGTGAGTGCTATAGACAATGAATCCATAACGAGACCTATTGGCTCACCATGGAAGTTACCACCGGATATAATATCTCCACTTTCTGGAAAGACTAAAGGATTGTCTGTAACTGAATTTAACTCCACTTCTACAACAGAGGTAACATACTCGAGTATTTGTTTGACTGGTCCATGAACCTGAGGGGAACATCTTAGTGAGTAAGAATCTTGAACACTATTGTATCCATTATCTGGACCAACTAGCTGACTCCCTTCGCACAATTCTCTAATTATTCTAGCTGTTTCAATTTGTCCTTTATGTGGGCGAATTTCATGGACCCTTTTATCGAAAGCTGTTAAGGTTCCTCGCATACCTTCTAAACTTAAAGCTAAGCTCTTATCAGACCAGTGAATGATATTTTTCGCGTCGTATACATTCAGACTCGCAACAGCAGTTAAAAAAGCAGTGCCGTTATTTAAAGCCAGGCCTTCCTTTGCTTGCAACTTTAATGGAGTAAAGTCGTAAGCATACATCGCATCTTTTGTGAGTTTTCTTTGACCATTCACAATTAGCTCCCCTTCACCCATGATTACTAATGCTAAATGGGAAAGCGGTGCTAAATCTCCACTAGCCCCACAGGAACCACGCTCAGGAATATATGGATAAATTCCCTTATTTAAAATTTCCAAAAACTTTTCTACTAATTCTAATCGTACGCCTGAGTGGCCGTTTGCCAATGAGTTAGCCCGAATTAAAATAGCAGCCCTTACCTCAGCTTCCGAAAAGGGTGACCCAGTACCCGCAGCATGACTACGGATTAAATTTTCTTGTAATTCTTCAAGCTGGGTTTGATCTATGCTTTTGTCCTTTAAACTACCAAAGCCGGTATTCAGACCATATACGATCTTACCGGCTTTGATTATGTCTTCTACAACTTTACGCGATTTTAAAATAGCAGTCTTTGCCTCTACAGACAAAACTATATGATAATGCTTATGATGAGCAATGTCGTGAACCAAATCGATTGACAAGCTTTTGCCGTCTATCTCTATGGTTTTTACGTGGTCCATATAATTGTTTAATAATGATAAGGCTAGTATAAAGAAGAATTTTCTAAATTACAAGGGCGAAAAAACATTGTTTTTATTGGCAAAAATATGCTATAATGGCATAATGACACAGCAAAAAGGTAAAATAATAATTGACACAGACCCTGGTCACGATGATGCTTTGGCGATCATGTTGCTAGAAAAATCTGGGTTATTTGATGTTAAAGCTATTACTACAGTCGCAGGAAATAGCACTATACAAAAAACCAGCAATAATGCTCGCTATATACTAAATTTGATTGGGAGTAAGACTCCTTTGTACTCTGGTGCGGACAAACCTTTAAAAAAAGACTTGATCTTGGCAGAGGTGCACGGGCAGAGTGGCCTAGATGGTGCCAATATTACCGAACAAGAAAAGCTAACTAATAACGCTGCAGAAAAAATTATACAGATTGTTGATGAACATCCGAACGAAATTTCCATTGTTGCAATTGGACCTTTAACAAATCTTGCTCAAGCTTTTGTTACTAGACCAGACTTACCTTCATTAATTTCAAAAATAGTGATTATGGGCGGTGCGATAACTGTCCCAGGAAACAAAAATAGTGTTGGGGAGTTCAATATATTTATAGACCCAGACGCGGCCGACATTGTATTTCAATCAGAGGTTGATAAAGTATTAATACCCTTAGATGTATGTAATGATGTATTTCTAACTTTAGAAGAGTTCGACCAGTTGAAATCTACAGATTTATACGAACCAATAATAAGTATGATGAGACATTATATAAAAGGTCTTTATAAATTTGAAAAGACTGTTGGGGCGGCAATGTATGACCCTCTAGCTGCATACTACCTAATAAATCCCGATGCTTTTAATTTAAAATTAATGGATATCAAAATAGAAACCGAAAGCGAATTAACCAGAGGAATGACGGTTGCTGACCGAAGATCATGGGGAGAAAAAAAATTTAACACTCAAGTTGCGACAAGTGTAAACAGAGAAACATTTGTAAAAGATTTCCTTAAAATATTGAGTTCATAAATAAAAAGAGACCTAGTATAAATTACTAGGTCTTTATCTTATAAACATTAAATTATCCGGAATAGGCACTCGATAACACCCCTCGTTAGATGTCCATGAGCAATATAATCAGACTTCTGCATGTAGTCAGAGTCTGCGTTACCTACTGCAAATTGCAAGACCTCTGGTAGATCTAAAAAATCAGACATACTATCTCCAACCATAACGGTCTGGTTTGGAAGTAGTTGGCTAATAAGCTTTGATATACCTGCTCGCTTGTGAGTGTCTTTGTCATGAAGTATCAAAATTCCATACTCAGGATTCTCATCCCAAAACAAATCATTTTTTGCTTTTTTATAATGACTGAGCAACTTCTCTGCAATTAAACTTGCAGCCACCAAAAGATCAGAATCTGGTTCTAAAACTTTTTTCTCCTGATTCATCTTTAGTGCAAAAAATGAGAAACTCGCCTTTCTAAAACCATTAATCGCAAATATTTGGGAAGAAGTGAGATCACCCCTTGAACTTTTAAAAAAATGGGTGGCATCACCAATAAAGATCGAGGATTGTGGGAAATTACGCATTAATTCACTGATGAAATCTTTTCGAAAGTCTGAAAACCATTCAGTTTGATCGAAGTCCAAAATAAGTTCAGTGTTTTGCTCAGAATCCCATATAACCGCACCACGCTCAGCAACTATGGGACCTTTTAGTCCCAACTTATCCTGCCACTGCCTAAGAGTAATAACCGCAGAGTCGGAACACAGACCCACAGAAACCCCTTTTGATTGTAAGGTTTCTGCGAAGGCACGAAACTCATCCAAGGGCATATTAAGTTCGTAATTTGAATCTATTAATGTTCTATCAAGATCCAAAAAAGCTAATTTGTTAGACATTTTTATACTCCTCTTATTACAGATTCTAGATTTGGGAAGGATGGAATAGCTCCAAACTTTTGCACACTTAATGCTGCTGATTTTTGAGCTAACTGCAAACTTTTACGAAACTCACAACCTTTCTCCAAAAATGCAATTAAAGACCCGCAAAAGCAATCACCAGCGCCAGTAGTGTCTACAACATTCTCAACTTTAAAAGCTTCTTGTTGTATAATTTCTTCACCGATCAAAGCAATCACACCACTACCTCCCAATGTTACGATTACAGTTAAATTACCAATCGATCGTCGCCATTCAACAACTAATTGAATCAGTTTTGTTGAATCTAGAAGTTCTACCCTTTCCATCTCTCCAGTAATATACCCTAACTCAACTTTGTTTAAGATTAAAATATCTGTCAGAGATAAAATGTGCTTAGGGATATCTTTGATTGGTGACGGATTCAGTACTGTCAAAATTCCAGTCTTGGCTGCATACTTAAATGCAGAGTGCACAACATCTATAGGTGTTTCAAACTGCGAAACTAGATATCTTGGCAAAGAGGTTTTCCCAGCTAAGTACTCTTTGAATACTGACTTTAATACAAAACTGTTACTCGCAGGGATTACCACGATCTGATTTTCACCATTCGAATCAACAGTTACAACTGCAGTACCAGTATTTGAACTAAGTCGATCAACAAAATCGATATTGACTCCGTGCTGAACTAAATGTTCAAGCAAGGAATCACCAAATTGATCTTTACCAACAGCACCTATCAAATCCACACCAGCACCCATATTAGCGATAGATATAGCTTGATTGGCTCCTTTACCACCAGGCATCAAAGACATAGAAAGTCCTTCTAGTGTTTCGCCAGGGACCGCAAACCTATCGACTGACACTATAATATCCATATTAATGCTACCAAGAACGCATGTGCCTTTATACATAAATCCCTCCATAGAATTTTGCCCTGTTTTACCAGAACTATAGACTATATCAATTTTTGGACTGTTTGTAAAGTTCACTAAAAAATAAAAACCGACTTCAAGGGCTAGCTCAAAGTCGGAACATAATTTCTTCTACAAATACTCCCCTAAAAGAAAAGCTTCCTCCCCTACTTTATTACGGTTGTGTGCAAACAAAATGATACTCTTCCGTTCAG
>CAZRKK010000019.1:0-4613 GCA_964600695.1 uncultured Candidatus Saccharibacteria bacterium
AAAAATAATTGATTCTACTTTGAGAAAAACTTAAAGTCAATTTTATCAGCTCTATGTAATTATAAATGTGATGGGATGGCCCGCGGTCTGGGTAGCAACATTTGACAAGTAGCTACGAGGGTTCGACTCCCTTCCATTCCACCACCATTGACTAATGGTTAAATCGGTTGATATTATACATATGTCAAATGTTGCTACCCAATATCACCGCAGTCATGAAAAACCGCCTCGTTAAATCGATTGGCGGTTTTTCTTTTGCCAAAATAAAAACCTCTAATTCCTTAGAGGTTAAAATAAATTCGGTTGAACATGTTTTACCGGTGGAGATTGAGCACTAGTAATAATCTCTTGCTCTTCATTATGAGTCTCTTCAGAACGCACCTCCTCACTATATGGCACTTCCTGAATACTTTCTTCGGAAATTGGCCCTAAACTAAATTGAGACATCTTAGCTTGATTAAGTCGAACAGCAGCTTTATCTTGTGCATAAATCTTCCGCCGCTCTTCTGCGGTAGCAATGTAAATAATTTCTGCGTCTTTCTCGTGCCTGCCAGCACGACCAGAACCTTGAATAAAACTTATCACATTTTTTGGAGAACCGTAATTAACTACTACGTCTACTTCAAAATCATGACCTTCTTTGGCGACACTGGTGGCAATCAAACAATTTACATCTCTATCTTCCAATTGTTCTAAAGCCAATTCTTGCTGGGCTGGCCTCATATGCTTACTGCCAAAAAACAACGCACTCTTGATACTAGATCTCTCTAGCAAGACTTGTGCAGCTTTAGCAGTGGCAATATTATCCACGAAGATTAAGACTTGCAAACCTCTTCGCAAAACCAATGACTGCATCACAATTTCTAGCAACTGTAATTTAGGGTGCAAGGCTTTGCCAATTAAGACCATTAACTCATCAATTCTTCCACGTTTTACCATCCTTACGGCAAACTTGGAAGTATTACTCTTTAAAGTCTTTTGATAATAACGATCAATAGCTTCGAAGCTTTCTTTACGAGCCAAGGTATGGAGATAGTTCCAAACTTCGTACTCCCTAAAACTACTCGACAATGCACCACCTGTTCTTTCATCTTTAAACAAGTAGTGATTCTCGAACTCTTTTGGATTAGAAAAAAATTGTACTATCCCCCTTCGTATCTTTTTGAGCTGTGAAACATAGACATCTTTTTCTGGATCCAAGTTTATAGAAACACCAGCGTACCGACCAGACAACCAGTTGAAGTTAAAAGCCGAGCGCCTCATTTCAATTTTTATGAGTTCTTCGATAAAGCGCTGTCCACCTTTTTTATACACCTCTGCTTCTTCGGCATGAATAATGCTTCCGATCTGCCTAGCTATTGGAATATCAATATGATATTTCTTTAACAAGCGACAATTGCCTAAAGTCTGAGCTATTTGCTCTTCACTATTCCCTGGAGAAGCAGAAAGACCAAATCGGACAATACCATCAATCACAGCTTGATCAGCAATTATAGAGTATGGATGCTTTTCTGTAGCTGCATTATGAAACTCATCAAAACCGATTAAGCCAAAACCCTTTAGCATGTCAGGATTATTTGCTAACTCTTCAACTACTACATGCCCAGTCGCAAAAATAATTCTGTCATTCAGGTCTTTCCAAATTCGCTGTGATTTAGGAGTCTCACCCATAATCACACGAGTCTGCAACTTGCCACCCATTGCTTTGAACAAGCGTTGTTGTCGCTTTGTTAGACGGCGAGTGGGCACCAAAAATAATGTTCTTCGCTGGGTATCGATCATGGCCCATTCACCCATGACAGTTTTACCGCCACCTGTATAGGCAGTGATAGCAAAACTTTCGCCTTGGTTAATTCGATAGACCATTTTCTGAGTTTCTGGAACCCAAATCTTGGCCTTTTCCAATCTGGCTTGCAAAAATTCTTCGCTTAAACCGAGTTTTTCATAAGCATAATCATAAACCGCCACAGACAAAACTGGAGTTAATGCCATAGTGCACCTCCTTTTTAGATTATTCCTCTTTTGTAGTTTGTACTAAATTATATACCCACTTCTAAGTTCTTACTAGCCCTGTTGGCACTAATAATACTAATAGCTAAAATCATCCAAAACACTAATGCTAAATCATTTTTTAAATATGGGATATCGATTAAACCATGAACTACCACAGCCGCCATAAACAATAACAAGCTCAGTGCCAGTGGATTCTTGCGGTGAATTATTCCTTGCCACACTACCCACAAAATTAAAATAGAAAAACCTAGCAATCCCAAAAAACCTAAATCAATCCAAAAATTTAAAAAGATATTGTGTGGAAAATTATAATGATCTAAATTTGGATCACTGTTGAACTTGTCCCAATTATTATCAAATCCAGAAATGCCTTTTCCTAAAATAGGGCTGTCTAAAATCATTTTACTTCCTGTATCCCACAAACTTAATCTGGCCATCGAAGATTTTTCTCCATAAAAAGGTAGCACTACTCGCCAACGTAAGTTTGGTACAGCAGCCACGACTCCCGCAATAATTAAAAATCCAACCAAAAAAGTTAGTAAGACTTTTTTGTTAGCCGACAAAATTGCATACAAACCTGCTGCAACTAATAATCCAAGCCAGGCTCCGCGGGAAAGTGATAATAGTAAACCACATGCTCCAATAAACCAAGCAAACAAATAAAGCCGCTGTCTAATGATCACTCCCATTTCTTGCCACCAAGAATTGCTGTTTTTAAAAATATCCCATAACTTAGTAAAGTGCGCGACTACATCTGGAATAAGCCATGCTAACAATGGTGTAACAAACAAGGCAAATGCATTGGGGTGTGCAAAAAAACCAATGGCACGTTTCGGTTCATTCAAATTACCCTGCCAATCAGAAGGTAAGGTCCATAAAGTAAAGTATTGCAGAATTGCTAATAACCCAACAACAAATAAAAATAAGTATGCGGCCATTTTAAATTGACGAACGAATTGTGGATTCCGCGCAGTATAAAAATTTAATAAGAAGAATACAAATAAAGGTTGTAAATATAAAACAGTCCACTGCCCTAACTTCTCTACAGAAAATCCGAAGGCGAATAACGAAATTAAGCTAGCTAAGCTAATTAAAATTAAAGCTCCTACAACAGCTCGCGGAAGAGCTTTAATATGATCAACAAAATTCTTTAACAAATTACGACGGATTATATCAATAAGTCCCACTACAATAACCACGCCAGCAATTACCATTAAGAAGTTCAATGGCAAACTAAAACCTAATACAGGTATGGAAAAGCGCCACACATAAAGCGGCGCTGCCAAAAATAATATTATAAATAATGCAGACATTAGGATTGAGTGTATTCTTTAAAATCAGTGCGATACATATCCACCAGCTCTATAAATACAGCCATGATAATTGGTCCAATTAGGAAGCCTAAAATTCCAAAAAACTTAATTCCACCCAACACAGCCAATAACACCAACACCGGATGCAGTTTAAGCGAATTACCAATTAATTTTGGCCCCAAGAAGTTATCCATCGTACCAACGGCCACTGCACCCCAAATTGTCATTCCGATCGCTGCTGTCGTATGGCCGGTAACCAACAAATAAATTACAGCCGGCACAAGTGATAAGGAAGTTCCAACATTCGGTACTAGCGCAGCTATGATTGTAAACATCCCCCAGAGTAGTGGTTGTGGAACTCCAAACACAAAAAATCCGATTGTCGCAACTATACCCTGCGCCAAAGCGATCAAAAACGAACCCTTTACTACCCCATTAACAGCTGATTTAATTCTTTCTAATAATTTATGTTCTTGAGATGAGGCAATTGGTGAAAGGTCCATAAATACGACAGCCAACTTGGCACCATCCCGCATCAAGAAAAAAGTCATAAACATTAAAATGAAGAAGCCAATTACAAAATTAGCTACATTAGAAAGAACAGCAGTCGCTGAGCTAAATGCCTGTGAGGTGAATTTATCAGCCAAACCATTTAAATCACGAGAAAAACTTTCAATTGCACCTTGTAATGGAGCAGGCACGCTTTGAACAATTTGATCGCGACTTATCACTAATTGACCTTCGCGAATTTGAGTAATCGCCTGACTTACTTCGTTCCATAATATTTGACCAAATAACCATAATGGCAAGAAGATGATCAATAGAATAATCATCAAAGTTGCAAAGCTAGCCCAACTAGGACTCTTAATCTTTTTTAAAATTCGGTGATAAACAGGATGGAATAAAATCGCCAAAATAAATGCTAGAGCTATGATATTAAAAAATGGAGTTAGCAAAAACAACACAAAAACCAGACCTGCACCAAGTAACACTAAGAAACTAATTGTTTGAATTTGCTTTTGAGTAGCCATACGAATAGATAATATAGTGAATTAATTTATGCATTTATTATAGCAAATAATGGAAGGATCTGGGAGCTTGACCTACCCACAGTAAAATGGTATTTTATAGTTTAAATTGATTAGGAGGAAACAAAATGAAAAGACAAGCAGTATTATCTGGTTTTGTTGCTTTTGGGTATTTGATTGGTGGGATGATCGTAAAAGGAAAAGATACACTCCTCGATTCGTTAGCCTATGCCATGATTCTTGCGTTAATTACTTTTGG
>CAZRKK010000020.1:0-3570 GCA_964600695.1 uncultured Candidatus Saccharibacteria bacterium
CAACAGTGATAATATCACCAGCGTTTCCTGTTAGAGAGATAGTATCGTTAGCAGTGGTTTGAGATAGTACTGTTCCACTTCTAGACCAGTAACCAATAGCACCACTTGTTGGAGCAGTAGTAGTGAGAGTTCCATTACCTGCTGATGTGTATAGTGGACCGTTTGAAGTTAGAGATGAGAATTGAATTGTGCCAGAAGAGACAATGCCAGTAGCACCAGTGATAGCTCCAGCTCCAGTAATATCAATAGATCCAGAGTTTAAGATGTTTCCAAGAGTACCTGTGATTAAGATACCGTCAGTAATAGTTCCTGCAGTTTCAGCGATTTGAATACCATTGGTTAGAGTACCAGCACCAGTTTGTTCGATTAACAAACCATTAGTTGCAGTACCAGAGGCAATGGAGTTAAAGATTCTTTGAACACTTGTAGCTGCTGTGTCTTGGTTCTCGATAGTGAAGGAGGTTGGGGTAACGACATCAGCAAGAGTGAAGGCAATGTTTCTTCCTGTTGTGGTGGTGATGGTGTTGCCACTTGTTGCATCATATGCTGATTGTAGGGTTGTAGTACCTCCACCACAACTAGCTATACTCAAAGTCCCTGATCCATTGGATTGAATACAACCAGAAGCGTCTGCTGCAGGAAGAGTCCATGTGTAGGAAGTGGTAACGTTAGCATTAGCCTGAATTCCTACATAGTCTGTTCCTGTTCCTGATGGTTCTAGGAAGCGAAGTGCAGTACGAGTTGCTCCCCCACCAATTTCAGTAACAAAACCTGATGGACGAACCTGTAAGTTACCACTAGATGTTGTTAGTAAGTCTACATAGTTAGTAGCGCTACCGTCACTATCATTGTATGTTAAGCGAAGGTTGTTTCCAGAGGATGAATTAATTTCGAAAGATCCTGCAGGTAAATTAGTTTGCACACCAACACCACCGTTAACGATGCCACCTGTATTACGTTGTAAAATTACATAACCAGGATCCGTTCCTTGTGCATATATTAATACATTGCCAGAGGTTCCTGAACCACCCGTTCCTGTTCGAAGGATTAAATCACCTGGAATACCTCCTGCAGTTGTATTTCCAGAAGCAATCGTTAAACTTCTTCCATTAATCCCTGTCTCGCCTTCAACACTAATTGTTCTATTAGCACCATTTGAAAGTAAGATATCACCAGAAACTTGAAGCTTGGCGGTAGGAGTAGTAGTCCCAATCCCAACATTACCAGCATCAAAGATGGCAGCATAGTTAGCTCCAGTAGCTCCACTAGCTGTAGCATAGAGACCAACGTTCACTGCAGAAGCTCCAGTTCTGGTATTAGAGAAGTAACCACCGTAAGTTGTTTGAGCTCCGGTAAGTGCTCCAGTTAAAGCAACGTTAAGTCCTTTTTGACCCGTTGTTGCTGCAGCGGAAGATGAAGATAGAGATAATAGACTTCCTGTGGTTAGAGCGTTGCCTGTAATGCTAGCTAGAGTACCTGTAGTTGCAGAGTTAGCAGTTAAGTTGAATATTCCTGTTCCTGTGTAGACACCAGTATTAGTAATAGCAAGATCAGCTCCAGTAGTAGTAGTGTTAGCAATGGAGATAGTATCATTAGCAGTAGTTTGAGATAGTACTGTACCTGTTCTAGACCAGTATCCAATAGCACCACTGGTTGGAGCAGTAGTTGTTAGAGTTCCATTCCCTGCTGATGTGTATAGTGGGCCGTTGGAAGTTAGAGATGAGAATTGGATAGTGCCAGAAGAGACAATGCCAGAAGCTCCAGTAATAGCTCCACCAGTTGAGACGTTAAGGCCAGAAGAGAACAAAGAGAAAGTATCATCATTGCTGTTTCCAATAGTAATAGTCTTAACTCCAACACCACTTCCGATTTGAATGGATTGTGCCCCAGTACCACCAAGGTTGATTGTTCCTGTCGAAGTTCCTGTTGCAATGTTTACATCAAAGTTAGAAGATGCGTTTAATGATACTGCTGCACCAGTGACTGTTAAACCAAGTTGGCCTTGAAGTAAACCAGTACTTGCATTCACACCAACACCAGTTAAACCTGCAGTACATGCAAAAGCACCAGATGAATTTGTGACAGTACATCCTGTTGACCCACTACCACCACCAAAAATAATATCTCCAGTCGAACCTGCTGCTGTTCCAATTGTTATAGAGCCTGCACCTTTTGCATTCAAAGTTAAACTTTCATCTGTACCAGTAGAAAGCGTCGACAAAGCCAAGCCTCCTGCAGCAGCTGCGCTTGTAACTTTCAAACCTGTCACTGCACTTCCTGCACTAGTATCAACTTGCAAAGCATAGTCTGTGCCACTCTTTGCAATTGCTAAAGCTGTTGTAGAACTAATTGTATTTCTAACTCCACCAGTTCCATCAACACCGTTTGCTAAGAATGCATAAGCACTAGAAAGTAATTGTTTGCGGGGCGACATTTCGCCATCATAGGATGTTCCTGTAGGAGCATAATCCACAGTTAGGTACATACTACCTCCAGAGAAATCCACAGAAGCCAAACTCGCACATGAACCCAACTTTACATTAAAGACGCCATTGGTAACCTGGACTTTTTGACAAGGATCCACAGGAGCCTGGTCGTAAGTTTCTGTCCATACTGGAGAACCACCACTTGAAGCAGTATACAACTTGAAACGGAAGGCGTACGTACCATTAGAAACGTTGGTACCATCCGAGACCTTAGTTAATTTACCTTGGAAGTTGATAACCATTGGTGTAGCAGCCTGTGTTGAAGGAATACTACCACCAGTGAGTGCAAAAATTGCATACGCTAAAATCAAAACGAACGAAAGTATTATCACTTCGATTTTTTTGTATGCAATATTAATTTTTCTTTTCAACTTTTGTTTCATCACTTTTGTTAAGTTTCACACCCCCTAAAAACACAAAAACATCGTTTCTTAGTACGATGCTGATAATTGACACAATTCCCAGATAACTTGTTTAGGATATCTCCTATCTCTCCGAGATCCTAAGCGAACTGCTTGTATTTTTCCATCCTTCTCCCAATTGCGCAGAGTGTTAGGATGAACGTTGATTAGTCGGGCTGCTTCTTTGATGGTCAACAGCTCCTGCAAATCTTGACTGTTCGTCATATATTTAAAGTATTAGTTGTTTTTTTGTTTTTTTGATAAGTTCTCTATCATATAAATTAGTCCCCTATTAAGTTGGACTAAAATTCTTGATTGAGTTGTTATTTTGTTTCGACTTTAGTTAATAATTTGTGTAGTTAAAGTACATTAACTTAACAAAACTTATCTTAACTAGAGTATAGCAAAAAAACAGGAAATAGTCAATGGTTTGTTACGATAAACAGGTACAGATATTGTTTCTTCGATCTAAACTTCTACGTCGCATCAAAATTTCCTTCGGAAATTTTTGCGACTTTGAAGTGATGATCTCTGAAACAAATATCTGTACCTGTTAGTAAAAAAACTACTGAAATATTTCAGCAGCTTTTTTGAATAATTAGAGATTTGCCTTAGATTGTCTTTCGAGATGTTTGCGAATAATTCTTCGTCGATGCCAGTGTCGCCCATGCAAGATATACCAC
>CAZRKK010000021.1:0-3338 GCA_964600695.1 uncultured Candidatus Saccharibacteria bacterium
GCGGCGCCAGCGGCGAAGCTGGGCGCGGCATCGCCGTTGTTGATGGTCTTGCTCGTCGTCAGCGAAGAATAGACCCAGATATTGCCGGCCGTACTGGCGTCCGTCAGACCCCAGCAGGTCACGGTGCCCCAGTTGGCGGTCGGCGCCGGGAAGGTGATGCTGGCGTTGTTGCTGGTGGTGCCGTTGGTGCCGCTGGAGGCCGTGGTGCTGCCGGCGCTCTGCGTGCCGGCCCACTGGGTGAGCCCGGCGGTGACGGCCACGCGGGCGTAGCTGCCGCCGCTGACCTCGGTACCGCTGGTACTGTCCGTCGGGCAGGTGGTGTAGAGCGCGACGTACCAGGTCGCCGGGGCGCCGAGCGCCTGGCCCCGGATGAGGGCGTCGACGAGCTTGTTCTCGGCGTAGTCGGTGAGGGCGCCGGCGTGAACAACGGCCGCGGTGAAAATCATCAGAGCAGCCGCAAAAATCCGAAAAATATTTTTCATGAATCAGTCTCCCAGCCAGTACAGGATCGGAAATACAGGATCGGAAAGTCAGTGATGGTCAGACGCCGATCGACGTGGCAGCGTCAACAGCAGTGGTTTCAGCAACAGCGAAAGTCTCCGACACGGCGGGCACGACTTCTCCGGCCGCGGGGGATTCGTGCTTCACCGGCACGGCGCCCAGCGCCTTGATGCAGTAGGACACGGCATCCGGATGCGCATCGCAGTTCCCGATCGAGGCTTGCTGTTCAGCCAGCGCGGGATCAATTTCGACAATGGCATCAGCCCGGTAGGGCACGCCATCGATATGACATGCCTGCAGGATGCGGACCTTGACAGCCTTGGCTTTGGCCATGGCTTTCTCCTAATGAATTCGAGTACGGGCAGGCCGGCAGGCCTGCCCGCTGGCTTCGATGCGACGGTCAGGTCGCCGAGTTCTGGTAGTACTTCACGGCGCCGCCGGCATCGACCAGGTTGCCGCCCGAACGCATGAAGGCGACGAAACCGACCTGGCCAAGCAGCGTGAAAGCGCTGTCGGTCATGCGGAACAGCGTCAGGTCCATGACATCGCGGACGATGTACTTGCGGAAGTCGCCGAACAGGATCGACTTGGCATTGGCAGCCATGGTCGCCATCTCCTGACAGATGTAGATCGGCCGACCCAACAGGCGATCGGGCGCCCCCATGGGGTTTCCCTGCTCATAGCCCGGCACGAAGATCGGGCGACCCTGCGTGTCCTTGATCTTGCGCATGACCTTGAGCGAGGCATCGTGCAGCATGAATCCGACACCGGGATTACCGCGATACGCCGGGTCTACCGAGTGTTCCAAATCGATCAGGTCGTCGTAGATGACGGTGGTGGTCTGGCCAGTGGTGCCCACCTTGCCAGAAGCGGCGCCGGTGACGATACCGCGCGGCTGAGCGGTGCCGGTGCCGGTGGTGTAGTAGGTCGAGGTGATGCGACCAAGGCGGACCGCCAGCAGGGCCTGGATATACGCCTCGATGTCGATCATGCTGTCCTGGAGCAGCTCGAACGGCAAGGCCAGCTTTTTCGAACTGAACTTGTAGACGTCTAGGGCGGTCAGGCCGAAGGTCGTTTCACCCAGCGTCACGGCGGTGTTCTGGCCGACCAGTTCGCCGGTCTCGGCCGTGGCGTCGGCGGTCGGGAACTGCATCTGCATGCCGGTGCTGGTCTGGATGACCGTGGCGGCGGCGCGCACACCGCCAAACTGTTTCATGGCAGCCTCGAGCGAGCGCTGATACTCGAGCGCCGTGGTGTAGCCGCCCTCGGTGTTGGTCGTGGTCGACATCGCGGCACGAATGTCCGGATTGACGCGCGACATCATGCGATGGCGCTGGTCCTGCGACAAGCCGCCCAGGCCAGCCGTCAGGAAGGTGCGCAGCGCCTGGGTTTCCTCGGTCAGGTTCTGCGCGCCAGGGATGCGCGTGGCGGCATTCAGGGCGTGTTCATGCAGGGCCTGCGGGTCATTGGCAAGCTGCTCGCCGGCCAGTTGCGTCAGGCGGATTTCTCGGGAAATTTCATTGTCGATGACCTCGATCTCGGCCAGGAGGGCATCGAGTTTTTCGATCTCTGCCTGCGGCATGCGCTGATCGGCGGGGTACTTGTTGTTGAGCGTATTGGCCTCGAGGGCCTTGGCGTTGCGACGCTCGCGCAGTTGAGCGAGTTTGCTCATGGACTACTCTCCTTTCGGACAGGCGAAAAAAAAGCCGCCCGAAGGCGGCTGGCTGCGTTGCGCGAGTGCGCTAAACGTTCTGGGTGCGACTGAGTACCGACAGGCGCTGGGCCTGGCGGGCGCGATGGTCTTGCAAAGCGGCGTCGTCGGCATTGGCCGGCGCAGGGGCCTGATCGTAGGCGGCCAGGTTCCAGGCGGAAGCACTGGCCTTGGCGCCCTCGGCAATGCGATCGACCAGACCGGCGTCGACCGCTTCCTGGGCCGAGAACCATGTTTCGGCATCCATCCATGCTTTGACCTCGTCCTTGGACTTGCCGCACTTGACGGCATAGGCGCTGCACAGAACGTCGTCAACCTTGTTCAGCAACACGACGGTAGCGGCGAAGTCATCGGCGTTGCCGACGGCCAGCGTCCAGGCGTTGTGGATCATGAAGAAGCCGCCCTCGGCAATCTCGATCTCGTCGGCGGCGATGGCGATCTCGGTGGCGGCACTGGCGGCATAGCCGTCGACGTGAGCCACGACGCGCGCTTTGGTATCGCGTATGGCCTGGGCAATGGCCTGCGCGGCAAATACGTCACCGCCGGGGCTGTTGATGCGCAAATGCAGTGTCCTGGCGGTAATGGCGCGAATCTGCGGTGCCAGCGACTGAGCGCTGACGCCGCCCCACCATTCGGCTGTGGCATCGTCCGCGACGATGGCCTCATAGATGTAGAGCGTCGCTTCGTCGCCGGCAGCGACCAGGCGGGATTGGCCACGGACGGCCTTGTTCGCCGCACGGTTGTCGGCAAACAATTGGAGCAATCGATTCATGAGGTTCCCTTTTCAGGAGGTTGCAACGGCGCTATCGGCCGACATGGCGGAATTCAACTCGCCGGCCTGGCCGCCCTTGGGCGGCAGATTCTTGATGAGACGAACTTCATCCTGGGACATCCAGCCGGGCTCTCCGGCACGCCCCAGGGCAATGCGCAGCGCCTCGTTCTCGCTCTTGAGGTCGCCGCGCTCGAGGTCGGAAACATTGAACTTGGTGAAGTAGCGGGCGCGCACCGGCCAGAGCTTGCGGTTCAGTTCCTGCTCGATCTTGTTGAGGTGCCGGCGCAGGGCGAACTTGACGAAGCCGCGCCCCATGTTTTCCACACCGGCGCCCCAGCTGGTGTTTTTGTCGGT
>CAZRKK010000022.1:0-3048 GCA_964600695.1 uncultured Candidatus Saccharibacteria bacterium
CTACTAACACCTGTACTGCTTTCAACACTGATACATCTATTACTCTTCAAGATGCATACGGAGCAACCTCAGGCAACACCATCACCACCACAACAGCCAGAAACATTGCCTTCACTCTTGCTGATGTCGTTACTCCAACCTCATTCACGATCGAGAACCAAGATACAGCAGCTACAAGTGTTCAAAGAATCTTTAACTCCATTGCCTCTGGTACTGCAACTAATGGTTTGTTAATCGAACAAACTGGTGCTGGTACTCTAACCAATGGTATTCAAATCGCTGAAACTGCAGGAACTATTACTGACGGTATCTTAATCACAGGTACTCTTGGAAACATCTTAAACTCTGGATCTATTGATATTACTGGAGCTGGAGCTATCACTGGTGCTACTGGCATATCTTCTTCTGGAACAATCGCGTTCAGTGGTCTTTCCACAAATGGTGCAGTTTATACAACGGGTGGTACTGGGACTCTAACAACCACAGCCCCTACTAGTGGCACTCTTGGTTATTGGTCTCGCAGTGGTACAACAATTTCCCCTGCAACTAGCGGAGATGTATTAAGTATTCCAGGGGCAGGTACAAATAGTGAAAAATTTGGTGCAGGAAGCTCTGCCGCAGGGAATTATAGTGCAGTCTTTGGAAATGGAGCTTCTTCTGCAGGTACTCATAGCGTATCAATAGGGACAAATGCCGCCACAGGTTACATAGCTAGTGTGAGCATTGGCTATGGAGCAAATATCATTAATGTTGCTGGGTATAATACTGGCTACGGAGTAGCGATAGGATATAATGCTTCTGCTGATTCATATAATACATCTGTTGGAGCAAACTCAGTGGCTGGTGGATATAACAATGTGGCAATTGGAGCAAACTCTTCCGCAGCAGGGATTTATCATTCCACGGCAGTTGGTTATGGTAGCGCAGCTAATTTAAATGATGGTACAGCGTTGGGCTTTGGATCGGATGCAGTAGGAGCAGCCTCAGTATCTTTAGGTTCAGGAACTAGAGGGTCTGGTTATTCAGTTGCAATAGGGTTAGATGCAAATGCCGGAAATACAACTAGTAATTTGATGAACATTGCAATTGGTGCCTCTACCAGCATTAACTCTAGCTATAGTGGAACAATTGTGTTAGGAACACAAGCGGTTGCAACAGCCAGCGCCCAGTTTATTGCTGGTTCAACAGGGTATCCAATTGATAACGTGTACTTTGGCAAAGGTGCTGTTAATGCAACCCCAACTGCTTATACAATAAATGGCACTGGTGGTAGCGGTACTAACATCGCTGGTGGAGCATTAAATATTGCCGGCGGCAAGGGAACAGGAAATGCGGCTGGAGGAGATGTTGTTTTCCAAACATCCACTGCTGGAGCATCTGGAACAACACTTCAGTCTCTTGCAACAAAAATGATTATTCAAGGCTCTACTGGGAATGTGGGGATTGGTGACACAACACCAGCCGCACTATTCACAGTTGGTTCTGGAGATTTGTTCCAGGTTGCTTCCAATGGAAATTTAACATCGTCAAATGCTGGCACTTGGACTTTTTCTAATGATACAAATTTTGCGTTGACGGGTGGTGTTAATGGTTTATCAATTGATGGAACCACTTTTTCTGTTGATGGTACTAATAATAGAATCGGTCTTGGTATCGCGTCCCCATCATATCAATTAGATATTCGTGGTTCTGTAGAAAATAATGCGGTATTTGTTGATACTTCTTCAGCTCAGACCACATTAAGTATTTTAGGGGGAGACACAAATGGTTATTATCCAACATTGCAATTATGTCCATTAGCAGATTGTTCAGGAACATCTGGTGGTGGGTCTATTCAAGGCTATGATGGCTTGTCTTTGGTACCGAGATCTTCTTCAGGTTATGTCAGAATAATGTCTAATGACAGCACATATACTAATACTGTCAAGACCATGCTTTCAATTGAACAGAATACTACTGCAACTCCAGCAAACGGTTTAGGGTCCGCGTTATTGTACAGACTAGAATCATCCACTACAAATTATCAAGATGCTGCTAGTATTTCAGCATATTGGACTGATGTGACACATGCCACCCGTACTGCAAACTTAGGTTTCTCTACAGTTAATAGTGGGTCTCTTTCAGAGAAATTAACTATCCAAGGGAATGGTAATGTTGGTATTGGTACCACTGGCCCAGACCGCAAGTTAGATGTCCTTGATGCCTCCAATCCTCAACTTCGTCTAACCACTACAGACGGCACGGTTTACTCAGATTTGCAAAATAGTGCAAATATAAATTTGGCAATGAGTGGAAGCACTCTAGCGGCATCTTCTGGTTTGCAATATGGAATGCAGATCAATCCTACTGTGAATCAATCCTCCACCGCTGGGTATACTGGATTGCTTGTAAATATCACTGATACCGCGACTGGTAGTGGCACTAAGAGTTTGCTTGATTTACAGAGAAGTAATGTGAGCTATTTTAGAGTAGCACCAAGAGGCGCAATAATTTCTGAATTATATAATCTTGGCTATGGATCTGAAATACCTTCTGGGTCTTGCTCGGGGGGGTCGGGTCTATGTCTTGTAGATAAAAGTGGAGCAGGACTCCAATTTTATGGAGATCAAATGATGTTCCGCCTTCAAAATTCAAGTAATGGTGCCGTAGTATATAACGATGGAGCAGGTGAGTATCGTTTAGTTCTTGGTGCACAAAATGGAATGTTAGAAGCTGGTATAAAAGGTATTAATAATACAATGTTGAAGTTGCAGGGTAACACCACCGATAGCGGGTCAGCAGAGGGTGTACGTGTTCAATGGAACGCTAATGTTGCCTCTCCAACCAGTGGAGCAAAAATAGTTACTTTTGGTTATGTGGACAATGCTCCTTCCTATGTTGAAAAAGCTTATATTGATAAAGACGGTACCATTCAAGCTGATTCATTAACTTCCGGTGGCACTCAATGTTTGCAAGCTAGTTCATCTGGAGTTATTTCTGGAACTGGATTAGCCTGTGGTAGTGGCGGAGGGTTAACTGTCGGTAGTACTGCCATCAGTTCTGGTACTG
>CAZRKK010000023.1:0-2795 GCA_964600695.1 uncultured Candidatus Saccharibacteria bacterium
ATTGCTTTGCCGATTAAAATTGCCAGCGATGATTTATCTTTTGAAAATGGTTCGCTGTTTTCTTCTTCTCTTGGCATTTCATTTTCGTTTTCTTCCATATTTTCTTCACGCTCTTCTGGCATAAATTTGTAACCGCATTTAGGGCATTTGCATTCTTCCATAATTTACTCCTTAATAATCTTTATTTGATTCATTACCTTGAAAATAAGATTTGTTTAACTCTATATATTTATCCCATTCGTTATAATATTCTTCTTCGTCAATTTTTTGTGGCTTTCCTTCAAAATAACTTCCTGATACTAACTGCTCCGCCGCTTGCCACGCTAATGAATCTGCAAAAACGCAGTCATCGTTTCTTCCTTTTAAGTGATCGTATCTGTGAAGTCTTGAATTAAACTGCATACACGCCCATTCATAATGGCTTTGTGCTGATTTAATTATTATATAACGCTTTTGAACTGCTTTTTTAGCCGCTTGTAATAAATATTCGCGCGCCTGTCCGGTTGCGTTATAACATATTTTATCTGTTGTCAATCCGGTTTCTTTATCTGTTCGACCGGCAAAATTTGAATAACCTTTTGTTTCTATAAGCCCTTGTAAAACCGCCATGCCCATACCGTTTTTTTCAAGGTTTATAATTGCGTTATTAAACATTTTGCCTATGATATTTATAATATTTATTATCTGTGGTATGCTTGTTGTGTTATTTCTAAAAAATGCTACCTCTTCTAATTTAGAGCCTATTTTATAAACTTTGCCTATTGTATAATCTTTGCCTGAACCTGATGCTATATCCCAACCCATGACATATTTAGCATCGCTTTCAATTCCGGTTTCATAAAAATGCAATTCGCCATTTTGCGATTTATAAAAATTGTTGCCATCCCATTTATAAGACAACGCCGGTTCTTCTTTGCATTTCGCCATATATGCTATGTCTTGTCCATCAATAAAGCGTAATCCGGCTAAATCTACAAATTCGCCTTCTAAACGCATTTTCTTTTCATTTTCAGTTAAGCCATCACAAATGCTATCAATTTCGTCTTGCGACAAAGTTTTATTCGCCCTTGTCGGGAATTTAATATTAAAATGTTTTTGGCTATACTCCGCTACCCAGGTTACGCCAAGTAAAGGTGTCATTGAATTTATTATCTGACCTTTGCAATCCAGCGTTCTCATTTTACATTCTTTGTATATTTCTTCGCTATGCTCTTCATCAAGAATAATCAAATCAACTGAAGCGCCTTGATACTTGGCTCGCCCTGCATCCATAGACTTAAAATCGATATGAACGCTTATCCCAAAAGAACTTTTTATGTTCGCATAATTTCTATTAGCATTTACTTTAAGCCACTTCTTTGGAACTATCTTTTCTAAAAGCGGTATGATTACTTGCTTTGTTAAATTGGCATCAAGCGAACTTATCCATACATTATACTTCTTTTTAGCCGCCTGACCTCTTATTAAATACTCGCCACTTGCCAATTTTGCAATAATATATATGTCAAAGAAAGTCTTGCCCGAACGGTTGCCACCAAATATAAACTTCTCAGCTGATTTGCTGTCGTATGCTTGTTGCTGATATTCATTTAACTCTGTTGTCAGGAACTCGCTATCGCCTAACTCTTCCAACAAGTCATCCGCAAGTTTATTTATTTCGTCATCAACCGTTAATGTCCTCATTTATTACACCATCAAGTAATTTCTCTTTTGCTTTCGTTCTTACCAACGCCGTCAACCTCGTTAACTTCTGCTCCAACGGCACGCTCGTTTCTATCTGCTTAATGTCTTTCATTAACTCGACCTTCATCTTTATTATCTGCCGCCCGCTATCTATCATCTTCCGCTGGTTGTTGCTGTCGCCGTTCTCCTTGAATTTACTATAAAGCTCCCGGAACTCGGCTTGTAGCCACTCTATGTCGACCGTCTTGTCTTTAGTCTGGTCGTCAAGCTGGCTCAACACCCTCTCCGATATTCGCCGATAATCGTTATACGCCTGAAAGTCGCTTATCTCCGGCTTGCCACCAAACTCCATTATCATCGCTTTCGCTTCCTCAAATGTTTCCCCCGCCATATTTCCTCCCATACACTTGTTACATAAAACTTAACATCGTTACTTTTATCCTAACATATTATTTTTTCCTTGTCAACTATTTTCTACCCCGTGTGTAGAGGGGGCAGGAATATATAATTGGGAGTGGCATTCGGGAACTACCCCTTTGGTATATGTATATGCAATATTGATATATATAATAAATACGATAAAATATATAAAAATATACCATCACCAGACAAAAAATATATATACCGCGGCATAAATTTAATCTTATCCACAGGATTAAAACCCTTGTTAATAGCCCAGGTTTACATAATTTGCATTATCGGCAAACGTAGCAGCGTAGATATTGTTGTTGCCGAAGTGGATATAACGCTCGGCCTGGGGGATATCGGTATATCATATAGTGTAACGATATGTAACCATATATAGGTGTAGGAAATCCCAACAGTCGGATAATCGGATATTGGAGTCAGATCTATTCCCCGTCGCCCAGGCATCAAAGCGGGGATTGAATTGGGCATAATATATAATATATAATATATAATACCATAATACTAATAATATAATATAACTAATAATAATATATATAATATAATATATAATAAATAAATAATAAGTATTAATAAATAATAATAATAATTAATAATAAATTATAATATATAATATATAAGAAATAATAATAATTAATAAATATTAGTAATATGCGTTTCCTTGACCATGGCGACAGGCTCGGGCG
>CAZRKK010000024.1:0-2340 GCA_964600695.1 uncultured Candidatus Saccharibacteria bacterium
TGTTCACTTTTATCAAACCATAAATGATTAATTAGTCGATCATAGCCTTCGCTCATCAAGCCATCTGTCGAAACAAATTCTGTATAGAAAACATCAGGCTTGCCGTACTTTGCGATGATGCGTCGAAAAGCCGCGTCAGTAACATCGTACATAGGCGCGAGTGCAAAAATTGGTTTTGGTAATTTATCCCAGAAGCCTCTATTCATAAAGGTTATTTTAGCTTAAATTTACAAAATAAAAAAGCAGCTCACTTAAAAGTGGGCTGCCATACCTTAACGGTATCGAACATATAATCCGGCCAGCGTAGAATTTTTGTGTGGGAACGTTCCACTTAACAAGCGAGTGTACCCAATTACTGGACCAAAGCATATGCGGTTGAGTTTGTATCCAAACATTATTTCGGTGTTAAACAAACTTCTTTGACCTTTGATTATAGCTCCGGAATCTAAAATGAATTGAGTTTTATTTTCGAACACAAAAGGTTTTAAGTCTAATTCTGTTACAACCCCATTAGACCAAACGACTCCTGCGTGTGAATAGTTTAGAATCCGGTAATCATTACCGAGAGGGAAATAGTAATCCACTCTACTAAAGGGTTTTACATATCCTTTCTCTGCTGTGAACTTCTTAGCGAATTCAAAACCAGTCTTCCCAACACGCTTGAACCTTGTAAAAGTGAATTCGGTGTCTGCTGAGAAAGTTGCTTCGTAGGCAAGTTTTTGAGTGACTCCAGCTCGGAAATTAAATACACGATCATCAGAGAATTGGCGAGTGGTAAACCCTGCCGTTGACTGTAAAAAGAAGTCGCGTTTGTGGTTTCCTGTTGTAAAACGAGAAGTGTAGGAAGTTGTCGGTGATTCCATTAAACCAACTTTATTTTCCGTTTCAACTTTGTTAGTTGTTACGAATTCCGAGGAAAAGTGCCAAAATCTTTTTTGTCGCTCTGTTTTAGGTTCAACAGGGTTCAAGACTAACGTAGGTGAGGACTGTCCCATTGCTGGGGTCAAAAAAAATACCAAAGTCATAAAACACGCCAAAGCAATCAACTGCTTCATAATTTATTTCCTCCTTGCGAATCTTAGTAAAACTAGTTTCTATTATATCCCTATAATAAATTTGCGCAAGACCTACTTTTTGTTATGGAACTTCTTGTGAATGTCGCGTAATTGTTGGTTAGTAACATGAGTGTAGATTTGAGTGGTAGTAATAGAGGCGTGGCCAAGTAAGGTTTGCACACTGCGAATGTCTGCGCCATTTTGTAGGAGATCGGTGGCGAAACTGTGGCGGAATGTATGAGGTGTGACTTTATGCATAATTCCTGCAAGAGCCGCATACTTTTTAACTAAACGTTGAACGCTACGCGCAGTTAACCCTGGTACGGCATCTCTTGCACCGCTTCCAATAGATTCAATTTGCTTTTCGATGGTGTTACCGATTTTGGAATGGCTAACGAATAGGGCAGGGTTGTTGTCGTGACGCTTAATCAAGTAAAGTTGGATAGCTTTGATTGCTTCTGGGGACATAAACACTAAGCGAAGTTTGTCACCCTTACCACGAACAGTAAATTCTCCGCTATCAAAATTGAGTTGTTTAATTTTCAATTGAACCATCTCCGAAATACGAACCCCACTCGAAAATAGTAATTCTAAAATTGCGCGGTCGCGAAGGCGAGCGACCTCTAACTCTTCGTGCTTGGTGGCGTCTTTGATTCGGCCCACCTCATCGTTGTTCATAACTTCTACTTCTCGTGACGGGCTTTTGGCAAGTTCAATTTTTTCTGCAGAAAGAGTATCGATATCTCGCTTGGCAAGATATTTTAAAAACGCTCGCACAGCTATAACATGATAGTTTTGAGTGATTGGTTTCAAAGGGCGGCCATTGAGTTCATTAGTTAGACGATTTAAAAACAGGCGATAGGAGCGCACTGTATCTAAAGTAATCTGTTCGGGCTTAGATATTCCATGCTCGCTACAGAAAGCGGAGAAGCGGACGAGGTAGTGGTGGTAATTTTGAATAGTTAAACGGGATTTATTCTTTTCGATTTCACAGTATTCTAAAAAGTCTTGAATATACTTGTCTATAATACTCTTTTTTGGAGCTTTTTTTGTTTCTTTTTCCATTTATTTCGAATTATCGAACTTTACCTATATTATACTCCTTTTCTGTGCGCGTCGCAAAATATTCGATTGTACGACGGAACGAAAAATTCTAAAAACTCTGCCGAATAACTGATTATAAATATTAAGCGCTACACTTGCTTAAATCTCAATAATTAGTTATAATTATGGCAAGTTATTAACCGACCCGCAGGAATATACTGCCAGCGTGGTCTAAAGGACA
>CAZRKK010000025.1:0-2269 GCA_964600695.1 uncultured Candidatus Saccharibacteria bacterium
CAAAAACAAGTTGTGGGTGCAGTAGCAAAGTTGGCCGAGCAGCAGAAATCTTTAGATAAAATCCATCGAACCCGCACAGCCAGAAATTGGCAGAATAAAAAATAAGCCCATCTTACGATAGGGCTAATTCCAAAGTTCTTTTTGTGGTAAGTTCAAGGTCTTTCCAGTTATGTTTGTAAGCGTTATAGCTCATTCCATTAAGACCAATGCTTATTTCATAACAACGTAAACGTTCTTCAAAATTAGGCACTTCCAAGCCTATTTTTTTGTAATGTTTTCTGGCTTCTTCTGCCCAGTCTATATTTTGCATTGCGGGATACCACGGCGACCATACGATAAGTCCAGCTAACTCATACAGGAAGTCGCCATACATTGCATTACCCCAATCAATGACCGCACTAATTTGACTGTCTTGAACCAACACATTGTAATGTAGAAGGTCAGTGTGAAGTAGGTGGCGTTCTGTGGGACACTTTTCTACGAGTGACTTTAATATGTTAAATGCCTTATTAAAGGGTGCTTCGCCCATTGGCGAGTTTTTTAGTGAAGCACGCCAACCATATGTTCTGCTGGTCACTGGGTCATTCCAAACATCCAATAGGCATTCTTGCCAAGTCGTATATGGAGCAACCTTTTCGGTATTCCAATTACCATATCCCGAAGTAGGGCGTATATCGGTTATCCTCATAGCATCCAGCATCTGAAAAACAGCAGGAACTATTTGAACCATTTGTGGCTCGTCTAAACCATCCAGCATATTTCCAAAAGCCCGTTCAGAAATAGCGAAACTTCGACCCAAAGCTTGCCCAATTTCCGTTACCTGCGGTATTGGCAAGCCTGACACAGCATAAGAGGCAGCTATTTGGTCTTTCTTAAAATCATCGCTGTATAAGCCAAACCGAATAACGTAATCCTTCTCTAAATGACGAAATGAAAAAGCTTGAGACCATACACCTTGTCCTAAATATGCCACATCACTCACTGTTTGGTTTAAGTGGGTATGTAAAAAACTTTCTATCTCTGTAATTTCCAAAGGTTTTAGTTCCATATGTGAATTATCGGTTTATACGGGAATTGAGTGAACTATCTGCCCCTCCCTATTTCGAGCCACAATAGCCCGTTTATACTGCGGTGGGGGCAGTTTAATCGTAAAGCTGAAAGGTATTAGTTTGGCCGTTTCTTCTATAATAGAATGTCGGGTTGTGTTCACTCCATACCAATTTGAAATGACATAGTCTATATTGTACTGCATTAATTAGTAACTGCCAATACTATTATTAACTCATTTCTGGTTAGGTATGAATAAGGTTATAAAAATTTGACGACTATCCTTAATCAGGACTAAAATAAAAGTGCAGTTTGAAAATCAAAAAGAGGTAAAAATAAATATGTCAATAAACCCTTTCTTTTCTAATGGGACTGATATTTTAGAGACGCACCCAGCGCGTCGTAAACGTCATTTCCGCAAACGTGGGAGAGTAGTCTCTCCTGCCAAAGAAGAAAAAAAGGAAGAAAGTTTAACCATAAATCCCAAAGTAAATTATCTGGTAGATATTTTGCCCGACCAGCGTCAGGCAATTATCCGCAATTTACTCAGGGCTAGTCATGGTGATATTGAACAACTCACTCAAGACAAAATGTCTAAGGCCTTAAAACCTTTACCTTTTGTTCTCGGTGTTACTCCTAATGTAGAAAAAGCTAAGTTGGAACCAAATGGCGTTCCGATGGTCCTCGCTTTTATTCAAAATATGAAGCGAGCTACAGTGGTTAGTATTACCGAAGTTCTCGAGTGTCTCGTTTAAGAAAGTAGTTTTAGCCGTGTAATCCAAAACGCGGCTTTTTATTTTGGGGCTGGGATTCTACCTACATGATATAATAAAATTAAGTTTAAGCAATTAGGAGGGCTTATGGACATTGGTAGGTTGGATCCAAATTACAAACCAATCACAAATTTTTTAGCGATGGTCGAGGAATGTCAAAATCAGTATGCCGAAAAGCTACGTCGGTTAGCTATTGATATAGGTAACTATCTGAGGAAGATTAAGCATTCATCAGGACGAGGTTTTTTGTTCAAACTCAAGCAGTACTTTGTCCGTTCACAATGGTTTAAAAAAGTGCAGATTAAAAATAATCGGCTCTTACTGTTTCGGCGGAAAGGTGAGTTTGCCATCGTTTTGACTAGAGGAGAGATTTATAATCTCAAAGTTTTTTCTAAGGAAATTCGCGAACAAAGTGCGTACTAATACGCACTTTTATTTTTTGCTATACT
>CAZRKK010000026.1:0-2217 GCA_964600695.1 uncultured Candidatus Saccharibacteria bacterium
CTACTAACACCTGTACTGCTTTCAACACTGATACATCTATTACTCTTCAAGATGCGTATGGGGCAACCTCAGGTAACACCATTACTACCACAGATGCTCGTAATCTTGCTATTACTCTTGCAGAAGTAACCACCCCAACCTCCTTCACTATCGAAAACCAAGACACAGCAGCTACAAGTGTTCAAAGAATCTTTAACTCCATTGCTTCTGGTACTGCTACCAACGGTTTGTTAATCGAACAAACTGGTGCTGGTACTCTAACCAATGGTATTCAAATCGCTGAAACTGCAGGAACTATTACTGACGGTATCTTAATCACAGGTACTCTTGGAAACATCTTAAACTCTGGATCTATTGATATTACTGGAGCTGGAGCTATCACTGGTGCTACTGGCATTGTCTCTTCTGGTAACTATGTTCAGTCTGCTGGTACCTTCTCTCTGACATCTGCTAATACCACTCAAACAACAACTAGTTCTGCAGCAGCAATAAATGTAAACTCGTTAACAACTGGTACAGGTTTGTATGTAGCAAGCTCTAGTTTATCATCTGGAAAATTAATAGATCTTCAAGTTTCGGGTACAGCTGCAGCCTCCAACACTCAAACAGTATTGAATGTAGCTACTAGTGGTGCTAACGGTACTTCTACTCAAACTACTTACGGTGGTTATTTCTCTAATACTCACACAGGAACAGCTTCAACAAATGTTGCTGCTTATTTCACTGCGAGTGGTGGAACTAACAATTATGCTGCCATTTTCAATGGTGGTAATGTTGGTGTAAATACAACAACCCCAACTCAAAAGTTGGAAGTATCTCAAGGGAATATTAAAGCTGTCGGGGTACAAGCCCCAACTGGTTTTAGTGGGACAGCCACTACTGGCGGTAGTTTAGCTACAAATAATTATTATTATGCAATCACATCAGTCGATGCTACTGGCGAGTCGAGCCCAACTTATACTTATGTAAACGTTGGTGGCGCTAATAATGCAGTAAACTTATCTTGGTCAGCTTCCCCTCTCGCAACAAGTTATAATATTTATCGTTCTACAAGCCCCACTGGAGTATTTGTAAGCTATAACACAGCATCAACTTCTTTTAATGATACTGGCGCAGCTGGTGGGTCTTCCACTCCTCCATTATCAGGAACAGCTTTAGGACAAATCCAAGGAAATTCTGGTATCAGTATTTATGACTCACAAGGGTCGTCGTTACTTAGTAATTCTGGTTTCGCTGGTGGTTATGCAAATGGACCAAGGTTAAATATTATAGGTAGTTATTTCTCCTTTGGTAGTAGTGGGGAAGGTGGAGGAAATGGCGCACAGTTAAGAGTATACCAAGGTTTAGATATAGCCGGTTCTGATAATACCTATGTTTCTGCTTTGAACTTTAAATCATATTATGGAGACGCAGCAACTTTTTCAGCACAACCTAGATCGGGTCAACTATTTCTTTCAGATGCTGGTTCATCTAATCGTTTCTACGCCTACCCTGGAGTTGCAGATGGTGCATCCGCTGTTGGCTATACCTTAGATACTTCAAACTCTTTAGCCAATGCTAGTGCTAAGTTATTAGCAGTTCGAAACCAAGGATCAGAGAAGATAACTGTATTGGCAAATGGTAACTTTGGTATCGGTACAACTGCTCCATCAAGCTCACTTCATGTATTGAAAGCAGATAATGGCACAGATGACATCGTTAAAATTTTAGCTAATAACCTTACTCAAGGTATCGGTATTTCATACAACACAATTACTGCTATTGGTAGTAACACAGATCAAAATATTATTATTACTCCAAAAGGAGCTGGTGATATTATTACTACTGCCGGCACTTTGGGAGTTGGCTACACACCTACAACTGGCACGGCCACTTTAATGGTGAACGGTGGTGCTGCAATAGGTGATGGAACTACTCTAGATGCAACTATTCCAACCAACGGTTTGTTGGTAAAGGGAAGTACAAGTATAGGTTCGACTACAGCTACATCCATGTTTAATGTAGGAACAGCTGCTCAATTCCAGGTAAACTCTTCTGGAGCTATTGCAGCTGCAACTGGGGTAACTTCTTCTGGCACAATTACCTTCTCTGGTCTTGGTGGTGGTGGAACAAAGTGTGTCCAAACTGATAACTCTGGAGTAATCACAGCAGCCGCAGCTGCTTGTGGTAGTGGCGGAGGGTTAACTGTCGGTAGTACTGCCATCAGTTCTGGTACTG
>CAZRKK010000027.1:0-2197 GCA_964600695.1 uncultured Candidatus Saccharibacteria bacterium
AGAGGTAGTCGGGAAACCGTTTGGCGGTCGGAATGACACTTGCCGGCAATCTGATTTCGAGGTTGCCCTATGCCAGTACCAGCCCAAGCTACCCTGTTCAATGAGTCGGTCGCCAATGGCTTGACCACCTCTTTCCCATATCAGTTCATGATCGCCGATGCGGACGACATCACGGTCGAAGTCGACGACATCATCGTGACGACTGGCTTCGCCGTGACCGGGGTCGGCTCGCCGACTGGCGGCGCTATCGAGTTCGCCGTCGCTCCGGCAAACGGATCGACCGTGCTGCGCTACCTGGACCCGGTGTTAAAGCGCGTTGAGGATTACCAGCAGCTCGGCGATTTCAATTCCGAAACCATTGACCTCGACCTCGACCGCATCTGGCTCGCGATCCAATCGTTTCAGGCCCGCGTCGGCCGTGCAATCAAGCTGCCGGTCGCTACGAACGGCGACCAAACACTGATGGAGAACGCGGCTGAGCGCGCGAATATGGTGATTGGTTTCGACTTGTCAGGAAATCTAAAGTTGTTATCACCGGTCGAAAATCCTCTTCTAGCGGAAGAACTGGCGAGTACATCCGATGGAAAAGGCGTTGCGCTTGTCGGATTCAAGCAATCCGGAACTGGCGCTGTTGCGCGCACCGCACTAAGCAAGATGCGCGAGACTGTAAGCGTCAAGGATTTCGGCGCCATTGGTGACGGGGTCGCCGATGATACGACGGCGATTCAAAATGCCGTGAATGCGGCAATGGAATTAAATGGAGTTGTTTATTTCAACGGACCCGCTGTATATAAGATAACGTCACCAATTACAGTAAAGGTGACACGCGACCTTATAGAAGAAACTCCCGGTGCTGCTCAGTATTCAGACAACTGCGCGGCTTCTCTAATCGGTTTTGGCTCTCCAATCATCAAAGCAAGCGGCACGCTGGCGCATATGGTAGAACTGGTATTTGATACTTCGGACAGTGATATTGCTCCGTTCTACTCAAAAGTTCAAGGGCTAGGGTTTGATGGAAGCAATACAGCATCAATCGGAATCAAGTCTAATTATTGCTTGGGAGTTACTTACGAAAACAATAGATTTTGGAATTTGCCTGTTGGCATTTCCTATACAGGCTATGGTGTTTTTCGTGCGCTGTTCAATAATTTCAAATGCTCAACCGGCATAAAATTATCAGGGGGCGGCGGTGATTCGCTGATATTTGGCAATGATTTTTACGCCGCAGCAAACAGCACATCAGGACTCGTCTTTGAGTATTACGGCGGAAATTCTCGCGTTATATCAAATGTGTTCACGAATCAAGACGGCTACACAACCACGTTTGCCGTTAAGTTAGACGGTACAACCGCACCCGGAACGGAAGAAGTGCGGAACGTCAATATCACTGATAACGAATTTTGTGGGTACACGACAGGTATTTACGCAGTAGGCAAAGGAAGCGGAACTTACAACGTATATGACTGCGTTATTAGGGGAAACCATACACTGCCTTATGGGGGAAGCAATCCGGGTAAGTTGCTAGAGGCAATTGATTGCTCTGGTTTCAATATTTCAAATAACAAGTTCAATTCGATATCATACAGTTCAGCCACGGAAACATCGGGCCTCGCTCTTACCAGAACGCTTGATTTTAAAATCAGTGAAAATCACTTTGAAAACTACAGCAATACTGCACTTCGGCTAACTGATTGTGTTCGCACAACCGTTTCTAACAATTCGTTTTACGACAACGGGAAACTTGGTGCGGGTTATGAAGTTGTACGAGTTGGAGGCGGTTCTTCGTCACGGAATTACTTTCTAAATAATCGTTTTTATCAATCGAGTGATTCTTACGCGGAAAACGGAATTGTCGAATTGGCCGGAACAAACGCGACATTCGCGTTCGATAATGTATTCCTTGGCGTAAATAAGCCTTATACAAAGGTCGGGGCAAGCTCCGTTCTTAGACGCGAGGAGTTCGGTTCAGCCGCGCCAACAACTGAATACTGGTGGCAGGGTGACATAGTATGGAATACTGGAGTGGCAGCTGGTGGTTCTCCAGGATGGGTATGCGTTACGTCAGGGACGCCTGGGACTTGGAAGGCCATGCCAAACCTTGCGGCATGACGACAAACTTGGATTTTTGATATGGACCAACAGCAACTTTTCAACGTCCTATTTGCCCTCGTTGGCGTCCTTGGTGGCTGGTGGATGA
>CAZRKK010000028.1:0-2111 GCA_964600695.1 uncultured Candidatus Saccharibacteria bacterium
GTGGGGAGTGGCTACTTTCCATAGTTCTTTTCTTGTCGTTTAATTAGGTTTTGTACTGTCAATTTTTAATTGATTTAAAATATCAATCAATTCATTTAATGCTGTTTTTGTCATCGCTTTTTTCTTTTTGTTTTTCTGTTTTTGCAATAACTTGTTTCTATATCGCAATTCCGCTGTGCAGCGTTCAATCGCTACAAATATTGATATTTCTACAACAAATATCCCGAATAGCAACAACTCTATCATATCAGTATTTTTTTATGCGTTTTTTAAAGTTAGTAAACTTGCGTATATACAATCGTTATAAGCAAGCTGGCAGACGTGCTTCGATTGAACATTTCGTTTGAAAAAATTAAAATAAAAAAAGCCCACGCTCTTCGGTTTTTTCAAAACCGTTTGGTTTAAATTCCGTTCCATTAATTCGTTTTTGTGCTATATTAAAATATTTTTCACTCATTTCAATTCCTATAAAATCTCTGTTGGTATTATTACAAGCTACACCAGTACTTCCGCTCCCCATTGTCAAATCAACTACTAAATCATTTTCATTGCTAAATGTCTTTATCAAATCTTCAAGTAATAAAACAGGCTTTTGAGTTGGGTGGTAGCCGTTGTAATCCTTTTTGTATTTCAATATATTGCTTTTGTATTTGTTGCCTTCCCATAAATTAAAAGTGAATGGATTTTCTTCATTCATTTTTCTCATTAATTCAGTTCTGTAATCGCTATCAATTTGTTTTAACTCATTCCAATCACGTTTAAAAAATCCAGTCGTTTGTAGTTTTTCATAGTTAGACAATGTCGGCAAACAAAACTGGCTTCCATTAGTAAAATAATGTCCACCCATTCCGTTTCCTAATATCTTTTTAATTTCACTATCAGTCAATCCGCTTTCGTTTTTTTGAGTTAAAAAATATTCTCTCAATGGGTGCAATCCTTCAAAATCGTGTTTAGGGTTATTTTTACTAAATATCAAAATATCCTCATAAAAACTAACCATTGCTTTATTTACTCCAAGCCCATTAGCAAAATCATTTTTCTCCCAAACTGCACGATAAGAAAATGGAACATTTGGTATTGCTTCTGTAATCATTCGGCTTGTGTATGGTTCTTGTGAAAACAAAATCATTTTACCGTTTTTTCTCAATATTCGGTTTGCTATTTCATAAATGCTTTTTGGCTCAATAGCTTTATCCCAAGTTTCAGCAGTATTCAATACCTTATAGTTTCCTGCACTTTCTTTCATTTTCACAACCCCATAAGGCAAATCAGTCAATATTAAATCAACCGTTCCGCTTTCGATTTTATCGCTTTCAATTAAGCAATCACCATTGTATAATATATTTTTTCCCACGCTTTTTTTAATTTTAATTTTTTCTTTAGTGCTTCGATTAAACATTCTGCTAAAAATCCCTACTGCCTATAACAAGGGTTTGGCGCAATTTCCCCAACGCACAGGCTGACGCTCAAACAGCTCTCTACTGTCTTGGGGGGAGGTCATATGTTTGGTGCGACGATTCTTTGGATAATAACTTCGGGACGTACGACTATTTCGTATCCTTCCGGCAAGAGACCAAACGTATTGATGTGGGAGCAAAGTTCATTTGTCATTGTAGCGAACGAAGATTCGTTATTTTCGTACACCCATTGTCGGGCGTAGTTAGCTTGTATCGCAATCGTTCTTTTTTGAGGTTTCCGCTTCATATGCCGCCAATTTCATCAAGGTACTCGTAGATGTTGCCGATGACTTTGAGGTTTCTCCAGTCAAGATTCAGCGGGTCGCTCGCGTCGTTATATGCTCCGAGTGGGGAGCCGCCGCGCCAAAGTTCAACGCCTCCAATCGGGGCAATTCGTATCTCGTAAGCCCCATCATGCGGGAAGGCGGCTTCAACAATATCCCCCTCGTAAATCTCCTTGCCGTTCTTGTCGTGGAGGCCGGTGAATTGCATCCACACCACCTCGCCCCGTTCTGTCAGCGTTCGTTCTGTAGGCATCCAGTTGCGTTGCAGCCAGTTTATCGAACCTGCCTGGTGAAACATCACCACTCCGTCCCACGCCCTGAATTTAATTTCTCTCCCTTTATTCCCCTCTGTAGGATTGGTCATGCATTT
>CAZRKK010000029.1:0-1968 GCA_964600695.1 uncultured Candidatus Saccharibacteria bacterium
TTAATTTTTTATTCAGCTCTGTAACAACAGTCTGAACTTCTGGAAGTTCTGGCATAAATTTATTATGCCCTACCACCCATAACACAGCAAGCATTGACCCAGCAAGTAAAAACATGTAGAATAGTAAGTCATTACAACTAGGAGGAATCATTATGAATGAAGGACTGACGAGAATTCAGTTAGACCGAGCAACAAAGGCTTTTCGTGGCGAAGCCACTAGATTTATGCTTGAGCAAGCAGTGAAAGTCGGAAGGGTTATAGAGCCTTGGTTTCGAAACCCCAATCTGATCATTGAACAAAAAAAACATGCTCTCGATCTAGTTTCAAACGCAGACAAATTAGCCAGCGTTACCTTTATAGAAAATATCTTAAGCAAATTTCCTGATCACGGTTATATCTGTGAAGAGGGTGGTAAATACAATGAACACAAAGACTGGGTCTGGATTATAGACCCACTCGATGCAACACTCAACTTCATCAAGGGAATGCCAGACTACGCGGTCATTATTGGCTTGCAATATCAAGGTCAAACAGTTGCAGGGTGTGTATACGTACCCAGCAGGAATGAGTTATATCATGCCGAACTAGGAGAAGGAGCATTCCTTAATAGTCAGCAAATTAAATGCTCAAACCATAATACGATCGCCAACAGCTTAGGCTTAACCAACGACACCGTAACTAATGGCCGGATAAACTACCTGAACCAACTCAGACAGTATGCACCCAAGAGTAAATTTTGGGCCAGCAGTCTTGGCTGTACCGGTACTAGTAGCGCCTACATTGCGGAAGGCCGCAAAGATTGGTATCTGTGCAGCGGTGGTGGTGGTATCTGGGACTATGCGGGAACAATTTTTCTGCTCCAAGAATCAGAATGTGTTGTTACTGCTCCAGATGGCGGTCCATGGAAACATGGCGATGGCGCGTTTATTGCCGCTAATCCTGTTCTTCATAAACAACTGGTCAAAGCCTTTACTTTCGAAGAAGCTGAGGCAGGTCAAAATTAACAGCAGGTTTACTGCAACAAAACCGGACACTCGTGCCCGGTTTTTTATATAAAAAAGCCGGACGATTGTCCGGCTTGCATACTATACTTTTACACGTGCATCATTTTTAGCCTGTTCACATAACTGACGCCATGTGGGTAAAAATGCCTTCACCTTATCGGGTGGGTAAGTTTGTTGCATAGAGTTAAACAAAACATCTAACACAGCAGCTTTCTCTCCTTTGTTCGTAATATCAGCTTGATCCTTCATTAACACTATGGAGGCATTATTTGATCTCAAAAACTGCCAAGTTTTAATGTGAGCATCCTGCTCTGAGAGCCAATAATACTCAGCTTGCTTCTCTTGCGACCAACTAGTGATGTTGGCATCCAAAGGAAACTTGCCATTGAGGTGATTACTAACATGAATGAACTCATGATAGATCTCCGAATACCTGCCAATCTTCTGATATTGTTCAGGCAAGTGTGAAGTAGTCAAAAAGTCCGGATTAACCACCAACCTAATTATCAATTCTGGTAGATTATCGACCTTGATAGCGGTCGTCATTAGCGAACCCACAGTAGGATTCGGCTCGATAAACAGCTTTCCTGTCTTTAACAACTCTGACATTTTTTGCTGGCAAGTCTTATCGGGGTGAGTGACTATCAATTCCTTAACTCCGTTAATGAATTGGGCTCTGTCCCCTGCTGCTTGTTTAGTTACGACAGTGCTAGTTGGCCTAGCATTTGCCTGTGGTTTATTTGACGTTGTAATAGTTTTTTGAGAACAACCCAAAAGTAACACACTTAAAACTAACACTATAAAAGTAAATATTCGTTTCATAGTTCCTCCATAATATTCAACTGATATTTATAACAACTTTAAGTGGTTTTGTCAAGAGTAATTAGTGCTATAATATCCTATATGAATGAATTCTTTAAATCAATCCCACTAAAATTTAACTCGAAAGACCAATCGGTTATTG
>CAZRKK010000030.1:0-1939 GCA_964600695.1 uncultured Candidatus Saccharibacteria bacterium
CGGCCCTGGGATGTCCGACGCCGGAAGATGGCACCACCAGACCCCAGGCCGCTGTACAACCAGCCAGGGATGAAGGACGCAGCCCAAGTCATCCTCGTTGAGGGCGAGAAATGTGCACAGGCGCTGATCAGCGCTGGCGTCACCGCCACGACGGCCATGCACGGCGCCAACGCCCCGGTCGACAAAACCGACTGGTCGCCCCTGTCTGGCAAGGCCGTGCTGATCTGGCCGGACCGCGACAAGCCGGGCTGGGAATACGCCGCGCAAGCTGCGCAGGCCATCTTGTCAGCCGGTGCGAAATCTTGCCACGTGCTCTATCCCCCAGAAGATGCTGCTGAAGGCTGGGACGCGGCCGATGCCATCGCGGAAGGCTTCGATATCGCGACCTTTCTCAGCCACGGGCCGCGTCTGCAGATGCACGACATCACAGATGACGCCGAGCCGGCCGTCAGCAGCGATGAATCGGTGTGGGGCACAGAGGATGCGCTGGCGCTGGCCTTCACCCGCCGGTATCACCGCGACTGGCGATACGTGGCGACCTGGGGGCGCTGGTTGGTGTGGGACGGCCACCGCTGGCGTAACGAAGACACCTTGGCCGCCACCGACCTGATCCGCAGCGTGTGTCGCCACGCGGCCGTGCACGCGGATAACCCCAAGGTCGCTGCCAAGCTGGCGAGCTCCGGAACAGTCAGTGGTGTGGAGCGCTTGGCGCGCACCGACCGCAGGCATGCGGCCACGACCGACGAGTGGGATGCCGATCCCTGGCTGCTCAACACCCCAGGCGGCGTGGTCGATCTCAAAACGGGCCGCACGCGCGCCAACGAACGAGCCGACCGGATGACCAAGATCACCACGGCCAGGCCTCAGGGACTGTGCCCGCAGTGGACGGCGTTTCTGGCCAACATCACCGGTGGCGACGACGAACTGCAGGCCTACCTCCAAAGGATGGTGGGGTACTGCCTGACCGGTGCGACGAGCGCCCACGCGCTGTTCTTTCTGTACGGCACGGGTGCCAACGGCAAGAGCGTCTTTGCCAATGTGATCAGCACCATCCTGGGTGACTATGCCGCCACCGCGTCAATGGACACCTTTGTCGAAACGCGTGGCGACAGGCATCCGACCGATCTGGCAGGCCTGCGCGGGGCGCGCTTTGTGACGGCCATTGAGACCGAGCAGGGACGGCGCTTGAACGAGTCCAAGGTCAAGGCCATCACGGGCGGCGACAAGATCTCTGCGCGCTTCATGCACAAGGACTTCTTCGAGTACACGCCGCAATTCAAGCCGGTGATCGTGGGCAACCACAAGCCGGCCATTCGCAACATCGACGAGGCGATGCGGCGACGGCTGCACATGATTCCCTTCACGGTGACGATCCCGCCGGAAAGACGTGATCCGCGCTTGACAGAAAAGCTGCTGGCCGAACGCGACGGCATCCTCGCCTGGGCGGTGGCCGGGTGCCTGGCATGGCAGCGATCTGGCCTGCAGCCACCCGCCTGCGTACAGGCGGCGACGGCGGAGTACTTCGATTCCGAAGACGCACTCGGTCGATGGCTTGACGAACGCTGCGTGCGCACCGCCAACGCCAAGTCGCTGACCGCCGAACTGTTCACCGACTGGAAGCAGTGGGCTGAAGCGGCGGGTGAATTCATTGGCACCCAGCGCCGGTTCTCCGATTTGCTCATCACGCGTGGACTGGAGAAATGGCGCAACAGCATGGGTGTGCGCGGATTTCAGGGCATTGGCCTCAAACAGCCGCACACACCCGCTTACACCCCCTATTCGGACGACTGACCCCTCATGAAAACCATCGCGTCCGACGCATCTGACATGGCTGAACGTAACTTCTCTACGCGTGTGCGCGCGCGTCACGAAGAGAGTTATGTGTTGCTGCGTCCGATGTGTCAGGCCGAGCACGACAGGACTGACAACATGAACACAA
>CAZRKK010000031.1:0-1921 GCA_964600695.1 uncultured Candidatus Saccharibacteria bacterium
GTGATTCGCCGTTTGATACCCATGTGGTGCGCGAGACGAATGGCGAATCGGCTTCTACTCGCATATTTAGTACGAGGTTCCGATAGGCCGGTTCATTGGCCGGCATCTCCATCGCGGCCTTACATTGTTTCTCGATGTCCGCCAGCGAACGGAATACACCCATCGCCGGGTTCGCCGCCGCCCATGCGGCGCGGTCGTCCAACGCGCAGTCGTCCGGCGCGGCATAAACATGGCACACGACGCGGGGATCTGGTGCATTCTTCTGCGCGTCGATCCATGTACTCAATAAATCATTCGCAGTCGGTGCCTGAGTCGAAATCGTAATCAGCAACGGGTTCGTGTATGCGCCCTGGGCGGACGTGATCGCCGAAACGAAATCGTCCGTCGGGCCAACCACCTGTCCGACTTCATCCAGAATCGCCAATACAGGACTCAAACCGTGCGCGGTCTTTCCTTCTGCAGACAGTGCGCGATACAAGACGTTCTTGCGCAAGCCGATCAGGCGCTTCCCGGACGGCTGCACGCGAATCAAGGATGCAAGGTTCGGCGACATAGCAACCATCTTCGCCGCCAACTCGAAAACGATTGCGGCCTGTTCCTTCGATTGCGCCCCGGACACGATCTGCGAGTTCATGACAGATTCCGGCCCAGCGAGATGGCACAATAGCAGTGCCGCTATCAGGGCCGTTTTTCCGTTTTTCCGGGCGATGCTCAATATGGCAGTGTGTGTGCCGGCCGGATTGTCGTAAATGTCTAAAACGAACCGTCTCTGGAAAGGTTCCAACTTCATCGGCGTACCGATCAGATCACCTTCCGGCACGACGATATACCGCTCGATGAACGCGCAGACCTTCTCACCCCGTGTCATATCGGCCATCCGTCCGCCCCCGTAACCTGTCGCGTTGTGTATCCGTGCATTCGGTCGTGGCAATCGCGGTGGAGTGAAATCAGGTTCTCCAGTGCGTCAGTACGCTCACGCGACCAACCGAGCCGTTTCGCTTCGGCCTTGCTGACAATATGATGGACGTGCGTCGCGACCTTGCGCCGACCGCCGCACTCCGGGCATTGACACAACCCGAAATCCCGACGCAACGCTTCGTCACGCTTGATTTCCCACGCACGGTCGTAGCCGCGCTCCTGGCGCGACAGTTTATGATCCCACGGTCGTTTCACGCCAGTAACCCGTCCGAATCACCGACAACCGCCGTCAGTGTCCGACCACCTGTCGCCTGTGACGCCCGTTTGTTGGTGATATTCAGTGCTTTCATAAGCGACTGAATCTGCCTGTGCAACGTATCGACCAATGCGAATCGCGGATTAACCGCCAGTTTCCCGTGATGGTCATACATCAAATCACCTTCGGCTTCGAGCATGGCGATATGCTGTCGATACCGAAGCAGGTATTTCACCAACTGGCCGACATTGATCAATTCACCATGCGTCCAGTCGTCCCGGTTACGCGACGCAATAATCGAGCGCCAATCGGTCATTCCTTCCGGTGGAACATCGGCGTTATGCGGCGGCAGTAATTCAGGTCGTTCGTCCGCCATAGCGGCATAAATTTCCGCTGTCACCGAGTCGCTGCGTTGTTTGCGCTGACCGGCACGTCGCGGTTCGGGCAGTTCGACTTTTGGAGTGACGAGCGGCGGTGGTGTTGGGGCGGTCGGTGTGTCGATAGTCGCTTCAACCGTCGTCGTATTCCTGGGTTCGGACAGGGCGGCCTTGCGCTCACGATACAGGCGCATACGCTCGGCATCCGACATTTTGTTCGGTTTATTGGGCCGGCCGCGCCTCGTTTTTTCCTTTTCGCTCATATGTTTATTAATTTTCGTCACATTAGTCGGTTGCGGAAAATACCCTCGAAGTGTAGCACGATTTTTCGTAACACGTTACGAAAATTGCCTTAGCACTAAAAAAGAGG
>CAZRKK010000032.1:0-1708 GCA_964600695.1 uncultured Candidatus Saccharibacteria bacterium
AGGAAATTCGCGAACAAAGTGCGTACTAATACGCACTTTTATTTTTTGCTATACTGAAAGAAAGGAATATATTTATGGACTTTATAAAACAATTAGAACAAGCTCAATCAAGTAACTCACTGTCAGTAGAAGCAGGGGAGAATGTTAAGAAGTGGTTAATCAACCCCCAATTTGAGGAATTCGTCCCGGAAATCGAAGCTTTAATTACTGCGCAAAATTGGAAAGAATTAGAAGACTCCTTTTATACCCGCATCGCTATTGGCACTGGTGGAATTCGCGGCAAAATTGGTTGTGGCCCTAACAGAATAAATAACCGAACTATTGGTGAGGCTGCCCAAGGCTTGTCTCAATTTATTTGGGATTTTGGAGCTGATGTTGCGGCTAGGGGTGTGGTTATTGGTTATGATGCACGTAAGTTTGCAAAAGAGTATGCTCAAATTTCTGCAGAGGTTTTTTCTGCAAATAATATCCCAGTTTATATTTTTGATAGTCTGCGTGCAACTCCGGAGATTTCTTTTTCAGTTCGTCACTTGGGAGCAACTGCTGGTGTTATGATTACCGCTTCGCACAATCCTCGCACAGACAACGGATTTAAGTTTTATTGGTCAGATGGTGGGCAAGTAGTACCTCCTTATGACGTAAAATTTATGGATTTAGTTACCGCTGTTACAGACATCAAGCGAGCCGCATATTTAGAAGTACAAGAAAAAGGGTTAATTAAAACTATAGGTGCAGAAGTTGACACTGTCTATTTTGAAAATCTTAAATCAATTTCATTAAATCCAAGTCGTTCTGCAAAAATTGTATTTAGCCCTCTTCATGGTTCTGGTTCGAAAAATGTTTTACCGATTTTAAGAGATTTAGGATTTGATGTGGAGCCGGTATCTGAGCAATTAGAACCAGACAGTTCTTTTCCAACTGCTCATGGTGATTTAATTAACCCTGAGTTCCCTGAGGTAATGGCTATGGCTGTAACACAAGGGGAAAAGAGTAATGCTGATGTGGTGATTGTATCTGACCCAGACGCAGACCGAATTGGTGTTGCTGCTAAAAATAATCCAGAAGATTCCAAGTTACGTTTATTTAGTGGTGATGAAGTTGCTGCTATGGTAACTCATTTTATATTAAGCCAACGAAAGGTTAACGGCACTTTACCTAAGAATGGTTTAGTAATCGAAACATACGTGACTACCAGTTTAATGTCTGATATTGCTAAGTCTTTTGGTGTAAAAGTTATAGATGACTTACTAGTTGGCTTTAAATATATTGCCGAAATTATAGAAAAGTTAGATAACAAATCCGACTTTATTTTTGCCGCCGAACAGAGTCTTGGCTACCTTGCAGGGACATTTACTAGAGATAAAGATTCTGCTATTGGGGCATTATTAGTCGCAGAGATGGCTTCTGTTTTAAAGGATGATAATAAAACCCTTGGTCAATATCTGGAAGAATTACATAGAGAATATGGTTATTATAAAAATACGCTTTATAGTTTAGATATGACTGGTCGTGCTGGAAGCGAACGTCTTTTTAAGATTATGACTGGGTTGAGAAAAGAGCCTCCTGTTGAATTAGCTAGCATGAAAGTTTTATCAATAATTGATAGATTACCAGAAGAACATCGGTTAGATGGTGCATACAAAGTTGGAAAAACAGGGGACCAATTAACATTTATTCTTAGTGAAGATGGAAGAACTAGAATTACTGT
>CAZRKK010000033.1:0-1704 GCA_964600695.1 uncultured Candidatus Saccharibacteria bacterium
CATTCTTAATGGGATCTTTTCTATGACTTTTACTCTTCTTTAAGTCTTTCTTTTAGGTATTTCAAGAAATCAGTTGGTTCTTCCCACATCTTTTTAACTAGATCTATAAGCCTTTCAAACAGTCTTAATTTAGAAATGTTAAGAAGAATTAGAAGTAGTAGTGAAATTGCTGCAACTGTAATTAAAGTCGATTCTCCACTAAATACTGTAAAGTATAGGGCTAAGGAAGCTAAGATAATTATCACTAGTAGAGCTGAAAACATCATTTTCCAGAATTGTCTTACCTTCTTTCCCCAGTCATCCTCTTTGGTATTTTCTGTTCTTTCAGTTTTTTCTAATTGTTCAAGGGGCATCTTAATATCAGTTATCACTAATTGGTTATTCTCATTTCTTGTAAGGATGTATTCATATGTACCATCTCTACCAATGAATCCTGATCCCTGACAGTTAGTACAAGTGGATCCATTTTCTTTTCCAGTTCCATTACACACTTCACATTTGTAAGCTTTTACATCGTTTTTCATAGATTTAATGTATCTCCATCTTTAAGTGATCCATCAATTATCTGATTAGCTATATTATTCTCAATCTTATCTTGTATCATACGTATAGCAGGTCTAGCTCCAAATTGAGGATTGTATGTCTCTTCTGCTATCTTAGTCAAAATATCATCTGAAATATTTACTTTTATCTTCTTATCTTTTAATTTCTCTTCTATCTTTTGTATGTTAATTTTAGCTATTACCTTTAGTGCCTCTTTGGTTAGAGGGTTAAATACAACAATCTCATCAAAACGGTTTATGAACTCAGGACGGAAATATTCTTTTAATATTGGGTAGAGTTCTTCATTTAAGAATTTCTCATCTGTAATATCAACTCCTGATTCTTTTGCTTCTAATATTTCACTTGAAGCAATATTACTTGTAGCTATGATTATTGTATTCTTAAAATCAACTGTTCTACCTTGTCCATCAGTAAGTCTTCCATCATCAAGAACTTGAAGGAAGATATCAAAAACTTTAGGATGAGCTTTCTCTATCTCATCTAGAAGTATTAAAGAGTAAGGTCTTTCCCATATTGGATTTGTTAATTGTCCTCCTTCCTCATATCCTACATATCCAGGAGGAGCTCCTATGAGTCTTTGTACTGTATGACTCTCGCTAAACTCACTCATATCAAGTCTTATCATTGCTTTCTCAGTGTCATACACTACTTTAGCAACAGCTTTAGCGAGCTCTGTCTTACCAACCCCTGATGGTCCTAAGAAAAGGAAAGATCCAATAGGTTTTTTATGATCCTTAAGTCCAGCTCTTGATCTACGTATGACTTCTGAGACTTCTTTAATTGCTTCTTCTTGTCCTATTACAGACTCTCTAATGATGTCTTCTAGTTTAGTAAGTTTTTCAGTATCAGATTCTGATAGTTTTTGTATAGGGATACCTGTTTTTTCAGAAAGGATCAATTTAATATCGTTCTCATCAATTCTATTTCTTTTTTCCATCACTGCGTGTGAACAAGCTTCATCAAGTAAATCAATTGCCTTATCAGGTAAGAATCTATCTGTAATATATCTCTTAGATAGTTCTACAGCTGTTTTAATAGCACTATCTGATATCTCTACTTTATGATAGTTCTTAAGTCTCTTAGAACTTTCAGTACAAATGATAATAGAGTTTTCAATATTTGGTTCTTCTACTTTAATAG
>CAZRKK010000034.1:0-1647 GCA_964600695.1 uncultured Candidatus Saccharibacteria bacterium
AAACTAAAACACCGCTGTTAAGCGGTGTTTTGTATATATAATTTAAGCGTGGTAGACCATCTCGAGACAGGTGGAAAACTTATTTGGCTTTAGTAAGGGAGATTTATAATCTATTTATAGAGGTTTGAAGTATAAATGCAAGGTGAATATATGTTATAATAAAGTAAAATAATAGTTAATATAATGATGGAAAAATTTACAAGATCCAAGTTGTTAATCATAATTGGTATTATATTGCTCATTGGAGTCTGGTTAGTTGCTGTTGAGTATCAAAATAATAAAGGGGTTAACCAAAAAATAATTGTTAAACCTTCTTCTAATCTATCTATGGAGTCCAGTAGTTCTTCTGATGATATGGTCTTTATCAAATATGATTCTAAAGACATTTTTTCATTTTATGATCCAAACAAAAATATAGTTACAGACAGTACGGAGTTTGACCAATATATTGATAAGCAAAACGCTGTCAAAGCAAACACAGATCATGGGCATAATACATATATAGTTAATCCTGCAGGAAATATTACCGCAATAATTCCAGTAATTAAAAACAGAGTATTACTTTCACCATTGAATAAGTATCAACCGCAAACAGTTATTGAACTATGGGATAGAAGTGATGAATATACTTCCAATGTATTGGGTTTGGCTTGGTCTCCTAACGGAACTAAATTTGCTGTTCTAACTGAATTCTATGAACCAACAAAGCCATATCTTATTGGAAAACTAAGTTGTAAATTGCTTAATTTAGTGCCAATTAAATTTGGTGATGAGGTTGGGGGACCAGGATGCCCAAAAACCCGAAAACCATTAAAATTAATCATCTATGACTTAAAGAATGGAAATCATGTAGAATTTGAAGTAACGGGAATAAATAATAACAATGATGACAAGAGATATTTTGATCATCCGCAAATAATAACATGGAATGAAAATGGAATTGTTTTGAGTAAAAATTATTCCTTACCTATTCCGTTAGGTGCACCATTGGCTTTTGCTGAGGTGAAAGATCAAGATGGTGCTCTCGAGTGTCGGCAGTACATCAATGATGGCTCATTTCCAGAAAATTCTTTGATCTTAAATAATTCTTCAAACCTTTCTTTATTAGTAGTTAACCCAGATTCAGGTGTAATCAAACCAGAAACCATAGAACAGGTATTTAGTTCGTTATACCCACTACCAGAAAAAATTTCTAAAGGAACATTTGGGTTGAGCAGCTCCCCAGTATCTGTTTGTGCTAAAGATAAAGACCATTTAATTATTTTTGCAAAGGGAGCTTATTTAATTAACAAAAGTAAGAACACTTCTTCAAAAATTGCAAAAGAGTTTGAATCTATACCCTTAGGATTTTCAAAAAATGGTAATAATCTTTTGCTAAAGATGGGAGGCTATTACTTACTAAACTTAAAAACAGGACAATATCAAAATCTACCGATAGGTAATAGTGAAGAAGTACTTCATTATTAGGAGTTATAATATTTGATCTTAGATATGCTAAGGAGTTGAGCTTTAGGGAGTACCCTATTTCAAAATTGGTTTTGGAAAACTAAAACACCGCTGTTAAGCGGTGTTTTGTAAAGTATTTAAAAGCGTGGTAGCGCTACGGGGAATCGAACCCCGATTTGGCGGATGAAAACCGCCTGTCCT
>CAZRKK010000035.1:0-1624 GCA_964600695.1 uncultured Candidatus Saccharibacteria bacterium
TGCGGATGCTCTCGCCTCGCGAGCTCTTCAGCGCGCAGGGCTTCGCCGCGGACCACATCATCGACCCCGACCCCGACGGCCACTACCTCGCGAAGCGCCTCACCAAGACCGAACAGATTGAGCTCGCGGGGAACTCGGTGTGTAAGCACAAGGCCGCCGCCGTCGTCGCCGCCAACCTCTACGAGCGCCCCGAGGACCTCCAGGTGCGCGAGTTCCCCGCGGGGGTGGCCCATGCCTGACCTCCGGCCTGTCACCTGGCGCCCGCTCCACGCCGCCTATCCCGTGCGCTGCGAGGACGGCGTCAAGCGGTGGTTCTACCGGCTCGACCCGGGGGCCATCGGCGAGCCGCTCCGATGGAAGAACGCGCGCGACGTGACCGTCGGCGTCGACGTCTTCGAGCGCTTCGTCGACGTCTTCGACGCGGCCGCGGTGTTCGCCGTCATGGCGTCGGTCGGGTGGTCCCGCTTCCGGCTGCGCACCGAGAACGGGGAGACGATGCGGCGGTGGCTCGCGTGGATCGCGCTCGGCGGCGCATCCGCGGTCGCGCTCTACAACGCGCGCCACGAGATCCACTGCCCGCCGCTCGCCGGCCACGTCGCGCCGCCGACCCCCGAGCTCCGCTACCTGTACGACGTCGGCGCGCCCCGCGTGAACCAGCACCTGCGCGGCCGCGCCGCCCGACGCGGCGACATGGGCGAGTTCCACTGGCGCGAGTGGCCGCTCCCCAACGTCACGATCGAGGAGGTTCCCCGTGGCTGAGCACGGCATCCTGTTCTCCCCGCCGATGGTCCGCGCGCTCCTCGCGGGCGCGAAGACCGTCACCCGCCGCCTGGAGGCGCCCGACGCGCGCCCCGGCGACCTGCTGTGGGTGCGCGAGGCGTGGGCCATCCCCGACGCCGCGACCGAGGCGTGGAAGACGACCCCCGCCGCCCTCGTCGTCTACGGCTCCACCGCCCCGGTGCCCGATGGGTGGCGCCGCCGACACGCGCGCTTCATGCCGAAGTGCTACGCGCGCATCCGGCTCCTCGTCGTGGGCGTGCGCGAGGAGCCGCTGCACGCGATCGACGACGCCGACGCCCCGCGCGCCCGCCTCGAGGTGGTGTGATGGTCCGCGCGTGGCTGATGCACGTGGAGCGGCCGGGGTTCGGCTGGTCGGTGTCGTGCGTCTCCGACGTGCGCCACGCCGAGGCCGTCATCGCCGGGCTGGAGCGGCGGGAGACCCGGCACGAGGGGACGCGGCTGGAGGTCGAGCTCGAGCTCGACGACGGCGCGCGCGTCATCGCGAGCAACCGCGCTGTCCGCGGCGGCCGCTGGGTCGACGTGGGGGAGGCAAGCCCGTGACGCGCGGCTGCATCACCTGCTGGTCGGAGAGCGCGCTGCGCGGTCGCCCGGTGGCCTGCGCCTGGTGCCGCGCGGCCGCCCGCGGCGAGGACTACGTCCCCGCGCGGATCCTGCGGTACCGCGCCGCGCGCCCGCAGCGCGCACGGAGGGCAGCGTGACGCCCGAGCAGGCCGAGCGATCGCGTGGACCGACGGTACCGCGGTGCGGCGGCGGCTCGGTCGGTGACGGCGGGGACCGGGCCGTCAGATCCCGCCCGCTTCGCGTTTGGTGACACGCGGCCACC
>CAZRKK010000036.1:0-1510 GCA_964600695.1 uncultured Candidatus Saccharibacteria bacterium
GACTACAGCGTGCGCGAGATCGACCGCGAGAACGTCCAGGCGGGCGACCAGCGCGTCTATCTGAGCACCGATGGCGCAGTGCCGCCGAAGCCCGGCGATACGCTCACGATCGGATCTGACGTGTTTCGTGTCATGCGCGCGGGCAATCTGTCGCCGGCCGGTGTCGACCTGCTTTACGACGTGCAGGTGCGCCGATGAGCTTCGCGGCCGAACTGCAGAAAGCCTGCGACCGCGCCAAGGACCGGGCCGTCGAGACCGTGCGGCTGACCGCGCTGGGTGTGCATGCGGGCATGGCCCGGCGAGCGCCGGTGGACACGGGCCGCCTGAAGTCGAATTTCCAAGTCGGCATCGGCGCGATCAACACCGCCACCAACGCGCCGGCCGGCTCAGACCCCGCGCCCGCTGCGGCTGCTGCGCTGGCGACCTGGCGACCCGGCCAGACCATCTGGGTGACCAACTCACTGCCGTATGCCCGTGTCGCTGAATTCGGCCTGTACGGCAAGCCGCCCGGGTCGGCCAACGGGCCGAAAACTCGCGGCGGCTATTCATCGCAAGCAGTCGGCGGGTTCGTTCGCCTGACCGCGCAGGACTTCGCCCAGTCGTTCCGGCGCGCGGCGCGGTCGGCCAAGAAATGACAGTCGCTGCGATCCAGGCCGCGCTTGAGTCGCGCCTGTACGGCATCTCGCCCACCATCAGCACGGCTTGGCAGAACGTCGCCTTCGAGCCCACCACGGGCACGCCCTGGCAGTCCGTCGCGCTGCTGGTCAACGACCCGGTGGACTACGCCGTCACGTCCGATGTGGTCGAGCAGCGCGGAATCCTGCAGGTCACCCTTCACTACCCGACAGGCGTCGGCACAGCCACCGCGCTGGCGCGAGCCAATGCAGTCGCGGCCCGCTTTGCGCCCGTGCAGACCCTGACATCAGGTTCCACCAACGTCGAGATCCTGAGCACCGCCCACATCGCCGCCGGCTTCGCGCTGGATGGCTGGTGGGTGATCCCCGTCTCGATCCCGTGGCGCTCCTTCTCCTGACTTTCTAGCTCTACCTCCCGCCCCTTCAGGGGCAACCCGAACCCGCCATCGAGCGGGTTTTTTCGTTTCTGAAAGGGGCCATCATGGCTGCTGTTCCGACCGGTACTCTGTTCTCCGTCGCCACCACCTTCGGGTCGACGATCACCGTCACTGCTGTGACCAACGCGAACCCGGCGGTCTGCACGGCCACCGCGCACGGCCTCTCCAACGGCGACATCATCGAGTTCACCTCGGGATGGGGCCGCGCGAACAAGCGGGTCTTCCGGGTCGCGAACGTCGCCACCAACACCTTCGAACTCGAAGGGTTCGACACGTCGTCGACCTCGTTCTTCCCGGCCGGCACTGGCATCGGCACCGTGCGCGAGGTCACTGCCTGGACGCAGTTGACCAAGGTCATGAACCCGGCGACCCAGGGCGGCGACCCGAAGACCGTGACCTACAAGTTCGTCGAGTCCGATGTCGAGTACTCGATCAACG
>CAZRKK010000037.1:0-1488 GCA_964600695.1 uncultured Candidatus Saccharibacteria bacterium
GAAGAGGGAGTACTTAATACAGACACAATATTTCAAATAGAAAATAAAGTCAAAGTTTTATCTTCTACTTTTTTGTTTAGAATTCTTTCTCTCTTCCTCAATGTTTAAATTGTATGCAACTCCAACTTGTTTTGCATCTTCGTATTTTCCCTCTTTCATTAATGCCACCATTGTTTTTCTTACTCCACTTAACACCCCTGGCCTTGCAGCGTCTTTTAGAAAAAGATATGCATGCATTGCTTCAAAGATTGGGTTTCTCTCTGCAGCCGGAAATCTTTCAGACAATGAAGCTATAAGTTTTGTAGTTCGCTCTAGCCTACCCAGTACAAATAAATATGGAAGTGTTTTAATTCCTGAATAATTTTCAGAATCATCTCCGTCAAGAAAAAGTTGTCTTAATCTTTTCTCTACTCCAGAAGGAGATTTATCGCCTAGCCTAATACCTCCGGATTCTCCAGTGATCCCCTTTTCATACTCTTCAGCCTTAATACGTAAACTTCCTATTTGCATACCGTTCCCAGGCTCCCTTGTAATCTTGTCTCTATAGAATTTTTCAAGAGAGCAAAGAACGTAGTATGTTATAAAATCTGCCGATTTTTCCCCCAACTCGTTTAAGTCATCAAGAAAAGGCTTTACCCTTGTTTTTAAATGCCCCTCATTAGCAGTGCTGGCAGTGCGTGAAGTGGTTCTTGGATCAAAAGCATCCTTTAATTCCCTAAAGCTGAAAGGCATTTTACCTTCTAAATCCGGAAAGGTCTTTGTTAAAGGAGGAAGTATACGGGTAGGTACAAATCCAACTCCGTTTGACTCATCTATAACCTCACTACCATTCATTCCATTAAAATACACGTCATTACCTGCGAACGTACCGTCTTCATTAGCCTCGTTAATTCTAAGGCGAACCACTATTTCTTTCATAACCGCAGGATCAATCCCTGCCTGTATTCTCATTGCTTCTACTAATCTATTTGTGTAACTCGCATACTCGCTATATGGTAATGCCCCTACAACCTCATTCGAATTTAATTCTTGTTGTCCTACTGTCATAAATGTATATGTTAAATATTTAATTTGGAATAAGGGAAACAAAATTCCCTGTTCTCTACAAAGTATTTGATCAATAAAGGGTTTTAATGTCAAGGCTATGTATAATCTTTGTGAATCACATATCTCTCTGTTAGAATATATTCCATTGCCGAATGGTGTAATGGCAGCACGGATCGCTGTTAACGATTTAGTCATGGTTCGAATCCATGTTCGGCAGTTTTAAAGAAATGAATACAAAGAAAAAGATAGAAACCCTAAAAAGGATTGAGAGTTTAAGGAAAGCTTTTAGGGAGAATAGAATCGAGAAGATTCATCTACACGAAGTAAACCCTGGTCTATCTAATTCCGATCCCTTAAACTATATCTACTTTACGTTACCACCGTCTCTAAACTTTCAACGTAACTCCCCTGCTATGTGGGCAGCAGCACTTAAAACTTTTA
>CAZRKK010000038.1:0-1413 GCA_964600695.1 uncultured Candidatus Saccharibacteria bacterium
GGTACTTGCTCATGATAGCCTGCAAGCGCTTGAGTGCGCCTTTTTCACGGTCTGCCACAGGGCTACGCCTAGACTTTCCATTATGTGGATATGTCACCATATAGGGCTTGTCTGTTACTTCGTCACGCTCGATACTCCAGCTGCAGTAGTCATTACCATCACCACATTCCAACTCGCCCCATCGCTGCAATGTCATACTAATACGCCTCAATGCTTGTGCTTCGTCGTAGTCCAGGCCAAGCTTGCCCAGTCGCTCTAACACTAACAGTCTCTCTTTGATTGATACGCTCATGGTTATAACCCCCACTTTATTGACTAGATAGCTGAAAACTGTTGATATTCATTGACTTGCAATAAGCCCTTATTGACTAATTGAGAAATTACACGTTTCGTTAGATTGTCCTTTGCGAATGTATGCCACCCTTGGTATTTGCGAGCAAAGTCTAGTGCGTTTTGTTGGTGCGTTGTAAGTCGCATGGTACCCCCCATCTATGCCAGCATGCCTCGCTAGAGGCCGCATATACCATTGGTTAATACCAATCAGGCTCACAGGTTCCTGTAGCCCGTAACTGTGCTCGCGTCATCCCACTGTATGGGCCTACAGGTTCTTGTACCTGTGCTCGATACCGCAGCATTCTACGCTTGAGATAGAGCAATACCTTATCGGCCTGTTCCTGCTTATCCTCTGTATAGTCGAATATACGGGCTCTCATACGTCGCAAGGCTTGTTCACTTGTCATACCCACCTCCATTAATCGCCAGCATATACCCTTGTCTGCTAGGCTTGTTGCGTGTTATTTGGCTATACCTCAACTATTCTTTCTTGTACGATAGCAAACAGGCTGTTTCGCAATACTCTGAATGCTTGATAGTTATCATCTCGCCTTGCATCCACATTCCAGGCAGATAGCCTATTGTCTATCTGTATAGGGTACAAGCCTAGATAGGCATATGAATGTCCAGCCCGCTCCCCTGTCATATATCGCCCAATGCTCCGCACATCGTCCTTACGGTCAAACGTGTACCCAATAGCAGCGTACTCCGCTTTGAATTGCTCAAACGAGACTTGCCGATACCCCTGTGCGAGTCTATAAGCTACTTCATTTTCTAGCGTATCCATTTTCCCACCCCTCCCCTTGTTATGCCTTGTCTTGTTGCAGCTTGCTACGCCTAGCTAGATAGTTGTGATGGTCTTGTGGCAAGCACCAAGACTCTTCACTTGCCTTGCAAGACGTTTCAACCTGTGAGCGATTGCCTTGTCTGCCTTTAGGTCACAATCAACTAGCAAGCCTTTCAATTCATCTTGCATACACTTGATAACGTCCGCCATATACTGCCTGTCTGCCGCTTCTAACTGCGCTGTGTACATTGCATCCCCCTTGTTTAACGGCCTATGCCAGCTAGTATTGCACG
>CAZRKK010000039.1:0-1372 GCA_964600695.1 uncultured Candidatus Saccharibacteria bacterium
GGTATATTTGCCATAACTGATAAAAATATATAATTTTAATCACTCTATTATATCAGCTATAGAATATTTTTCTAACCAATTTAAAGAGTATATTCAAAATCAATATATACGAAATAAATTATCAAAACAGTTCTTAAAGTTTTAAAAGAAAAAGATAAAGGAGCATATCTTAACTAACTCTCATATTCAGATTATGGGATGAAATATGAAAAAATCTAAATTAATAGTGTAAAACTTCTTGAGCTACCTGAGCGAAATCATTTGGTAAAGGTATTGGATGTGATATGAGATTTAATTTAAACCCCTCTTTTTCATACGCTTTCCTAATTTTCAATACTAATGCATGATCAGTACACTCAACTACCACATTTCCGCTTTTCCAATATACCTTCATGTTAGGTTTTTCAGATATGCTCATACTTGCCAATAGCTTCTCATTTTTAGGGTCTTTCAAAGCGATAGTAGAGGCAAAAGTGGCAAAATATCTTGCAGTTCTAGCTCTTCCTTCTGTACCTACGGTTAAATTCCTTCCACCTCCTCTTTTTTCAATTTTATGTCTTGTCCTATTACCAAAAAATTCTTTTTCTGGTTCTTTGTAATATTTTAATTGTTCAACTGGCAAAATAAAGTCTTCAACTCTTAAATTACACATTAGCCTGTTGACTGCTTCTGTGTGTTGAATTTCATTTCCTGGCATCAAACAACTTGCAATCACTATATTGGTAAGTTTATCTATTATTGGGTAAAAATAAACATATGATGCATGATATCCATGTCTTCTATTAGTGTGTTCAATGGTTACTCCTAATGGAGTACATACTTTAAATACATCTGATGCCTCAATTTTTTTAGGCTTAAAAGGATTTTCTCCTGAATGAAAACATTCATGTGGAATTCTACCAATTGTTACTTGATCAGGTCTAAAAGGTATTTCTAGTGGATCTATCCAATTAGGGACAGGTATTGGCTCTTCTTTTGGCCCAACAATATATCCCCTTGCTTTATCAGTAATATCTAATTTTTCTACAAAATTAATAATTTGAGTTTCTAAATTTACTGGGATACTTAACCCAATCCTTGAAAATATTACTAAACGTACTGCACCTATAATTCCCTGCCTAAATCCCCTTAACCAATCTCCTTGCTTATATAAATGTCTATCTAATTGACCACAATATTTTGGTAACCCCCTTCTTGATTTATCTGCAAATGTAAAATCAACAACTATTGGGGGGCCATCTTTATACATATTGAATGTATAACATTTTATTTATGGGGGAAAATGGAGTAAGTACAAACTGTATATATAGAGCTATAGGTTTTAAAACCTTACAACTACTAGAAGACATCAAAAGCTATACTATCAGTTTGG
>CAZRKK010000040.1:0-1327 GCA_964600695.1 uncultured Candidatus Saccharibacteria bacterium
GGCTAACTTTGGAATAAAAGCGTACACCCCCCACTGTACGTTTCATCGCCTGTTCGGTACCGTGTCCCCATAGGGACGTTGTCCCGATTGATGATGAACGTATGAATCAGGCTGAAGCCAAAAAATTTTAGTCAGGCTCAGCAGTTACACCAGGCGGGAAAGAACCATTCAGAGATTGCCCGTGAACTTGGTATCCGTCGACCTACCATCATCCGCTGGCTCAGTGAAACGTCGTATACCGATGATCGGGGTTGGAGTGAGGGAACGAAACGATCGCACACTGATTTAGAAGAAGAGCGGATAGTGACCTTGAAAAAACAACGGATTGATGGGGAGAAATATTTTCTTGGTACTCCCTACATCAGTATGGATTATGCCAAGCAGTTTCCTCAAGACGCACTACCTTCAACCTGGTTCTTTGATGAGGTCGTTCGCAAACATCATCTACAAACTCACGAACCGAAGAAACAGAAGAATGGTCAGAACATTGTCACTCGTCTCAAATTTCCGATTCGCTCTATTGTTAGTCTGGGACACATCCAACAGTCAGTAGACTTCATTGGCAAGAAATATATCCACGGTTCAAACGAACCGATTTCCGTCTTTGCCACCAGCTTCTACCAGTGGTTTGAACTGTACCAAATTGAGCGAGTGGCAGCGGAAAAAATTGAGTTTGCCGAGGAGTTTCTCCTGAAATTTTGGGAGCAGTTCCCGCTCACTAACGTCATGCGAATGGATAACGGCTCAGTCTTTCGAGGTACATCTCGAGGGGAGGCCTGCATCGGCCGGTTCCTCATCTTTCTACTGAACCTCAACGTTACGCCACTGTTTTCAGCAGCGTATCAGTCGTACACGAATCCCCACATTGAAGGACACAATCGGACATTTACGGAGAAATTATGGAGCCGACACCTCTTTCGCACAACAGCAGAAATTGACCGGGAGTGTACCAAATTTAACTCTGAATCGCGGGAATACTTTGATTATCGTTTTAAAGAACGGCTGGCCAACAGATACTTACGGTATCTGACGAACAAGGATTACGTCAGTACTGACATCCTCCGTTCGACGAAGGGGAAGAAAATATGTTTCATCCGCTTCGTGGAGCGTTGGAAAGAAACGGGAGATCAGACGGGAATCGTAATTCTGAATCGATTCACTCCGCTTCCTGATCCGTACCTGAACCAGTACGTACTCGCGATACTGAATCTGGAAACGGCAACTATTACGGCTCTATCGGAGTATGACGGTGTCGCTAAAGTCATTCTGGAGAAACCATTTCCGTATTCCTTGTTTTAGGTGTACGCTTTTATTCCAAAGTTAGCCG
>CAZRKK010000041.1:0-1325 GCA_964600695.1 uncultured Candidatus Saccharibacteria bacterium
AGCGGCGTCAGGCCGAGCGCTTCCAGACCGAGGCTCATTTACTCACCGAAGATCGGCGGCCACCCGGCCAGCACGTTGTAATCCCAGGGCGTGGCGCTGGCCTCCATCGCCATCCGCTTTGCTTCGGCCGTGCCGAAAATCGTCGCATCGGATGCCGCCGCCGCGCCGAACACCTGCTGCGCCAGTGTCGGGGTCATGGTCACGAACGATCCATCCATGGTTTTCCACTGCAGGCCGGCAGGCAGACTGGCGCCGAGCATGACCATGCCGATTTGCTGCGAGCGGCTGAAAACGTCGGAGTGGAACCATTTTCCGGCGACCTGATACCCGCCGTGCAGCGTGCGCCGGTCGCGCTCGGACTTGATCGCCTCCCACTTCTCGGCGCGCGCAATAGCTGCGCGGTCGAAGGCGTCGACAATCGCCTGCGCGGCAGCATCGTCAGCGCAGCGCCATTCGCCGTTTTCGACCCACACGAGACTGCCGAGCCGGTCAAATAATTCTGCGCACTCTTTTCCGCGAAAGTCGATCATGCCGCCCTCCTGAACCCGAACATCGGAACGGACACGACATCACTCGATCCACTGATGGTGTATGTGCTCAACCCACTCGGCGCGGGCTGCGCAAGTGTGCCCTGTGTGCGATTGACGAATAAACAGGTTTTACGATCTCCGGTATCCTGCATCGGCAGCAAGCTCTGTTGATGCAGGCTGAATATCCTGCTGAACGAGAGCGACGCCGAGCCATTGATGCAGACCCAATACCATCCCGGTGGAATCAGGCGTGTTGCCGCCGCCCATCGCCCAGCGTCGGCACTGCCAAACGTATAGGCATTGAGTACGCTGGCGGTGTAGGTCTTGTTGCTCCAGCCGAGCAGCAGATCGCCCGGCTCCCCGGTCGGCAGCACGCCATACAGCCCAATGTCGATACTGCCCCCTGTCGCACCGGCTCGCAGTGCGACGGCATCGACCGGAAATGCAAAGTCCAGCAGCACAGGGATGTAGTAGCTGCGGCCGCTTGAGCCAAGGGCCAGCGTGCCGGTGGCCGGCGCGACGAAATTGACCGGGTGAAAAATATCATCCGCCAGCGTGCCCGTACTGCGCCCGCGCCGCGTGGCAGCGAGGTCGGCGGTCTTGAGCGGCGTGCAGATGACGCGGGTGGTGCCGGACAGGCTGATGGCCGAGAGACCGGCATTGCTGCTGGCGTCGGTGTAGGTACCGCCACTGTAGGTCGCCAGCACCGCCTCGCGCACCAGCAGTCCGGAACCGTCGAGATAGCCGATGCCGCCCTCGACTGGCTTGCCATCGGCATCCGCGAGCAGCGCGTAG
>CAZRKK010000042.1:0-1299 GCA_964600695.1 uncultured Candidatus Saccharibacteria bacterium
TTTACTTGTTGATTTTTATACTTTGAAGAAATGGAAGTTTCTCTAAAACAGACTTCGTAAAGTTATCATTATTAAGAGAAACATATGAAAGAAAAACTATGAGGCTAGCAAAAAGAATAAAGGCACCGGTTTTAAGTAGATCAGATTTTATATATGAGAAACTTATCTCATTCTTTTCTTCCATACTATCTGATGAAGACCTAACATTTTCTTCGTTCTTCATATTATGTAAGGGTGTTACTTCTCTACTCTTCTTTGCTTCTTCATATAGATCTTTAAGTTTTTGAATATTTTTATTTTGTCTTATCATTGGGAGGGATTTTAGTGGTTCTTCGTTATCTTTGCAAAAAAATACATACAAAGATAGAATTTAAAAATGAAGTTTGTAATAAATTCAAATATATCAGGATCTGAAAAACCAGATAGACTATTATATATAAAGACTATACTTGGTAAAGCACTCTCAAATAAGAAGGTCTTAATACTTGTAATAGGCTTACCTATTATAGCTATTGGGTTGATTCTATTTCTTTCTTTTCTAGTATTTCAAACAGGTAATGCTCCAATAACAAAAGCTATTGATGATAGCTATGTTTTAACTCCTAGCTATACTGGGCCTAATACCCTTTCTCAAATAGCTATTCCTGAAATAATAGTTAGAGATAAAGTAAATCCTTTAAATGGATCTTTAATTACTACTGATCAATTAAAAGAACTTAGTCAATATAGACCAATAATGGTAGTTACAGATAACCAAAAGGATGCTAGACCTCTGTCTGGATTATCTGATGCAGATTTAATATATGAGTTTCCTGTTGAGGGAGGCATATCTAGAATTCTAGGAATCTACTGGAGTACTTATCCAAAAACATTTGGTCCGATTAGAAGTTTTAGAACATACTTTGGAGATATAGCTTCAGAATTTGATGCACTAATATATCACTATGGACAAGCTGAAGTTTCATCTGCTGAGTTAGCTTCTAAACCTGAACTATCACTTATTGATAGTAGTACATATTTTAATACGTATGATGTTAAAAGAGTTACATGTGGTGGGTATAGAGATGAGGAAAGAATAAAGAATAATGTAGATAGTGAACATACACTATATTCTGATAGTAATAGAATGAGAGCATGTACGCCAGTAACAACATACAAATCAAATATAAACATAACACCATTAAAATATAAACTTGATGCAGAATATAAAGATCGATCTAATAACTCTTCTTTAAGTGTAAAATTTGGAAATCCTGATAATATTTCTAACTATATATATAGTAGAGATGAGAATGTATA
>CAZRKK010000043.1:0-1242 GCA_964600695.1 uncultured Candidatus Saccharibacteria bacterium
CTGGCCCGTACCCCATATACTAGACACAGTTTCTCCGAGATGGGACTATTAAAATATATGCACCAACCTATCGACCAAACTAAAAAATCTTCTATCCTAGAAGCCGTTAAAAACGGTATGAGAGTAGCTGAAGCGGCCACTACCTACCAGGTAAGTAGTAAGACCATCTATGGCTGGCTCAGCTCTCAGGCTGATAATAGCGGAACGAGTAATCTAGAACTAGCTAAACTCAGACGAGAAAATCAAGAGCTCAAAGAAATCATTGGAATGTTCACGCTTCAAAAAAAGCGTGCGGAAAAAAATTCAGACCGTTCGTGAAGGTATGGTGTGTAACAAAACCACTAAAACAGCACTGGCTAAAAAATTAGGTATCTCCCGCTCTACGTTGTACTACCAACCAAAGAAACCTCCTCGCGATCATCAGATCAAGCTAGACATCATCGCGATCATGAATGAACATCCAGCCTATGGACATCGACGGGTAGCGATTGCCCTTCACCTCAATCACAAAAAGACCCTCCGTCTCATGAAGAAATTTGGGCTTAAACCCAAGGTGAGGAGGGGTCATCGTCTTAGAAAGCCTGATGACGTAAACAGAGCGGAAACACGGGTGGTAAACATCCTGAAAGTTTCCTGTCCCCTAGAGGCCAACGTCGTCTGGGCGGGAGACTTTACCTACTTCTGGTTTGGGGATCGATTTTGGTACGTGGCCACGGTTATCGATGTTTTCACTAGAGAGATCATTGGTTGGCATATTGCCAACCACCATATGACCGCCCTCATTACCGAGGCGTTTAAAGATGCCACTCGTCGAGTGGGCAGAGCACCCAGATACTTTCATTCTGACCAAGGGAGTGAGTATGTGTCGGGTACCTACGGGTCATTACTTGCTCTGTACGGCACTATCCCTTCACACAGTCGTAAAGGTAGTCCTTGGCAAAATGGCTTTCAAGAGTCGTTGTATAACAACTTTAAACTAGAACTTGGTAACGTAAACCGATTCAATGGTATTGGTGAATTTAGTGAGGCTATTTATGGCCAAATATGTTACTACAACACCAAACGGATTCATACTGCTCTCAAGATGCCTCCCACTATTTTTCGAGAAGTTAAACAACAAAAAAACGGCTATCGCCGTTGCGTGTAACTAACGTTTGAGATTTCTATTTCTCATCTGTTAACATGACTTTTTGACTTACCCACACTCGGAGAAAAAGTGTCCGAAGAATGGGGGGCTTGCCA
>CAZRKK010000044.1:0-1203 GCA_964600695.1 uncultured Candidatus Saccharibacteria bacterium
CCATATTTCTTTACAGCTTTATTAACAACTATAAACATAGGATTAGTAATATTCCTATTCCCTGAAACTATTAAAGAGAAAGTTAAGTCAAAGATAAAACTATTATCAGGATTTATTAATCTCAAGAAAGCATTTTTAATAAAAAATCTAAGAACTTTATTTATAGTTAGTTTCTTACTTACATTTGGATTTAACTTCTTTACCCAATTCTTTAATGCTTATCTTATTGAGAAGTTTAAAGTAACTCCTTCTGAAATAGGGGATATATTTGCATATATGGGACTTTGTATAGCATTGACACAGGGAGCAATTCTTCCATTCTTAGTAAAGAAGTTAAAGAACTTCCAGATTCTTAAATTCTCAATAGTATCTCTAAGTGTAGCACTACTATTTCTTTTAGTTGCTCCTTCAAAAGAATGGTTATTCCTATTCTTACCAATAGTAGCTATATTCCAAGGTTTAACTCAACCAAATATACTTTCATTAATCTCAATGCAAGGAAAAGATAACTCACAAGGAGATATATTAGGAGGAAATCAATCTATTAACTCTCTTGCAATGTCAATCCCTCCAATAATATCTGGGTTTATCTTTAGTATTAGTATTTATCTCCCTATAGTTGTAGCAGCACTAGTTACATTTGTTGCCTTCTTGATATATACTCTAACTATTAAAGGTTCGTTTACAGTAACTAAACAATTCGAGGAAGAATAAAATACTTATTAATTCTTTTTATGAAACCTCTAAAAATAGTTTTAATAGTAATAGCTATTCTATTCCTTCTTTGTATTCTTTGTTCCCTATGTGTATATATTCTACTTGGAACATTTCAGACACAAACTAATACAAGGATTACGAATCCAAGTCAGATATTTGAAACTAGTTCCAATACTTCATCTACTAAGAGTATAGATAGTTCTTTGTTTAATTTTACAAATATTAAAGGAGGAAGCTTGAAAAGTATAAATGATTCAAATATCAAGGTGGTAAAAGCAGATAGAATACAAATATTAAGTTTAGAATTTTTAAATACTACTTTTGATTTGGCTAAGAATAAAAACTGGGGAGGAGTAAAAGATTCTCCAATACCTTTAACAATTTCTGATTATGCTCAATCTGATCTAGATTCTTGGGTTAATACTGCTAAGGAAAAAGATGAAAATCTTTTAATTCCAGATGATATTTCTTCTGTATATCTTGGAA
>CAZRKK010000045.1:0-1176 GCA_964600695.1 uncultured Candidatus Saccharibacteria bacterium
AATCTTCCGCAATGGACGAAAGTCTGACGGAGCGACGCCGCGTGATTGATGAAGCCCCTTTGGGGCGTAAAGATCTTTTATGAGGGAAGAAGTTTATTGACGGTACCTCATGAATAAGAGGCTCCTAATCTCGTGCCAGCAGGAGCGGTAATACGAGAGCCTCGAGCGTTATCCGGAATTATTGGGCGTAAAGGGTGCGTAGGTGGCGTTGTTAGTCGAGTGTTAAATCTCCGGGCTTAACCTGGAAACCGCATTCGAAACGGCAATGCTTGAGAGGAGAAGAGGTGTGCAGAACTCAAGGTGTAGGGGTGAAATCCGTTGATATCTTGGGGAATACCAAAAGCGAAGGCAGCACACTGGTCTCTTTCTGACACTGAAGCACGAAAGCGTGGGTAGCGAATGGGATTAGATACCCCAGTAGTCCACGCCCTAAACGATGTTCTCTAGTTTTTCGGAGTATCGACCCTCTGAGAGACGAAGCTAACGCGATAAGAGAACCGCCTGGGAAGTACGGCCGCAAGGCTAAAACTCAAAGGAATAGACGGGGACTTGCACAAGCGGTGGATTATGTGGTTTAATTCGATGGTAAACGAAGAACCTCACCAAGATTTGAAACTTACACGAATACTATAGAAATATAGTAGCCGAAAGGCGGGTAAGCAGGTGATGCATGGCCGTCGTCAGTTCGTGGTTTGAATTGTTCCCTTAAGTGGGGTAACGAACGCAACCCTCGTCGTGTGTTACAAGTGTCACACGAGACTGCCCCGACCTTTGTTCATGAATATGATATTCGTGGCTAAAGGTCGGGGAGGAAGGAGAGGATGACGCCAGGTCAGCATGTCCCTTTGATATCTTGGGCTACACACATAATACAATCGCCACTACAACGGGTCGCGACGGGGTAACCCTGAGCCAATCCTTTAAAGGTGGCGCCAGTTCGGATTGAGGTCTGCAACTCGACCTCATGAAGCCGGAATCGCTAGTAATCGCGGGTCAGACATACCGCGGTGAATACGTTCTCAAGTCTTGTACTCACCGCCCGTCAAGTCAAGGGAGCCGGGAGTACCCGAAGTCTCCACATAAGTGGGGCCTAAGGTAAGCTCGGTGACAGGGACTAAGTCGTAACAAGGCACGGGTAGCGGAAGCTGCTCGTGGATTAACTCAATTTGAGATCTG
>CAZRKK010000046.1:0-1155 GCA_964600695.1 uncultured Candidatus Saccharibacteria bacterium
CCCACATCACCGGCAGTTCCATGAATTCCAGTACATGTGGGGTGAGTTGGGTGTGCAACAGAAGGACCGCATATGGTGGATAGTCCAACCCCAGCGGTGAGCCGAACATAAAAATAAAGTTCCCCGAGGCGCGGTTGGGGGTGGGGTAGAGGCGGAAAGTTTTGGCGGCTTCATCCTCTACCGAGTAGGCCACTGGGAGTCCCTGCTCGTCACGCCAGGACGGGTTGAGGGATTCGAGCGCGCGGTGATCCATGCGATCAAGCCAGCGGTCGTCGTAGAACATGCCGAGGATTTTGAGTTGGTCGTCGGCGAGGGCATAAGTCGATGTACCTGCTACCATTGTGACCAGGCTCGCGGTCACAAACCACGGCGCGCGCCCGGTGTCGTCGATGATGTGGTCGTAGTATTGTTCCGCGGTGAGGGGGTCGGCGTCACCCAACGCGAAGGTCTGGACCATGGATAGGACGGTGGCTTTACTCATACGGAATTTCCCCTACCTGCACCAGCACCGCGTCGGGGTCGGTGGACATCATCGTGCAGGTTTCGGTTTCGTAGCCTTGGGTGTCGAGCCATTCGATGACACTCACACACTCCGCGCGTTCGGCGTAGGGTCCCACCAGACGCCATTCGCCGTTGGTGAGTAGGAGACCATACCACGCGACGATCGCGAGAAGCGTGGGGCACCTCCAGGGTTATTTGCCGATATATTTCGTGCTGAAGGTTTCGTTGATGGTCAACCCGCCCACTGATTGCGTCATACGAGAACCTGAGTGGGCGAGTCCTAAACCCAATCCAAGCGCCATCGGCATACTCGCCACGGCGGATTTTGCGGCGTACTGACCGGCAGCTTCCTGGGCAATCGCGGTATGGGTTTCGATGCGGGTGTCCTCTTTAGGGCAGTACCCGTTGGCGTCAAGCTTCCAGCAGAAGGTGGTGCGATCGTAGTTCGGCCACCAAAAATTGCGGGAGTAGGCGTGTTGCGCATACTCATTGCCGATTTTGTCGACGTTGACCATCGGAGCGCAAGCAGCAAATAAAGCGGCGGTGAGTATAAGCATGATTGCTTTCATAGGTGCGTATCCTTTCATTGCTTCTGTGGTGCGACGGTGCCGGCATTGACCATCGCGGGGTTGTCACCCACATGGAGTTTCAGTG
>CAZRKK010000047.1:0-1118 GCA_964600695.1 uncultured Candidatus Saccharibacteria bacterium
CGCACCCCACCCTACCGCAAAATGGCCCTCATGCCGCGCGGTCACCTCAAATGCTTCCGTCGAGATTACTGGGAGACTGTGCAACACCGTCTCGCATCCAGACTGACGGATGATTGGAAAGTGCAGCCGACGACATTTCGTATTGCGAAAGATGGCGAGCGTGCAGAGATTATTCGACTCAGTACTCGAACTGGACGTGCGATTGAAGTATCGGTAAACCATCCTGTCATGACGTGGGACGGGTGGAAGCGAGCCGACGAACTCACCCTCCACGATTGGGTGGCGGTGCCGCGTGTCGGTGTTTTTGGTGCCTGGCATAATCCTGATCTTGCCGCAGTCTACGGCTACATGCTCGGTGATGGTGATTGTGTGCTCATGCGATTTACGGCATTCAACGCGGCGCGACGGCAACATTTTATCTCGTGCGTCGTCGCAAGTGGTGGCGAGGCGAGTGAACCACCAAGCGGCAAACAGTACGTCAATGTCAGAAAGATGCGGCACATCTTCAAGTCGGCGGGTATCTACGGAAAACGAGCATATAATAAATCGATCCCGCAGGAAGTATTGAACGGTACGAAGCAGACGGTGACAGCCTTTTTGTGTGCGCTATTTGATTGTGACGCCACCGACAAAAGCGGGCGTCAAGGCTGCGCGTACACGACGATCTCGCGGCAGCTTGCCTCCGATGTCCAACACCTCCTGCTCAAATTCGGCTTGAATGCCACAATCCAAAAAGTTGTGCATCATACAATCGGTGATTACGTATCGTGGTGTGTGCAATACACCGATGATCGTGGCGTGTGGCGACAACAAACCAGTCAACGTCATCAATGGGATGTGTTTCCTCCACAATGGCGGTCATCGATTCCTCGCGGCGCAGCGCTCCGGCGGGCAGGCGTGCGTGTGGATAATACCTATGCAACGAGTCGGGAGAAAGTACGCCGAGCGGCTGAACTCCTCGACGATGGCGATTTGTTAGCCTTGTGCGATAGTGATGTGGGATGGGAACCAATCAAACAAATTGAGTCTCTAGGAGAGCATGAAATTGTCTCGGTTGAGTCTGACGGGACACACACCCTTCTCGTCGGCGATATTGTGACCCACAATTCCACCTGTGT
>CAZRKK010000048.1:0-1069 GCA_964600695.1 uncultured Candidatus Saccharibacteria bacterium
CCACCCCTTTCGTAAACTCAACAGCCTTCTTAACTTTACCGAACTAGCCTTACCCTTTTTGGAATGCTACAGCGCCGTAGGCGCTCCTGGTATTCCTCTTGAAAAGGGTCTTAAGACCCTCCTCGTCCAATTTTGGGAAGACTACTCTGATCGACAAGCTGAAAAAGCAGTTCAAGAGAATATCGCCGTCCGTTGGTTTTGTGGGTTTAGCTTAACGGAAGACACTCCTGATCACAGCTACTTTGGTAAACTCAGACAACGAATTGGCACGAAACGTTTAGCTGATCTCTTTACTACCGTGAATACACTGCTAGCCAAACAAGGTTTGTTTGGTAACGTCTTTACGTTCATTGACGCCTCAACCATTATTACCAAAACTGCTCTCTGGGAAGAACGAGATCAAGCTATCAAAGATGGTGAAGAAAAAATGAATAACGCTAATGTTAGCCGCTACGCGGCTGACACACAAGCTAAGTTTGGTGCTAAATCAAAAACTAATTTCTGGTTTGGATACAAGCTGCATGAGGCGGTGGATATGCGCTATGGCCTTATCAAAAAACTGTGTATCACCCCAGCCAACACTCCTGATTACCAAGCAGTCAAACATATCTGCCCTGACCAAGGATTGGTATACATGGACAAAGGATATGACTACCAAGAAGTTGACCTTGTCCTACAAGCCAATGGCTGTAGTAGTGCCATCATCAGAAAAAACAACAACACAGAAAAAAATCACGATCTGGATAGTTGGCACTCAAAAAGCAGAATGCCATTTGAAAGTACCTTCTCCAAACGAAGGAAACGAGCTCGTTACCGGGGAGAGGTTAAAGTACTTTTTCAGTATGTAGCTGAAGCTATCTGTCTTAATCTCAAAAAAGCTCTAAAAATACTACCGACCAATCCAGCCGTCTGACGACGGCTTAAGGGTGGACTTCGTCCACCCTACTAGAAACAGATCAGAAAACAAAGAAAAGAAACAAAAAATGACTTCTACGAGCTAGCCCACCTAGTGAGAGTTAGTGCGTATGAGTCATTTTTTGTTGAAATGTGGGTTTGGCGACGGGCTCTT
>CAZRKK010000049.1:0-1068 GCA_964600695.1 uncultured Candidatus Saccharibacteria bacterium
CGCTGATTTTTTTACGTGCCATTACTCAACCTCTCTGTCTAATTCATCTTCTGTTATTCTGTCTTCGTCTGCTTCCGTGGCCCTGATATCAAAAATCCTTTGCACTGGAATCGGGGCCTCGTTAAGTTGTAAACGAACTTTTGTATATCGAAGTTGTCTTTCGTCGTATTCATAACCAACCACGATGGCCGGGACCTCAGAGAATGTGCGAATAGATGCGCGCACCTGCTTGCCCAGATAGAGATCGAGCGGGCGTAGCGGGTCGTTACTGTACGCAGGTTTGGCCGTGCAATTGATCTCTGTGCGTGGCTTTGAAAAGTACTGCAAACGACGCTCGCCGAAATACTCCGCTGAGGTGACGTTTGCATACATGTACTTTATCCCGGCAAACGTCGAAGCGGTTTTCCATGGCTGAAAGTATTTGATGCCTTTATATTTTGTGACTAGTGCCGGGTCAACGTCGGCCACCAGTAAAGCCGAGCTGCCCTCTGCCTCTTTATACGGTAGGTCATAACCGATGATCAATTGCGAATCGTCGTACCGTGGCTCATGCGGTGGGCATAGCTCATCGGCTGTCAATTCGTCCGTGATGTTCTGCCGGTTCCACTCAAGCCCGCGTCTCAGGGTGTAGTATCCGTTATTCTTCTGGAATAGATACAGGTCGCAGCCCTCGCGCAATGCCGTGATGTGGTCTCTGAGCTTCACATCGTCTTGCTCACGAACATTGATAATGATCGTATATCCGTTTGCGAGGTCTGACGCTGCGAGAATGTCAAAAGTGCCATCCAAAAGAATCCCCGGAACGGCGGTCGTCAGTGCGTCTTTCATCGCCTGCGGGCCGGTGGTTGTATCTGGTACGTAAACTGTAATAGTAGAATTGTCAGCCAAGGCCGACTCGACCGGCCTATCCAAAGTGATCGAAGTGGTAGCACCGCTCGCCGGGCTTTTCGCTGTGATGAGATATGACGGCACCTTAGAAGAACCAAAAGACACTTGCGCGCCAATGGGTAGAGATAGCGTCCCGGTGTCGATTGTCACCGTCTGCCCGGTAGTCACCGCGCCGTTTAC
>CAZRKK010000050.1:0-1038 GCA_964600695.1 uncultured Candidatus Saccharibacteria bacterium
TGGAGGAAATTGCAAAACCACCCATGGAGGTGCGGGTCGAGGATGTTTTCGCGATTGAGGGCGAGGATGTATTTCCAGAAATAGTAGAGGGAGCGTTCGGCTTTGCCCTTCATGCCGGCGACGAGGGCGCCTTCGCCAGTCATTGTCCCGGCTTGGCGGACGTGGCCTTTGGCGTCGACGATGATCTCATCGCGCCCTTGATCAATCGCTTGCTCGATGGTGGTCGGCTCGGGGGGCGGTTCAGGCGTCGGGGTCTTGAATTTGAGCATTATCGACCCGAACACTCTTGGCAGATAAGCATTTCGCGCGCTGATTGTGTCGCCCGATCCAAGTTTGAGAGTGCCGACCATCCCCACCGACAACGAGTGGGATGGCGATCTTGGCACACCTCCTCCAACACTCGAATACGTTTTGCGATATCGGGATAGAGTGTTTGGACTGTCTCTCGCTCATCTTCTCGTGCATACGCCCCACACAAACAATCACCGCTTGTCCCTAATGTAACGTAGGAGCGTGGACGTTCATACCCAAAACTCCGCACATAAGCCCATACCCGCTCAGTAGTCCAATCAAAAATCGGAGCATGAACAGGGACAGTTTCAAATGTACCGAGTTCTTTTGTAGTTAAAGCTCGACGCGCACTCTCCGCAAGTCTCACTCCACTCGCCAATGCGATGTTGGGATACATCTTTTTATACTCGCGGATCGCACGACCCTTGAGATAGTTCATTGCGTACATATGTCCTGTGTCACCAGGAAATCCATACTTCCATACAAACCACTCGTAGCGGATGTTGGTAGGAATGATTTGGTAAGGCATTTTGAATTGTTCACAAATATCAATGCAGGTAGACTTCCACTCCGGTACTGAGATACCGGTATCGATCAGCACCACGCCACGAAGTTTGTCGGCTTCTTGAAGCACCTTCGCCGTCGCAAACGAATCCTTCCCCCCACTAAATAATGCGTAGACTGGTTCATCTGGGATCATTCTGCCCCCTCAATTTGAGCATTCACAATTTCCATTTCGCGGTCGGC
>CAZRKK010000051.1:0-1029 GCA_964600695.1 uncultured Candidatus Saccharibacteria bacterium
CTCGGTGAGTCGCAGTGGCGCGTTGCTCAGCTTGCGGGTGTTGTCGGCGAGGCGGGCTTCGCGGGCGAGCTGGGAGCGGTTGCCGGCGAAGCGGGTGGCGGCGAGGTAGCCGAACAGCGAGTAGGCCCACGAGTCGCCGTTGTTGGTCGCCCAGGCCTGCTGGAGCTCGGCGACGCCGGTGGTGAACACGACGAAGGGGCCGTCGGGTTCGTGGAGGACGGCGGAGGTGCCGAGACGGGTGTCTTTGCCGGGGCGGGTCCAGTGGGTGTCGTCGCCGGCGCGGTGGTGTTCGGTCCAGCCGTCGGCGTTGAGCAGGGTGTGCCAGTCGTTGTCGCGGTTGATGCGTTCGGCGATCGAGTCGTCGTCGGCGAGCGGCCCACGTGGGGCTGTGGCGGGCGCTGGTGTCCCGTTGTGGCCGTCAGTGGCCCGTGGGCGTACGGCGAGCCCCTGCGCCCATGTGGCGGGCAGTTCGGGCAGCTCTGCGACGGCTGGCGGCGTGGTGGCCTTGCTGCCGTCGGGGTGGTACCAGCGGTAGCGGCCGCCGGTGTCGCGGCGGGTGGATGGCGCTGCGACGGCGTAGCGGTGGTGGCGTTGGATGGCTTCGATGCCGGGGCCAAGCGTGCCGGGCAGCTCGAGGTCGACGGGGCAGCGCAGGAAGTAGATGCGTGACGGCTGGTCGGGGCCGCGGCTGGTGGAGGACCAGGTGGCCGGCAGTGGGCCGAATTGGCCCACGAGGTCGGCGAGCGTGGCGGCGCCACCTTTGCCGTCGTAGTCGTCGACGTCGATGCCGATGACGCCGGCGGGCATGCGCAGCGCGACGTTGGCATGCGCGTCGATGGCGGCCCAGGAGGCGATGTCGTCGGCGGTGGGGTCTTTGCCGTCGCGTCCGGTGGTGCCGGCCGGCGGTGATGCCTTTTCGCCGCGCGGGATGGGCAGCGGGTGCCAGCCGCGCTGGTGGTAGGTGGTGGCGACGGTGGCATATCCGGGTGCTGTCACAGCGCGAGCACCCCGCGTCGTTCGCAGACGCGC
>CAZRKK010000052.1:0-1027 GCA_964600695.1 uncultured Candidatus Saccharibacteria bacterium
TGTGGTAGTGGCGGAGGGTTAACTGTCGGTAGTACTGCCATCAGTTCTGGTACTGCAGGGAGAATTTTATTTGAAGGATCAGGAAATGTATTGCAAGAAGCGGCTGGTCTAGCTTGGGACAATACAGATGCTAGTCTAGTTCTTTCAACTTCTTCTACAACAGCATCAAACAAAGCTTTAAGTGTTTCCCAAACAGGAGGAACCACTGGAACAGATTACGCTGGTTACTTCTCTAACACTGGATCTGCAACCACTAACATTGCAGGTTACTTTACTGCGAGTGGGGCTACTAACAACTATGCTGCCATCTTTGACGCTGGTAATGTGGGGATTGGGACAACTACACCAACTAATCTCTCAGGAACATATTTTGGAACCAACCAAGTTAATCCTCTCTGGGTTTCTGCTAATGACGGATCAAAAGTAACATCATTAGTGGTGCAAGGTAATCTAGGAGAAGCAATTCAGTTTGTTGATCAGACTGGAGCTGCAGAAGCTGACTTTGGAGTCTATACAACCGATTTGTATTTCGTTAACCGTCAAGCAAGCGGGGGAATCAGATTTGTAAATGCGACAAGTACAGCTATGTACATTGATCCAAGTTCGAATGTAGGAATTGGTACTGGCGTTACATCTTTACCATCCTTGCTATCCGTTGGCACATCATCAGTGTTCCAAGTAAACTCCTCTGGTGCAATTGCAGCTGCAACCGGTATTCTTTCTTCAGGCACTATTCGTTTTTCTTCTCTAACTTCAAATGGTCCTCTATATACATCAGCAGGAAACGGAACATTAACAACTACTGCTCCAACTTCTGGTGCTATTGGATACTGGTCTAGATCATCTACTACAATTTCTCCAACCACAGCAAACGACATAATCTTACAAGCTACCGCAAATACTACAGGAGCTGATCTTGGTATTACCAACACTGGTGTCTACACTGGTACTGGTATCTTTAACTTAACTGCTAACTCTGCTACTACTGGGACTTTGGCTAGTATAACAGGTAATGCTCTAACAACAG
>CAZRKK010000053.1:0-1022 GCA_964600695.1 uncultured Candidatus Saccharibacteria bacterium
GTTGCAGCTGCAATTGCACCAGAAGAGTTTACTTGGAAAAGATCTCCGTTACCTACAGTGAGCAAAGCTGCTGGACTAATATCCCCCAACCCAAGGTTTCCAGCCATGTAAGAATTTGAGGTTGAGGAAGAATACATAGCATACCGAGTAGAGCCTATATCTATAGAGGTGTCCATATAAATACCATACGATGTTGTCACAGTACCACCACTAGACCACCCAGACATGTTTATACCCTTGAGCGTAGAAAGAGTTCCGCCAATTGCATAATTATTTATGTCAATTGCGTTATATGTACCAAGAGTTCCTCCTAATTGACCACCTTCTATATATATACCTCTATGCATTGTACCCGTACCGGAATTAACAGTACTAAAATATCCACTATATGCTGTAGTAATAGTAGCGCCTGATACATTATTAACCACCCCTTGCACGCCACCAGCTGTAGTAATCACAGGTGTTACACCTCCAGTAGTTGAAGTATTGGTAGTAAAACTTCCACCCATCATAAATGAAGATGTTGCTGTCGCTCTATATGTCAGGTCAGCACTAACACCCAGCAGAGTACCTGTCCCTCCTGTTTTGAGTAAGCTAGCATTATACCCAATTGTACCAGTAGTTAAAGACCCGGATTGAGTATTATTAAATCCATACAGAGCATTTGGAGTAGAACCCATTGCATTAATTGTACTTGTAGTTGTAACTGTACCTGACGAATTTACTTGGAATAAATCTCCAGAACCGACAGTAAACAGTGCAGCTGGTGTCGTGTCACCAATCCCCACATTACCAGCATCAAAGATGGCAGCATAGTTATTAGTTGCCCCACTGGCAGTAAAGTAACCTGCAATGTTAGTGGTTGCAGATCCAGTGTTAGAGAAGTAACCAGCGTAATCTGTTCCGGTGGTTCCTCCTGTTTGGGAAATATTAATAGCCTTGTTGTCAGAACCAGTTGCAGAAGATGCAACAGTGATAATATCACCAGCGTTTCCTGTTAGAGAGATAGTATCGTTAGCAGT
>CAZRKK010000054.1:0-1019 GCA_964600695.1 uncultured Candidatus Saccharibacteria bacterium
CCCAATCTAGCGACAAATGTGTCGGTAATTCCTTAGTTCACCAGCTATTAGCTAGCGAAAGGGGCTTCTAATGAATTGTATGTAAATTGTACATAATTGGTTCAATAAAATCAAGCTCCTTGACAAAATAACCTATTTATGGTATTATGTTGTATATAAATAGTTCTTTACTATTTTAAGACTAAAATGACCGGAGGAAAAATCATGAAAGCCAAAACCATTATTGGGTCTGCAATTGCAGCACTAATTATTCTCTTAACCGTCGCTGTGTTCATGTTCAGTGGCACTTATTTTGCCCACAATGACTGCACCTACTCCTCTTCTTGCGGAGTCTGGGTAGTATCAACAAATGATGCCAAAACATACGACACATCGAAAGGTTCAATTTTCATAAACCCTTTTGATGTTGCGGTTGCTGAGTTTATTCGACCCCAACGAAAAATTTCATTCAGGGTTGATGGAGCTTATTCGCGGGATGGTATTCAAACTCACCCCTTGGTTGATTTCACTGTCGAAGTTCCTTTCGTTCCAGAAAAATTTCTGACCAACGAAGACTGGGCCGGCTTGGCAGTAATCAAACGGGTTGTTGAGAATCAGATCAGACGCGACCTAAACTCAAATACACTCTCCAATTATGATGAGTATATCGTCTCCAAGTGTGTGTTCGGTACATGTTACAATGTATTCGACAAAGCTAATACGACTGAGTTAGCCGAACTAAAAAAGGTTATGGTGGGACTCAACGCCAAATGGAACGGCATGGTAGGAGTAACACAAATAGTTGCTGACTACAAATAAGCAAACGTAAGATAAAATCGGCAAAGTGCACAATTACTTTGCCGATTTTTTTATTTCTATTAAATTTATCTATTAAAGCGTGATGCTGATCTATACTTAAAAATTAATGCCGAACAGCTTAAAAAACAGGACTACAACTGGCATCAAAATTTTATCTAAGATTCCTAAAAATAAAAAGATAACTACTATTAGAAAGCCGTAGCGTTCCATTTCTAATAATC
>CAZRKK010000055.1:0-1011 GCA_964600695.1 uncultured Candidatus Saccharibacteria bacterium
TCGAGTTGTCGTGTTGGTAGGTGTTGTAGCTGAACCAGAGAGTGGTGGTGTAGCTATTGGATGGTTGGGAGTCGATGGCGCGATTGATGTAGGTGGTGTTGTTGATGGCGGAGGTGGAAATTCCTGCCCCCCACCACTCGGGGCGGATGTCGCCGGAGGTGGTGAACGAGACGGGGGCAGTGCTGGCCCCCTCAAAAATCTGCCACGAGACAGAGAACGGGATTTGGCGCGGGCTGGCCATGGTGATCGTCACACCGGATTCGACCGCGAATGCTCCTGCGCGCGAGGGGAGGATGGAGATGGTTGCGGGGATGCTCGCGTTCGAGGGGACAGGCAGGTGGCAGGAGAGGATGACATGCGCCACTCGTGAGCCAACCGCAGTCAGCAGGTCAGTGAGGGAGGCGTAGCGGCAGGCGTCGATGGCCCCCAACGCACCAAATGGGCGGAGGTCGGTGACGGCGGTGATGGCCCCTCCGCTAGTGGTGACTTTCATCAGGAGGGCGGTGGAAGTGTTGGGAAGTGCGGGTTGGGGGGTGGAGCCGCAATTGATGAGGTAATGGGTGCCGCTCACCCGCGTGAAGCTGCCGACATTGCCGGTGGTGGCGGTGTGGGCGATGACCCAGCAGGTGGAGGCGTCGGGGTAGGTGATGGTGCCGGATTCGGTGGTGTAGTGGCCGCTCAGGTAGGCGGTCAAGGCGGACGGTGAGCCAACCAGGCCAGCCGCGGTGGAGTGGACGCCGCCACTCAAGACGATACTGGAGGAGAGGTCAGCGAGCCGATCCGCGTCCTCTTCTTGGAGGAAGGTCTGGAGGGTAGGCATGAAACTAAAATTGGCGCTGGGCACCGTCTGATGGGTCGCCGCCTGGACCATGGGGGCAGGCATGGACAGGAGGCAGAGGACGATGGCCAGCGCCTGGCCCACAAAATTAATCATGTGCCGGCTCCCAACCCCATCACAACCGCGGTGGATCCTGAGCTGTTGTCGAGGGTGGCGTTGGTAGAGACGCCTGC